>JANXXJ010000042.1 GCA_025350665.1 Gemmatimonadota bacterium | reverse complement strand
GCCGGCGACACCGTCGACGTCGACTTGCTGCTGCTCCGGTCGGCGACGCAGCTGGCGCCGCTCGAAGTCGTGGCCCCGGCTGGACGGGCCCTGGGCAAGATGGCCCGTTTCGAGGACCACCGGAAAGCGGGCCTCGGCCGTTTCTATGACCGGCAGGCACTGATCAAGCAGGGGGACAGTGCCGTGCTGGCCGGCCTGCTGCGGGGCACCGCCGGGATCCGGCTGATTCAGTTGCCCTCTCCGTGCACTGGAGCGGCCGCGGCCTCGGCGCGGGGTGTCGGATCGATGGAGGTTCCGGCCCGGATGTCCTGTCTCGGCAGCCCGATGTACATGGGCTGCTACCTCACGATCATGATTGATGGCGTGATGGCCTGGACCTGGGGCGAACCGGATCCGCCTAACGTCGAGGACATCAACCTCGGTGAATTTCAGGCCGTTGAGGTCTATCGTGGCCCTTCGGAGGTCCCGATCGAGCTCAATCGCACCAGCTCCGCGTGCGGCATGCTCGTCCTGTGGACCCGGACCGGTGAGAATCCGTAGCGCCGCGTTCCTGCTCGGGCTGGCACCGACGCTCCTCGCGGCCCAGACCGTCGTGGTCCGGGCGGCTGACGCGACCACCCACGCGGCTTTGGGCGGCGCGCTCGTCTCCCTGCAGGACGAGGCCGGGAAGCGGATCGCCCGCGTCCTGGCCGATGAACGCGGCCGAGGCGCCGTGACCGCACCCGCGCCGGGCCGTTACCGGATTCGGGTCGATGCCATCGGATATCAAGGCCGGAGTTCCGAACCGGTCGCCCTCGCCGTCGGCGCCACCGTCGAGCGCCGGTTCGAACTTGATCCCGCCCCGCTCAACCTGAACGAGCTCGTCGTCGCGAGCTCCCGCCCGGCCCAATGCTCGATTGACGAAGCGGCCGGCACGGTGGCCGCTCGCCTCTGGGATGAGGCCCGGAAGGCGCTCACCAGCGCGGAGATCACCCGGACCACCCGGAGCACCGAGCTCGAACTTCGGACCTTCGAACGCCGCCTCGACGTCCGGGGCCGCGTGGTGGGCGAAACCAGCCAGGTCCGGCGTGGTCCGAGCACCCGCCCCTTCGTCGCGACCAATGCCGACTCGCTCCATCGGTTCGGCTACGTCCAGCACCGGTTCGACGGGACCTGGTTCCATGCCCCCGACGCCGAACTCCTCCTCGGCGAACAGTTCCTCGGTGACCACTGCTTCCGCCCCGCGGATCTCGATCCGAAGACCGCCGCCCGCATTGGCCTCGAATTCGCCCCGACCAAGGATCGCGAAGTTCCTGAGGTCCACGGTACCCTCTGGCTTGATGCCAGGACACTGGAACTCCGGACCATGGAATTCGGCTATACCGGCTACGAGCTGCCCTCCGGGACGGTCGGCGTCGGTGGCCGGCTGGAGTTTCTCCGGCTCCCGAACGGTGGATGGATCGTGACTCGCTGGGAGATCCGGATGCCGGTGATCGGGTCGCGCCGGCTGATGGCCGGCCGGGCCGACTCGCTGATGGGCTACCGTGAAGCCGGCGGTTCCGCGGTCCCGGCCAGCCTCGCCACCGCTCGGTCCCTCACGACCGGCGTCACCGGTATCGTGTTCGACTCCTTGCGAGGACGCCCCCTCGCCGGTGCCATCGTCAGTATGGAGGAAGGCACCCGGGCCGACACCACGGACGACGCCGGCCGCTTCCTGATCGAGTCGCCGGGCACCGGCGAGTATCTCCTCACCGTCGACCATCCTTCTCTCCGCCTTCGCGGCCTCGACCCGATCCGGGTCGGGGCGCGGCTCGTCCGGGGCACGATCGACACCGCCAATGTGGCGGTCGAAGGCGCCGCCGCCACGCTGCGCCGGCTCTGTCGGGTCGACCGGCTCGATCCCCGGTTGGCGCTGTTGCTGATCGCCGGGATCGATAGCGGGTCCAATCGGCCGCTGCCGGCCGCCACGGTCCGGGTCCGAACATCCAGCCCATTCCTGATCGGCCAATCGGCTGCGGCGGCCCGCGGTGGGGCGGCTCGAATGCGGGTGACGGCTGGAAGCCGGGGCACCGAATGGGAGACGGGCCAGATCGACGGCAAAGGGGCCGTGGCATGCGGGATCCCCCGGGACGCCCCGCTTGAAGTCGACGTGCTCCTGCCCGGGGGGACCCGGCTCGCCCGCCACCTCGATCCCGATACCGCGTCGATCCGGGAGCTCGTGATCCGACACCCCGACTAGACTGGTCGGATTTCCAACCTGCCGCTAGATTGGCCCTATGCGGATCACCACTTGGACCGAGTACAGCCTGATCATCTCGATTCACCTCGCCAAACGAGGCCGCCACGGCGCCGCCCCGGTCGCGGCCCGCGAACTCGCGGAGACCGAACGACTGCCGGCCGATTATGTCGAACAGATCCTGCTGCGGTTGCGGCGGGCCGGGATCGTCGAGAGCGTTCGCGGGGCCAAGGGTGGGTACTTTCTGGCCAAGGAGCCGGCCGCGATCACAGTGCGCGATGTCATGACGGCGTCCGAGCACCAGACGTTCGAAATGAACTGCGAAAATCATCCCGTCGACGCCGAGCGGTGCGGTCCCGGGACATCCTGCACCATCCGCCCGGTGTGGCAGGCCCTCCAGCATCGGATCGATGATTTCCTGGGGGGGATCTCGCTGTTCGACCTGCTCAAGGAAGAGGTCTCGTCTCCCCCTTCCAATCTGGTCACGTTGACAGCCCACCCCGGTTCGGCGTAGGACAGGCGGGGCCAGGGGCAGGAAAGACAAAGGGGTGCTCCACGAAGGAGCACCCCTTTGCAGTGCCGAAGGGGGGACTCGAACCCCCACGGGTTTACACCCACTGCGCCCTGAACGCAGCGCGTCTACCAATTCCACCACTTCGGCGCGAAGCGCAAACCTAAGGGCCGACCTATTCTCAGGCAAGCGGTCCGTTGCCTGACCGCGACAGAGGCCCTATCTTTATACCTGAGTTCAAGTTATGAGCCAAAGCCCGAAAGAGAAGACTGCCCCGGACGACCGGGTCTCGGTGGCACGGAATCCGCGGGCCACGTATGACTATCACATCCTCGAGACCCATGAGGCCGGCATCGTCCTCTCGGGAACCGAAGTGAAGAGTCTGCGGCAGGGCAAGGCGTCGATCAAGGAAGCCTTTGGGCTCATCCGGCAGGGCGAAATCTGGCTTGAGGGCATGCACATCACGCCCTATGAACAGGGGAACCGGTACAACCATGAGCCGGTCCGAGGCCGCAAACTGTTGCTGCACCGGCGGGAGATCGAGCGATTGATCGGCGCCACTGAACAGAAGGGCTGTACCCTGGTTCCGCTCGAACTCTATTTCTTGAAGGGGCGCGCCAAAGTGGCCCTGGCCCTGGGGAAGGGAAAGAAAGTGCACGACCGACGGGAGGACATCAAACGCCGGATGGCGGACCGGGAAGTGGCCCGAGCAATGCGAGGCCGGGCCTGATGCCCTGGCTCGCCCGGTTCATGCTGCTCGGCGCCCTGGCGCCGGGGCGCCCGGCGACGGCGCCGATGTCACTCGTCGTGGCCACCGCTCGGGGCGAGGCCCGGATTCCTGTGCGGACGGATGGCACCACGGGTCCGATGGTGGCCGCCCCCGCGCTCCTCGCGGCCCTCGGTGGCAAGGCCGAAGTCGTGGATGCCTGGGCGGACGTGGAAATCGCCCGCCAGAATTTCAGATTGGTCCTCGGCGCGCCGTACTACTCGGTTGGGGCCGGCCTCAAGCCCCTGGTTGGGAGCGCGGTCGTCAAGCGAGACACGCTGTTCCTGCCGCTCCAATTCGTCACCAACGTGATCCCCGCCGAGCTCAAGGACCGCTATCGCTACATCGCCTCGGCGGGCCGGCTCGAAGATCGGGCTGCGCCGCCGACCGGCACGACCGCGGCGGCCGGGGCGCCTCGCAATCCGAAGCGGCTCCCGAACGGCCTCAACAAAGGCTACGTGGTTGCGGTTGACCCTGGCCATGGCGGGGTCGATCCTGGCAATCCCGGGATCTATTTCCCTCGCGGCCTCACCGAATCCGACGTCACCCTTCAAGTCGGTCTCCTGGTTCGGGAAGAGTTGCTGAACCGTGGCGTCGGCGTCGTCATGACCCGAACTACCGACACCCTGATCGACATCCGGCAGCGGGCATCGTACTGCTCCGATCGCTGCAACCTGTTCGTCAGTATTCATGTGAACTCGCTGCCTCGCCGGCCCGGCTTCAACAAGGTTCGCGGCTTCGAGACCTATTTCCTCGCTGACGCCAAAACCGAAGACGCTGCTCGGGTCGCGAAGATGGAGAACGAGGCGGTCCGATTCGATCAGTCGCCCGGAGCCGAGCCGGGCGGCGGGCTCGATTTCATCTTGAAGGATCTCCAACTCAACGAATATCTTCGGGAATCGGGGCGTCTGGCCGAGCTGATCCAGTCTCATCTCGGTGAAGTGCATAGTGGCCCCGACAAGGGAGTGAAGCAGGCCGGCCTCTGGGTTCTGACCACGGCAAGGCGTCCAGCGGTCTTGGTTGAGATGGGTTTCAGCACCAATCCCGAAGACGCCAAGGTGATGTCGGACGCTCGGTCCCAAAGGAACCTGGCGGGTTCCATCGCCGACGCCGTGGTCTCCTATCTCCTCGAGTACCAGCGCCGGGTCAGTCCCGATGCCGAAACCCGCACCGTCGGTGGCCGGGAGTGACGGTCGGTCAGTCAACTCAAGCCATCGCTGTCCTCGGTACCACCTTTCAAAATCCGATTCTGCTTGCTGCCGGCACCGCCGGTTTCGGCCGGGAGCTGGCCGGGACGGTCGATCTCGAGGCCCTTGGCGGGTTTGTCACCAAGGCGGTATCGGTCGAGCCGCGCGGCGGCAATCGGGCTCCGCGTGTGGCGGAGTTTGACGGCGGGATGCTCAACTCCATTGGGCTCGCCAACCCCGGGTTGCGGGTGGTCGCGAGCGAGGACCTCCGCTGGATCAACGACAACCTCCATGCGGCCAGGGTTCTCGTGAATGTGGTGGGCTTCGTCGAGGATGAGTACGCCCGGGTCATCGAGGGCCTCGACCCGATCGGTGGGATGGTGGGGTATGAACTCAATCTCTCGTGCCCCAATACCTCAGCCGGCGGCCTTGAGTTCGGCGCCGATCCGGAGGCCGTTCGCCGGATCGTCGTGCGGTGCCGGTCCGCGACCGGCCGTCCGCTGCTCGCCAAGCTCTCGCCCGCGCTGCCCGACGTTCCGGGACTGGCGGCCGCCGCCGTCGCGGCCGGCGCCGACGGAATCTCTGTCGTCAATACGATGCCCGGTCTGGTCTACGAAGCCGATCATCCCCGCCTTGGCAATGGCAATGGTGGCATGAGCGGCCCGGCCTTGCTGCCGGTCGGCCTCCTGGCCACCGTGCGGGTCAGGCGCGCGCTGCCGGATATCCCGATCATCGGTCTTGGTGGTATTCGGACATTGGAGCACGTGCGGCAGTATCTTCGGGCCGGCGCCAATCTCGTCGCGATCGGGACCGCCGGGCTGGCCGATCCGCGGTTGCCCGAACGTCTTGCCCGTCAATGGATGCAGGCTCATGGCTGAGTTGGTGTTGGCCCTCGATCTCCCCACGCCCGAGGCCGGCGACAAGATTCTCGCCCGGGTGCCCGCGGTTCGCTGGGTCAAAGTCGGCTCGGTACTGTTCACGGCGGCGGGGCCGTCGATGGTGACGAATCTCAAGTCCCGAGGCTATCGGGTCTTCCTGGATCTCAAATGGCACGACATCCCCAATACGGTGGTAGGTGCCGTCCGTCAGGCGCGCCGCCTGGGCGTCGACATGGTGACCGTCCATACCCTGGGCGGCGAGGGAATGATGGCGGCAGCGAAGGAAGCGGCCGGGGCCGACCTCGCCGTCGTCGGTGTGACGGTGCTGACCTCACACGACCAGGCGGGCTTTGCCGCGGTTGTCGGTCGTGACCAACTCGACCTGGGGACCGAGGCCGAGCGCCTGGCGGAACTGGCTCAGCGGGCTGGCATTGACGGGGTTGTCTCCTCGCCGCTGGAGACAGCCCGGCTCCGGGCGCTGCTCGGGCCGGACAAGCTGCTGGTGACGCCGGGCATCCGGGGTGCTGGTGACCGGGCGGGGGACCAGGTGCGGGTCGCCACCGCTGGGGCGGCTGCCCGGGCGGGGTCAACCCATCTGGTTGTCGGGAGACCGGTCCTCGAAGCCGCCGACCCGGCCCAGGCCTGGGCCGCCCTCACCGCAGATCTCGGATGATCCTCCTCGCCTGGCTGCTCGCCCAGGCCCCGCCGCCACCCCAAGGCCCCCCGGATTTGGGGACCTTGGCCGAGATCGCCCGGACGTCATTCGCGCGCCGCGACTTCAGCCACCTCCTGGGGGACCGTCCGTCCGTCCGGCTCGAACTCCCCGACGGCAACGCCTCGGCGGCGGTGACCGGACGGGTCGCGGCGGCATCGTTAGGCGCCCTCTTCCGGCGGACCGATGACCGAGGCCTCGAGCTCATCGGCGCCGCCCTGGCGGACGACCAGCATGGGTACATCGAGCTGCGGCGGCGCTACGCCGTTTCGAGAACCCAGGACGCGCTCGCCCAGCGGGTTCTGATCTCGGCCCGGCTCGAGGACGGGGCGTGGCGGGTGGTGGAGGTCTGGGTGTCGGCGGTCCGGTAGGGCAGGGTCATCGTCTCCGGGGCGTTCGTTTTTGTCCCCTGATCAAGCACAATAAACGCAATGAGTTAAGTTGTGGCGTTCTGGAAGGCGCCAAGGCCGGTTCCACGCGGGCCGGCCGAGGTTTGATCACCGTCCCTTGCAATAACTTCAACGCAGGGATAGCTTTACAAGCTCCCCTGAAACCGGGTAGTAAGAGAGAGATTCGATGAAGGTACGCTCGAGCGTCAAGCCGATTTGTGAGCATTGCAAAGTGGTCCGCCGTCGAGGTGTGATCCGGATTATTTGCAAGCGGAATCCAAAGCACAAGCAGCGGCAGGGATAACACATGGCTCGTATTTCAGGCGTCGATCTGCCGCGCGACAAGCGGGTTGAGATCGGCCTCACCTACATTTTCGGTATCGGCCTCGCCACGAGCCAGCGGCTCTTGGGAGAGACGGGCGTCAACCCAAACACCCGGGTGCGTGATCTCTCGGATGCCGAAGTCGCTCGTCTCCGGCAGATGATCGAGCGGTCGGTTCGGGTCGAAGGTTCGCTCCGGACGGAAATCGCGATGAACATCAAGCGATTGATGGACATCGGAAGCTATCGCGGCTCGCGGCACCGCAAGGGCCTGCCGGTACGCGGTCAACGGACCCACACGAACGCTCGGACCAAGAAGGGTCCACGGCGGGCTATTGCGGGCAAGAAGAAGGCGACGAAGAAGTAAACTATGACGGCACCGGAAATTCCTACGGCGGTAGCGGCGGCGCCAGCTGTGACGCCCGAGAAGGCGGCGGCCCCCAAGGGCGCCAAGCGTGGCAAGAAAGTGGTCGAGTCGGAGGGGATCGCTCATATCTCGGCGACCTTCAACAACACCATCGTCACGATCACCGATACCAGGGGCAATACGATCGCCTGGGGCACGGCCGGCAAAGCTGGTTTCAAGGGCTCGAAGAAGTCCACGCCATATGCCGCCACCGTGGCGGCCGAGGCCGTGGGTCGGGAAGCGATGAATCTGGGTGTCCGCCGGGTTCACGTGCTGGTGCAGGGCCCTGGCAGCGGCCGCGAGTCGGCTGTGCAGGCGCTCGCCTCGGCCGGCCTCCGGGTGGCCTCGATCAAGGATTGTACGCCGATTCCGCACAACGGTTGCCGGCCTCCGAAGAAGCGCAGGGTTTGATCCATGTCACGTTACGCTGGGCCGGCCTGCCGACTTTGCCGGCGCGAAGGTACGAAGCTGTTTCTCAAGGGCACGCGCTGCTTCACCGAAAAATGCGCCGTTGATCGCCGGAGCTATGCTCCCGGTCAGCACGGCGCCGCGCAGGGAGCCAAGGGCGGCGCTCGGAAGATGTCCGAGTACGCCAAGCAGCTCCGCGAAAAGCAGAAGGTCAAGCGGATTTACGGCCTGACCGAGCGTCAATTCCGGAACACCTTCGAAACCGCCTCCCACGAGCCTGGGGTCAAGGGTACGAACCTCCTGGTCGCCCTTGAATCGCGGCTCGACAACATGATTTACCGGATGGGCTTTGCCACCAGCCGTCGGGGCGCGCGTCAGCTCGTCTGCCATGGCCATGTGGAGGTCGATGGCGGACGCGTCGACATTCCGTCGTTCAAGGTTGAGCCGGGACAGGAAGTCCGTGTGGCGGCGGACAGTCGCGAGATGGTGCCGGTCAAACTCGCCCAGGAACTCGCGAGCCGCGGATCGTCACTCACCTGGCTCTCGGTCGACCACGGCAAATTCGCCGGCCGGATGACCATGCGCCCGACCCGCGACGGCATTCCGACCAACGCACAAGAACAGCTCATCGTCGAGCTTTACTCGAAGTAAGGGGTTAGGTCACCATGTCGATCGATCTGACCGGACTGGTTCGCCCGCACGTGGTCGAAATGACCAAGCGCGAGGACAACGCCAACGTCGCCGAATTTCGCCTCCAGCCGCTGGAGCGGGGGTTCGGCCACACCCTCGGGAATGCCCTGCGGCGGATGCTGTTGTCGTCGCTCCGCGGCTCGGCCGTTTGGGGCTTCCGGATGGACGGCGTTGTTCATGAACACCAGACGGTGCAGGGCGTGCTCGAGGATGTGCACCAGATCATTCAGCGCCTCAAGTCGCTGACGCTGGTGCTCGATGAGGGCACCGACGAGGCGATCCTCCGGATTCGCCGCGAGGGCAAGGGCCCGGTGTATGCCCGGGACATCCAGCTCAACGCCAACGTCCGGGTCGTGAACCCGGAGCACCTGCTCTTCACGGTCCAGGATGACCGCGAGATCAGTTGTGACCTGTACATCAACAAGGGCCGCGGCTACGTCGAGTCCGAGATGCATCCGGCCGACCGCTCGCTGCCCGTGGATCTGGTCCGTATC
>JANXXJ010000033.1 GCA_025350665.1 Gemmatimonadota bacterium | reverse complement strand
GCGGGGAATGGAACGAGACCAGCTTTTCCAAAGCCGGACTCGCCCGCCGCCAACGGATCATTCGCGCGGGGCCCGACTCCGCCGGCCGATATCGGCTTTGCGGCATGCCGACGGACGTCCCGGTTCTGTTGCGGGTCCTGGTCGCCGGCATCAACGGGCCCCCACTCGAGCTCAAGATGGACGATCGGGCAGTTCTGGTTCGCCATCTCACCGCGGCCACCGATACAGTGACCAGCGGCAATGCCCAGTTGTCCGGCCGCGTAACGGCCAACGGCCGCGGGCTCGCCGAGGCCCAGATTCTCGTCCTCGGCACCGACCGGATCGGCCGGTCCGGGGCCGACGGTGCCTTTGCCATGTCCGACCTGCCGGCCGGGAGCCACACCATCGAAGCCCGCGCCATTGGGTACGCCCGGCGGCGCCAACTGATCGACCTCAAGTCCTCTCCCGGCGACAATGTCATCTTCGAACTCGCCCGCTTGCCGGTCGAACTCCCGGAGCTCAAGGTATCCGCGTCCCAGACCGGTCTGAACGGCTTCGACGAACGCCGCCGGCTCAACAATGGCGGCCATTTCATTACGGGTGAGGAATTGACCCGCCGAGGTACGATCCGGGTGGAGGATGCGTTCAAAGGCCTGCCCGGCGTCAAGGTCACGCCGGCGGGCCTCAACGACTACTACATCCTCTCCACCCGGGGCGGCTCCGGATTCAGCAGCGAATGTGAGTTCACCGTCTTCATCGACGACGTCAGGATTCCGCTCGATCCCGAGAACGGGCTGGGCATCCCTGTTGTGCCTCAAGACGTTCGCGGCATCGAAGTGCACCAGGGGCCCGGTTCCGCCCCGATCCAGTACCAGGCATCCGGAAACAATTGCGGCGTCATTCTGATCTGGACCAAACGGGGCCGTCGGTGAGCTCGAAGCGGGGCCTGGCAGTCGCCCTGCTGCTGGCGCTCCCGGCGCGACCAGCCGTGGCTCAGCGGCGAGATGAGACCTCGGCCACCGTCTTCCAGCGTTACGCCGACCACACCGCGAAGATCCAGGTGGTGGAGTCGGGTTCCGGGGCCAAGGCCGAACTCGGGTCGGCCTTCTTCGTCAGCGCCGATGGTCTCCTGGTCACCAACTATCACGTGGTCGCCGAAGCGGTCGACGATGATCGCTATCGGGTCGAGTGGCTCGACCAGAACGGTGCCGGGCACGAGGGGCGGGTGCTCGCCGTCGACGTGATCCGGGATCTGGCGGTCGTCGCGACGGACCGGCCGACTACCCGCTACTTCTCGCTGGCGGCCCTGACCCTTCCGAAAGGGACGCGGCTCTATTCCCTGGGCCACCCGGAAGACCTCGGCTTGAGCATCGTCGAGGGGGTTTACAACGGGCGTCTCGAACACACGCTGTACCCCAAGATCCATTTTACCGGACCGATCAATCCCGGCATGAGTGGCGGACCCGCGCTCACCGCCGACGGCAGGGTCGTCGGGGTGAACGTCGCGACCGCCGGCAACTCAGTCAGCTTTCTGGTCCCGATCGACGCGGCCATTCCCGTCATCCAGCGCGCCCGCGACGCCGAATCCGACAGCGGACCGCCGGACTTCACCGCCGAAATCGGGAAGCAGATCCTGGCCAACCAGGACACCTATCTGGCGACGCTGTTCCAGGGCGGGGATTCGGTGGTCCACATCGGCCCGTTCGAACTCCCGACTCAGCCAGCCCCGTTCTTTCGCTGCTGGGCGGATGCCGACCGGGATCACGAGGGCCGGTACGAGACGGTCGACCACCAATGCTCGACCGACGACTATATCTACCTCTCGGGATCGCAGTCATCCGGCATCGTTTCCCTGGCCCACAAAGTCCTGCTCTCGCGCGGTCTCAACCCGCTGCGCTTCTACAATCTCTATTCAAACGAGTTTCGCCAGAGCCACACGGCGGCCGAATTCGCCGAAGCAACCGATGTGACGGAGTACCGGTGCCGGAACGACAACATCCGGCGGCAGCGCATGGTGCTCAAGACCCGTTTCTGCGTCCGGCGCTACACCAGCTACGAGGGCCTGTACGATGCCGACCTCAAAGTCGCCGTGCTGGGGGCCCGCGACGCCGGAGTCGTCTCTGAACTGACGCTCTCGGGCGTGAGCTTCGACAACGCCACCCGCATCGCCCGCAAGTACCTCGACCGGATCCGATGGGCGAAACCATGATCCTCGAAGTCGCCGACCAGCGGGGGCGGATCCTCCAGCGACACCGGCTCGGCGCCGCGCCCGTGAGCGTTGGCAGGGGTCTTCGCAACGCGGTGATTCTCGACGACCCCTACGTGGACCCCGATCACCTGGTGATCGAAGCCGAGCGCGACGGGACCTACCAGTTTCGTGACCTGAGCAGCATCAACGGAACCTGGGAGGCGCACCACCGGCGGGTCAGCGACGGAGCCGTTCGGATCGGGACCGAACTCAAGGTCGGGCGCACTACCCTTCGCTTCGTCTCGGCCGACCTGCCGGTCGCAGCGGCCCTCTACGATCCGTCGGCCCAGACCGGTATCGTCGGGCGCCTGCTCGAGCCGCGGATCGCGGCGCTCTCGCTGGCCCTCTATATGACCACCTCGGCCGGACTCAAATACCTCGCCAGCCCCGACGATCCATCGACGGCGGAACTCTTGACGCCGGGACTCGCCGGCCTCCTCGTGGCCGGGATCTGGGCCGCCATGTGGGCGTTCACGAATCGGATCGTGGCTCAACGCTTCCGGTTTCTGTCCCACTGGGGGTGGGCCATGGCGATCACGACCGGCCTGACGCTGCTGGCGATCGGGTTCGAGTGGATCGGATTCTTTACCCCCGGTACCGACCTGGGCGCGGTGGAAGGCGCCTTGTCCGCGGTCCTCATCGCGTGGCTCCTCGCCGGTCACTTTCAGCTGGTGACGGAATGGCCGCCCCGCCGGCGTTGGGCCATCGCGACGGTGACGACGGCAGCGGTCGTCGGACTGATCGCGATTCTGGGACGGCCGGGAACATTCGGCGCGGGGAACGTGCTCCGGCGGGGGGCGAGTCTCAAGCCAATCGCCGCCCGTTTCCTGCCGGCATCGGACGTTGAGGGATACTTCGCCCGGGCCGCCGAACTCAAGACGGCGGTGGACCGGATGGCCGACGATTCGACCGGGTCGGCGGACCGGCCCGCGGCCGACTCGGCACCGAAACGTTAGGCGAACCCGTTCGGGTTGGCGGACTGCCAACGCCAGACGTCACGGCACATGTCGTCGAGCGTCCGGGTCGCTTCCCAGCCCAATTCCGTGCGCGCCAGCGCTGGATCCGCCCAGCACTCGGCCGCATCGCCCGGCCGCCGGGGGGCCATCACGAACGGAATCGGCCGGCCGACCGCCCTGCCGAACGCTTCCACCATCTCCTTCACGCTGTAGCCTCGGCCGGTCCCCAGATTGCAGGTCACCAGGCCCGGCCCCGCGGCGAGCCGGTCGAGGGCGCGGAGATGGCCGATCGCGAGATCGGTGACGTGGATGTAATCCCGGACCCCGGTGCCGTCCCGGGTCGGATAGTCACCACCGAAAATCCGGACTTCCTTGAGCTTCCCGACGGCCACCTGGGCGATGTAGGGCACCAGATTGTTCGGGATGCCATTGGGGTCTTCGCCGATCCGGCCGCTGGGGTCCGCGCCACTGGGATTGAAGTAGCGGAGCAGGGCGATCCGCCAATCGGGTTCGGCCCGAAACAGATCGCGCAGCATGTCTTCGATGAAGAGCTTCGAGCGGCCGTAGGGGTTCACCGCCGAGAGGGGAAAGTCTTCCTTGATCGGGGCCGTAGTCGGATCGCCGTAGACGGTGGCGGAGGAGCTGAAGACCAGAGTCTTCACCCGAGCCTCCCGCATGGTCTCGAGCAGAACCAGCGTGCCGTAGACGTTGTTGTCGAAGTAGCGGAGCGGCTCGGCGACCGACTCGCCGACGGCCTTGAGTCCGGCGAAGTGCATCACCGAATCGACGGCATGGTCGCGAAATACGTCCGCCAGGCCCCGGCGGTCACGAATATCGACTTTGTGAAACGGCACCGTCCGGCCGGCCAGGGCCGCCACCCGGACCAGCGATTCTTTGTGACTGTTGGAAAGATTGTCGACCACGACAATGTCGCGGCCGGCCCGCAGCAGTTCGAGACAGGTGTGGCTTCCGATGTAGCCGGCCCCGCCGGTGACTAGAATGGCCATGTCCGATATTACCGGGAAACGTTCCAAACGAAAAGCGCCGACCCGAAGGCCGGCGCTTCCGAGACATGCCCCGCGGTGGACTCGAACCACCAACCTGCTGATTAAGAGTCAGTTGCTCTACCAATTGAGCTAGCGAGGCGCAGTAAAACAGTTCGATGACCCCAACGGGAATCGAACCCGTATTACCACTGTGAAAGAGTGGTGTCCTAACCGTTAGACGATGGGGCCGGCTCCTCTTTATAAAATACCGCTAACGGGATTCGAACCCGTGTTCCAGCCTTGAGAGGGCTGTGTCCTAGGCCTCTAGACGATAGCGGCGTTCCTCGCACCCCACAGGCCCGGAGGGAATCGAACCCCCAACCCCCGGTTTTGGAGACCGGTGCTCTACCAGTTGAGCTACGGACCTCTGACTTGAAGCGCGGTTCTTCCCGTCGACGAACAGCCGACGGCCGCCACTTCCAGGGTGATTGACGGGGATTGAACCCGCAACCTCCGGAGCCACAGTCCGGCGCTCTAACCAATTGAGCTACAACCACCACGTGGTCGAGGGCGCAAAGCTACGCGACCGCCCGGGCATCGGTCAAGCCCTTGGCCCGCGCTAGCTTGGGCCCCGTTAGGCCCTGCCCAGACCCCTCCGAAAGCCACGGGCCTGTAACTTGCCTCTGAATGGGCCTGCGACCAGTTACTAGACGGGCATCGACGGGCTGAAAATGGACCACCAGGCGCAGCGGATCCCGTCGCCGACAAGTGTCGCAAGCTGTTGAAAAACAAAGAGTAAAACCGGATTTAAGGGGGCTTTCGACCCCCCGATTGCAACACCGAATGGCGTTGTGAGTCACTTGAAGTCGAACACTTGGAGGACGCATATGCAGTGGCGTTCAGCCCGGGCGAGCTGGCTTGCCCTACCTGTCTTGCTGGTCATTGCCGGATGTCAGGACGACAGTCCGACCGGACCTCGGATCGCCAGCCTGGCGATCATCTCCGGTAACGGTCAGACTGGTCCCATCGGCGGCCTGCTCCCCCAGCCCCTTGTGGTCCAGGTCAAGGACCAGAGCGGCACCGCGATTCAGGGGGCCATCGTCTCCTTCGCGGTCATGGCCGGGAACGGAACACCCTCAGCCGCCGCCGATACCACCGGGGCCGATGGTTACGCCCAGACAACCTTCCGCCTCGGTTCGGGCATTGGCGTGCAGGCCGTCAGCGCCAGCCTGCCAGGCCAGGACCCGGTGTCATTCGCGCTCAACGCGAGTTCGGCCCCGGCAAGCAAGCTGACGCTGATCAGTGGCGACGGCCAGACTGCCAAGGTCGGGACCCTGCTCGACAGTTCCCTTGTAGTCAAGGTGACCGACGCGTTCGACAACCTGAAAGCCGGCATCCCGGTCTCCTTCACCGTTTCCGCCAACGGCGGGACGGTATCGGCAACGACCGTGGTAACCGACGTCCAGGGCATCGGCAAAGTCAGATGGACCGCGGGCACCGCGGCCGGCACAGCGTTGGTAACGGCCAACTCGGGCTCGATTGCCCAGATCACCTTCACGGCCACGATCACGCCGGACCAGCCGGCGCGGATCATCGTTCTGAGCGGCAACAATCAAACCGGCCAGGTCGGCGCTCCCCTGACCGATTCGGTGGTGGTACGTGTGCTCGACCAGTACGGCAATCCCGTCAGCGGCGCGGCCGTTGACTGGGTCCCCGGTACCGGCGGGGGTACGGCAGCACCGGCGACGTCGCTCACTGGCAACGGCGGCCGGACCGCGACCAAATGGACCCTCGGTTCCAGCGGCGGCCCCAAGAGTCTCAGTGTCCAGATTGGCAGCTCGCTGGCCACGCGGGTCGACGCAGCGGTTCCCGTCAGTTACACCAGCATCAGCACCGGCGGCCGGCACACCTGCGGCCTCGGCGTTGGCGGCGTGGTCTACTGCTGGGGCTTCAACGGCGACGCCGAACTCGGCATCGGCGACGTGGCGGCGGGCAGCGGCCCGATCTTCACCACGCCACAGCCGACCGCTACCGTCGGCAACTGGACCTTCCGTGACATCGCAACGGGCATGGGCCACTCCTGCGCAGTCGCCCTGACGGGCGAGGCGTTCTGCTGGGGCTCGAACGTCGACGGCCGGATCGGGCAGGAGTCCCATACCCAGACCCGATTCAAGGATCCGCAGCAGGTCCACACCACTTACACTTTCGTTTCGATCGTGGCCGGACGGGCCACCACCTGCGGCATCGGCTTCAGCACCCGGCCGGTCTGCTGGGGTTCGAACCACGACGGCGAGGCCGGCGTGATGGGCGGTCTGGTCGTCACGACCGACAGCTCCACGATCGATTTCCCGCAGTACATCAACAATCCGGTCTTCAGCCTTGGTGCGGTCTCGATCACTGAGGGTGGAGTCCATGGCTGCGCGGCCACGGCCTCCGGCGAAACGTACTGCTGGGGCAACAACGTGTACGGCCAGTTGGGCGACGGGACCAACAGCCGGTCGCCCCGTCCGAGCCACGTAACCGGCGGCCACCTGTTTGCCTCGGTGGCGGGCGGCGGCTATCACACCTGCGGTCTCAAGGCCGACGGCACCGCCTGGTGCTGGGGCCTCAACACCACCGGCCAGCTCGGCGGCGCGGCGGCGGCCGATACGACGGCGCCAGGGCCGGTGGCGGGCGGTGTCACCTTCACCAAGCTCGCAGCGGGCAGCGACCACACCTGCGGCCTCGCGGCCGATGGCACGGCGTACTGCTGGGGCGGGAACGACAAGGGCCAGCTCGGCGACGGCACGGTGGCCAGTCACAGCGCGCCGACGGCGGTTGCGGCGGGCCTGACATTCAAGGCCATCAGCGCCGGGGACCAGCAGACCTGCGGCGTGACTACGGCCAACGTGGCCTATTGCTGGGGCAACAACGAATACGGGGCTGTCGGTGATGGCACGCTCATCAACCGGCTGATCCCGACCAAAGTCCGGCTCCAGTTGTAACGGATCCGAGGAAGGCGACAGGGAGGCCGGGGCAACCCGGCCTCCCGTCGTATCCACCATGAACAGCGACCCGACGACTCCGGCCACGACCGACGAACTCTCGAGCCTGCTCGAGGCGTTGTCGTCGCAGCTCGTGGTACTCGACGAGGAAGGTCACATCGTCGCCGCCAACAGCGGTTGGCGGGTCCGAACCGGCATTGCCGACTACTTCACGGCCTTCCAGATGGTCGCCCGGCCGGGGTTCGATCTGCTCGCCCGGGTGCGCCAGGGAGTCGAGCGGGTCACCAGCGGCGCCCTGCCCGAGTTCGTCACCGAATTCCAGCTCCCCGGTGAAGTGGAACCGACCTGGATCCTGCTCCGGGCGGCCCCGCTCGCCTCCGCCTCCGGTCGACGAACCCTCATCGCCCACGTGGACATCACGGCCAGGAAACGGGCCGAGCGGCTTTCCGGCTTGCAGCATGAAGTCCTGTCCCTGGTGGTGGCCGACACGCCGCTCCGGCAGACCCTGGAACGCCTGATCCTCGCCCTGGAGCAGGAAGCGCCCGGCTCGACCGGCTTCGCCCTGTTCCGGAACCAGGAGGGCGACGCCATGGCGTTAGGCGCCGGTCCAGCCCTGCCCCCGCCGCTCGCCGGCCAGTTCGACCAGGTGGCGCAGGCCGATCTGCTCCATTTCGTGGACGGACCTGCCGTGGCCGACCTGGCCCGGCTTCCCGGCGTCCCCTGGGTCGCCGCCGCCCAGGCATTCGGATTCCAGGCAGTGAGCGCAGTTCCGATCCGGTCGCGAAGCGGTTCAGGACTTGGCGTCCTGGCACTCCTGTACAAGGTGTCGACCGCCCCGCCGGCGAGTACCCGGGCGCTGCTCGAGGTGGGAGCGTCGCTGGCCTCAGCGGCGGTCGAGCGGAACCGGACCGTGCGCGCCCTCCGGGAACGAGAGAGCCGTTTCAATTCGGTCTTCACGCTGCAACCGGACGCGGTCTTCACCGTCGACCGGGCCGGCGAAATCGTCGCCGCCAATCCGGCGGCCGAACAGATGTTCGGCGAGTCGGCCGTGGATCTGGCCGGCCTCTGCGTCTCGGACCTGGTACCCGACCGAGATCGCGAGGCCTTCCGCCAGCATTTCGACCGGGCGCTGACGGGCTATCCGCAGCGGTTTACCCTCGCGCTCCAGCCGCGCGGGCGGGGACGGCTCGACGCGGACACCACGCTCGTTCCGCTGGTCAGTGACGGCGGCATTGGCGGGGTCTACATCGTCGCCAAGGACATCACCGAGCAACTCGCCGCCGCGGACCGGCTGGCCCGAAGTGGTCGTCAGCTCCGGCAGTCGGCCAAGATGGAGGCCGTCGGCCGCCTGGCCGGCGGCATCGCCCATGACTTCAATAATCTGCTCACGGCGATCCGCGGTTACACCGACATCCTGCTCGACACCGAGGTCATTCAGGGATCGGCGCGGGAGGACGTCGGCGAGATCGCCCGGGCGGTGGCCCGGGCGTCGACCCTGACGCGACAACTGCTGACCTTCAGCCGTCAGCAGGTTGTCCAGCTCAAGCTGGTGGACTTGAACGCCGTCGTCGAGGAGTGCCGGGGCATTCTGGCCCGTCTCGTCCGGGCCGACACCGAGGTCCAACTCCAGGTCAGCGCCGATGCCACTTGGGTCCAGGCCGATCCGATCCAGGTGCACCAGGTGATCATCAATCTCGCCGTCAACGCCCACGATGCGATGCCCAGCGGCGGACGCCTGACGATCGAGACCGGCCGTTGCGAGGTGTCGCCGGGCGTCGAAACCGGACTGGTTCCGCTCGACCCGGGAGAGTACGTGACGCTGACCGTGACGGACACGGGGCGCGGCATGGACCCCGAAACCCAGGCCCATCTGTTCGAGCCGTTCTTCACCACCAAGCCGCCCGGTCAGGGCACCGGCCTCGGGCTGTCGACGGTCTACGCGATCGTGGAGCAGTGCGGTGGACGGATCGGCTTCCGAAGCGCGCCGGACCAGGGCACGATGTTCGTGGTCTACCTTCCGGCCAGCCAGGCGCCCGACCGGGGCGCAGAACCAACCACGGACCCTCCACCGATTCCCCCTGGAACCGAGACGATCCTGGTCGCCGAGGATGAGGAATCGGTTCGAACCATGGTCCGGAAGATCCTGAGCTCCGCCGGCTACACCGTGCTGGAGGCCCGCCACGGGGCCGACGCGCTGCTGGTGAGCCGCGAGTTCCAGGGCCCGATCGACCTGCTGCTCACCGACGTCGTCATGCCCGAGCTGAATGGGCTCCGCCTGGCCGAGATCATTGGACGGGAACGACCCGATACGGCCGTCGTCTTCATGTCGGGCTATACCCGCGACGAGGTTGACCGGAAGGGGCTGACCGAGCCCGGCGTGGCCTTCATCCCCAAGCCGTTCACCGTCAGCGAACTCGCCTCCCTGGTTCGCCAGGTCCTCGACCGCCGGACCATTCCGGCCTGAACCGTCGGGTCCTCAGTGTGTATGATTCGCGGCGGGAGACCTCTCCCGGTCCGTCGCGTTTCATCGCTAGCGTCCATCCGACCCGAGGGTACCGCCCGGCCCCATGACCGAGTTCGTCGCAGGCCTCTACGCCCAGTACCGCGAATCGCTGATCCGGATGCTGTACCGCCGGACCGGAGACCGGGACCGAGCCGAGGAACTGACCCAGGAGGTATTTGCCCGGGCCGTGGCCGCCCCGCCCCGAAACCCCCGGCCGTGGCTGTTCGCCGTGGCGCTCAATCTGGTGCGTGAGGAGGGCCGGAAGAGCAGCCGGCAGGGACGTCATCTGGAGTTGTACCGCAACGAGCAGCCGCAGTGGATCGAGGGCGCGGACGAGACCCTGCTGCGGGACGAACGGATCGGCAAGGTCCGGTCGGCGCTCGCGGTCCTGTCCGAGCGGGACCGCGAAGTTCTCCTGCTGCAGGCCGAAGGCATGAACTACCACGATATCGCCCAGGCGACAGGATTGGCCAAAGGGGCGATTGGGACGACGTTGGCTCGGGCGCGACGGCGGCTGGTTGACGCCTACCGCTCCGGAGAGGGTAATCAGCATGCCGCATCTTGACGAAGGACTTCTGCACTCGTTGGTGGACGGTGAGATCAGCGGGCCCGAGCTCAAGGCCCTGGAACGCCACCTGGCGGACTGCGCCGAATGCCGGGGCCGCCTCGAAGACGCGCGCCAGCTCCGCGTCGAGACGTTGGGCATGCTCGAGCAGCTCGATGAGGCGCCCGCCATGCTCCACGAGCCGGTCGCCATGCCGATGTTTCAGCGGCGACCCGACTTGGCCGCGGCCGCGCCACCCCAGGGCGCCGCAGAGGCGAAGGCCGCATCCATGGCCCCAGCGGCTCGGCGGCCCTGGCGCTGGATGGGGCCGGTCGGACTCGCGGCAGCGGCGGTCCTGGCGATCGTGATCCGATCCCGGACCAGCGACGCACCGGCACCGGTGCTGACGCCGTCCAAGGACGAGGCCATTGCGCTCCCGGCCCGGCCGACCGCCCCAGCGGCGGCGCCCGTCGCGCCGGCCACAGAGCCCGCCCGGGACAAACGGGCCGAGCGGGAGGCCAAGGCAAGCCGGAGAACGACGGCCGATGCGCTGGCCCGGGCGGACACCCCGGTCGCGGCCAGCGGGACCGTGACAGCGACGACGGCTGCGCAAGCCGCGGCCCCGCCGCCCGGTCGCAAGATCGAGGCGCCGGTCCTCAAACTCGATGAGGTTACGGCCGCGAACCCGAAGCCCTCGCCGCTCACGGCCAAAGGCGACGTGCTCGACCAGTCCGCCCGAAACCTGGCCAGGCCGCTTCAGGAGGCCCCGACCACCACCACCGCCGAGATGGCGATCAGGGCGTTAGGCGGATCGATCCGCCTGGTGGACGGGCTCGCCCCGGAGCGTTATGAACTGGAGGGGATCGTCGTGCGGGTCATCTATCGGACGCCGTGGGGCCCGCTCGCCCTGGAGCAGTGGCGGGCCGGCAATGTGCTGGCCCACCGACTGCGCCCCGCGCCAGGGACTCCGGACGACTCGGTGGCGGCGTGGACGGAACGGATCCGCTGATCCGTTCCGGACCTACATGTTCTCGACCATCGCCTTCGCGAAGCCCAGCGTCCCGACCAGCGTAGCGCCTTCCATGAGGCGGTGGAAGTCGTAGGTCACCCGCTTCTGGGCGATGGTGGCATTCAGCGACTTGACGATCAGATCCGCCGCCTCGGTCCAGCCGAGGTAGCGAAACATCATTTCCCCCGAGAGGATAACCGAGCCGGGGTTCACCTTGTCCTGGTTGGCATACTTGGGCGCGGTCCCGTGGGTCGCCTCGAAAATCGCGTGGCCGGTGATGTAGTTGATATTGGCTCCGGGCGCGATCCCGATGCCGCCAACCTGGGCGGCGAGGGCATCCGAGATGTAGTCGCCGTTCAGGTTCAACGTCGCGATGACATCGTACTCGGCCGGGCGGGTCAGGATCTGCTGGAGGAAGGCGTCGGCGATGACGTCCTTGACCACGACCCCGTTCGGGAGCTTGCACCAGGGCCCGCCATCGATCTCCACCGCGCCGAACTCCTCCTTCGCGAGCTCGTATCCCCAGTCACGGAAGCCGCCCTCGGTGAACTTCATGATATTGCCCTTGTGCACGAGCGTCACGCTCTTGCGGCCATTGGCCAGGCAATACTGGATCGCGGATCGGATCAGGCGCTTCGAGCCCTCCTCGGAAACCGGTTTGATACCGAGGGCGCTGGTCTCGGGGAACCGGATATTCTTGACTCCCATCTCCTTGATCAGGAAGTCGCGGAGCTTCCTGACCTGGTCGGTGCCGGCCGCGAATTCGATCCCGGCGTAGATGTCCTCGGTGTTTTCCCGGAAGATCACCATGTCGACCTGGTCGGGATGCTTGACCGGCGAAGGGACACCCTTGAACCACTGCACCGGCCGCAGACAGGCATAGAGATCGAGCTGCTGGCGGAGCGCGACGTTGAGCGAACGGATGCCGCCGCCGACCGGTGTGGTGAGCGGGCCTTTGATCGCCACCAGGTTTCCCTTGATCACGGCCAGGGTCTCGTCCGGCAGCCAGCTATCCACCGCGGTCTTGGCTTTTTCGCCGGCCAGGACCTCACGCCAGACGATGGCGCGCTTGCCGCCGTAGGCCCTGGCAACCGCCTGGTCGAACACCAGCTGGGACGCCTTCCAGATGTCGGGCCCGGTCCCGTCGCCTTCGATAAATGGAATGATCGGCTGGTCCGGAACCACGAGCTTGCCACCCGTCATCCTGATCGCTGCGCCGGTCATTGCCGTTTTGCCTCGATATTGAGCGTGATCTCGACCTCGTCCCCGAGCATCCGGCTGCCTTCGACCAGCATGTTCCACTTCACGCCGTAGTCCAGCCGATTGATCTTGGTCCCGGCCGTAAATCCGATCCGCTGCTTGCCGGCCTCAGCCGGCCCGGCCGTCCCGCCGAACTCCCCCTTGAGCACCACCGACTTGGTCACTCCGCGAAGCGTGAGGTCACCGGTGACCTTGAGATCCGTGCCGGCGACCTCGACCCTGGTGCTCTTGAACGTGATCGTGGGGAAGCTGTCGACCGCGAAGAAATTGGCCGACCGCAGGTCGTTGTCCCGGCGTTCATTCCCGGTGTTGATGCTGGTAGTCTGAATCGTGACCTCGACCGTCCCCCCTTCCAGCCTGGCTGGATCGGCGGTGATGACGCCGGCCCATTGGGTGAAAGTCCCGGGCACCTTCGACACGAAGTGCCGGATTCGGAACATGATCTCGGAATGGACGGGATCGATGGCCCATTTCACCGGCTCGGCCGGTGGCGTGGCCCCGATGGCGATGGCTGCAATCACAGACAGAAGCACGGACGGTTCCCCTGGTAGAGATGATGGTTGGACTTAGGGTCGCTCGATCGGCATCCGGACCGCGTTGCCCCACTCGGTCCATGATCCGTCGTAATTCCGAACGCCGGGATATCCTAGCAGGTAGGTGAGGACGAACCAGGTGTGCGAGGATCGCTCGCCGATCCGGCAGTAGACAACCACGTCGTCCGCCCCGGCGAGGCCCTGCTCCGTTTCGTAAATGGCCTTGAGCTCGGCCGCCGTCCGGAACATGCTCGTCTCGGGATCGATGGCCCGGGCCCAGGGCACATTGCGAGCGCCGGGAACGTGTCCCCCACGCATGGCGCCTTCGTTGGGGTAGTCCGGCATGTGGAGGCGCTCGCCGCGGTACTCTTCGGGACTCCGCACATCCACCAGCTTCCGTCCCGCATGGACGTGAGCCAGGACTTCCTCCCTGAGTGCCCGCACCGGTGCGTCCCGACGATCGCCCACGGTGAGGTTGCCGGGGGGCACGGTCGGAACCTCGGTGACGAGCGGACGGCCTTCGGCCGCCCAGCGCTGCCGGCCCCCGTCCATGATCCGGACCCGTTCGATCCCGAAGAGCCGAAAGACCCAGAGGGCGTAGGTGGCCCACCAGTTGTTGCGATCACCGTAAAACACCACCGTCATCCCCTCGTTGATCCCCTTGGCCCGGATCAACCGCTGCATGGCCTCGGGGCTCAGGTAGTCGCGCATGATGGCGTCGTTCAGGTCAGTGACCCAGTCGATCTTGACGGCCCCCGGCACGTGGCCGGTGTCGTAGAGGAGAACGTCTTCGTTGGATTCAAGGAGGCGGACGGTGGGGTCATGCAGATGCGCGGCGACCCACTCGGTGCTGACCAGAACCTCGGGGTGGACGTAGCCCCGTTCATCGATCGGTACAGCGCGACTCATCACTGCTCCTGCCTCGGTACAGAGAACCGGGAACGAATCAGTCGGAATATTAAGGGAGCCCGGACCCGCCGAGAAGGTCATCCAGGGCGCGGTCCACGACCTCGGTGGTTCGGCCTTCGACCAGCCGCCGGAGCACGTCGGCGGCTTCGAGGCCAAGGTTGTCGGGGTGTCGGCGGTCGCCGGCAAACCGGACGATGTGGCCGAGGAAGATCATCCCCTGGGTCGGCGGGAGTTCCTCGTCGCCCTCGGGGCCGTCCTCGCCTTCCTGCAACTCGAAGGTCGGCAGCGAGGCCCGCCATGGCTCCGCCCCGTCGGGTCCATCGCCCGAGGCGGCCGCTTCGGTCTCCACGTCCACGACGGCGAACAGACGGCACTGGAGGCCGGGTGGCTCCTCGCGGGCCGCCAGGACGAGCTGGACCGGCTCGGCGAACAGGTCGCGGGACTCGATGAACTCCACGACCTCAGGCGGCACGGCGCAGCGGGCGACCAGGCGCTCTTCGAGGTAGGTGGCGAGGCCGATCATGCCCTCGGGAACCCGTTCGTCCTCGATCCGGCGGAGGGCGATTGGCATGGGGCGGTCGGTAGCGGCAAGGACCAGGTCGGACATTGGGGGAATCTAAAGCGGGGCCCCCCGGTTGACGCGAATCCCGCCCCGTCTACTATCCGTCGGTGCCAAACCCCGTCTTTCCCCTTTCCCCTACCCCGCCGGCCAGATGGCCGGCCATCGTGATCGCCACGCTGATCGCTGTCGGCGGGGTCGCGGTCGTGCTGGCGGTGGTGCCATCCGGGTTCTTCGACCTCGACCGGTTCAGCGTTCCGAAGGAACTGGCGCTCCTGACGACAGGCTTCCTGGCCGGGATCGTCTTGCTCTCCACCGCCGCCGACATCGACCTCGGCATCGCCGAGGCCGGCCTGCTCGGATTCCTGGGCCTGTCGGCCCTGTCAGCGGTATTCGCCACGAACCACTGGCTGGCCGCCCGGAGTTTCGGTGTGACGTTAGGCGGTGTGGCCGTATTCTTTGCCGCGCGGGGGGCGGCGGTCCGGATCGGGCGGGGCGCCGTCGCGGCCCCCCTGGTGCTCGCTGTCCTCGCCGGGGTCGGGAGCGGGCTCCTGCAGGCCTATGGCTGGGACTCCGCCCTGCTGGCCGATACCCGGGCTCCGGGCGGAACGCTCGGCAACCGGAATTTCATGGCCCATCTGGCGGTGATCGGGCTCCCGCTGGTCTGGTGGCTGGTGGCCAAGGTGCGATCCCGTCCGGCCTTGATGCTGGCCGGAGCGGGCGCGGTGCTGATCGCGGCGGCGGTGGTGCTATCCCGGTCGCGGGCGGCCTGGGTCGGCTTTGGCGCCACCGTCGCCGTCATGGCGGCCGGGGCGTTGCTGACCCGAAGCGGCGGGCCCCGGATCAGCCGGCGCCGCCTCGGATGGTTCCTCGGGGCGCTCGGCGCGGGCACGGTCCTCGCGCTGCTTCTGCCCAACCGCCTCGACTGGAAATCGCGGTCTCCCTATCGGGACTCGCTCCGTGACGTGCTCAACTACCGGGCCGGTTCCGGCCATGGACGGCTGATTCAATACCGGAACAGCCTCAAACTGGTCCAGGAAGATCCGCTCCTCGGCACCGGACCGGGGAACTGGTTCGTGGACTATCCCACGGTCACCAGCCCGGGGGACCCTTCCTTCGGGGCCGCCGACCCGATCCCGACCAACCCATGGCCGTCGAGCGACTGGGTGGCTCTGCTGGTGGAGCGAGGGCCCGCGGCCTCGCTGCTGTGGATCGCGACCCTGACCTGTTTCGGGGTGGTGGCCCTCAGGCGGGCGCGCGACCCGGCGCATGGGGCGGCCGCAATTGCCGCGCTCGGGGTTCTCACGGCCATCTCGGTCGAGGGGTTGTTCGACGCGGTGATGCTGCTGGCTCCTCCCGCGCTGATTTCGGCCGCCGCGTTAGGCGCCCTCCTGCCGGCCACCAGGCCCGTGGGCCGGATACCGGTCTCGGCCAGCCGGGGCCGCTGGCTGCTCGGTTTTGCGGCGCTGGCGGCGCCACTTCTGGTCCGAACGGCGGGGGAGGCAACCGCCGTGGTGACGGCCGGCTCGGGCTATCCGATCTCGCGTCTGCAGGAGGCGGTGCGGTTCGATCCGGGCAACTATCGCCTCCATCTCCACCTGGCACTCCGCTCGGGCTGTTCCGCCACGGGACGGTTCCATATTCTGCGCGCCGCGGAACTCCTGCCGAACCACCCGTGGCCGCGCCGCCTCCTGGCCCGATGCGGGCTGCGTTAGGCGATTACACCCCGGTTTCCGCCGGCGTGTCGCTCCGGCCGCCCCATTCGGTCCAGGAGCCATCGTAGACCGCGTAGTTCCGGTGGCCGAGCGCCTCGAGACCCAGGGCCAGGACACAGGCGGTCACGCCGGAGCCGCAGGACGCAACGATCGGCTGGTCCAGGTCGACACCGGCCTCCTCGAATCGTCTGATCAATTCGGCTCTGGGGAGCAGGGTTCCATCGGCCGCGACGAGGCGGGCGAACGGCAGGTTCCGCGCCCCGGGAATGTGACCGGCCCGCACGCCGGCCCGCGGCTCGGGCTCCCGTCCCTCGAACCGCCCGGCCGATCGGGCGTCGACGAGGACCACGTCAGCCGACCCAACCATGGCCCGCACCTGGTCGAGCGTACGAACGAGATCGGGCCGGAGCCGGGCGGTGAACCGCCTCGGAGATGGATCAATCCATCCCGCCTCCCTCGGACGGCCCTCGGCCACCCATTTCGGGAACCCGCCATCGAGCACATACACCGCATCGTGTCCCAATGCCCTGAGCTGCCACCAGACCCGCGGCGCGCTCATGTTGGTGCCGGACCCGTCGTAGACGACGACGGTATCGTGATCGCCAATGCCGAGCCCTGACACCTGGCGGGCGGCCGTTTCCGGATCAGGCAGCATGTGCGGGAGGGTCGAGGCGGGATCGGATAGCCGGTCAAGATCCCAGAACACCGCCCCGGGAACGTGGCGGGACTGGTACTCGGCCCGATGGTCCCGGTTCATGGCCGGCAAGTACCAGGAGGCGTCGACCGTGACGAGGTCGGGCCGGCCAAGCTGTTCGCCCAGCCAGGCGGTGGAAACGACGGGACCGTTCGGAGCGCTCATGATCAGACCGGTTCGGGGTAGATTTGCGCCAACCAGCAATTTGACCGGAAGCCATGACGATCGACAAGCTGATCCGGCGGTTCCAGGGAGCCGACAAGCAACTGCGGCTGGAGACCCTGCTCGAGGCCTCGAAGCGGCTCCCGGACCTGCCGGCCCGGCTGCAGGAGGACCGAGACCGCGAGGCTCACCGGATCACCGAATGCCAGACGCCGGTGTTTCTCTGGCTCGAACGTGACGGAGACACACTGCGGCTGGCGGCGGATGTCCCCCGGGAGTCGCCCACGGTGCGGGGCTTCGTCTCACTGCTGGTTCGCGAACTGGACGGGCAGCCGGTCGCGGTGGCGGCGGCATTGCCGGCCGACCTGATCCACATGCTGGGTCTCGACGAAGCGCTCGGCATGATGCGGACCCAGGGCCTCACGGCGATCGTCCAGCGGATCCGGCGCCTGGCCGGCACGCTGGTCGACTCCCCGTGAGCGGCCCGGGGTCCGACCTGAGCGCCATCGGGCCGTTGGGGTTCGGGTATCTGGCCCTGTTCGGCGGGTTGATTCCGTTTGCGGCAATCCGGTCGAAGCGGCGCCTCGACGAACAGCCCCTCCCTCCGAAAAAGCGGTACTTCGTCTCGGTAATCGTCCAGCAGGTGGTCTTCCTCGCCCTGACGCTCGGCACGGCCTGGTCTCTCGATATCGAGATCGCGGCGCCGTACCGACCGACGGCGGCCCACGGGGCCCTGGCCGCCGTCATGCTGGTGGGGGCCGTGGCACTGCTTTGGCCCAAGTGGCGGGCCCAGGTGGCGAGCCGGGCGCGGCGCCTTTATCTGATCACGCCGGTGGATCGCACCGACCATCTGCTCTGGGCGGCGATTTCCGTCGGCGCCGGCATCGGCGAAGAGCTGGCGTATCGGGGGGTGATGTTCTGGCTCGCGGTGCGCCTGACCGGTTCGTTACCGCTGGCGGTGGGATTCTGCACGATCGCGTTCGCCCTGGGCCATGCGCTCCAGGGCTGGCAGTCGGCGGCGGTCATCGGGGTGTTCGCCCTCGGATTTCACGGCCTGGTGTTGCTGACAGGCTCACTCATCCCGGCAATGACCGTCCACATCCTGTACGATGTCATCGCGGGCTTCAGCTACGGCCGGTTCGCGCGGGCATCGGGCTACTCCTTCGACCCGCTGCCGCCTCCAGAACGGGCCTGACGGCGAACGGGCCTAACGGTTGGCCCGCTCGAACTCCCGCATGAAGTCGACGAGGGCCCGGACGCTGGCCTCGGGACAGGCATTGTAGATGCTCGCCCGCATGCCGCCGGCCGACCGATGCCCCTTGAGGCCGGCCAGGCCCTTCTTGTCGGCCTCGGCGCAGAATCTGGCGTCGAGTTCCTCAGTCGGACTCCGGAAGCACACGTTCATGAGCGACCGGCTGTTCGACGCGACGGTGCCCTTGAAGAACGCACTCTCGTCGATCGCGTCGTAGAGCACCTTGGCCTTGGCCTCGTTTCGTGCCGCCATGGCCGCGAGCCCGCCGGTATCCCGGATCCACTTCAGCACCTGGCCCACGACGTAGATGGCCATCGTCGGCGGAGTGTTGTGGAGGGATTTTTCCTTGGCGTAGGTCCGGTACTGCATCATGGTCGGCAGGGTCGCCGGTCCGACCTCCACGAGGTCGTCTCGCACGATCACGAGCACGATCCCGGAGGGCCCGAGGTTCTTCTGGGCGCCGGCATAGATCAGACCGTACTTCGAGACGTCGATCGGCCGACTGAACATGTCGCTCGAGGTGTCGGCCACGAGCGGGACACCGGCCGGGACCGGCGGTTCGGTGCGCCACTGGGTGCCGTAGATGGTGTTGTTGGTCGTCAGGTGGACGTAGGCCGGGCGGTCCGAGTATCGGATGGTGTCCGGCGCCGGAATCTCGGTGAACTTGCTGCCTTCACCAGTCAGTGCCGTGTGGGTGGCTCCGAATTTCCTGGCTTCCTTGACCGCCTTGTCCGACCAGACGCCGGTGATCAGGTAGTCGGCCGTCCGGCCCGCCGGCAGCAGGTTCATCGGGACCATGGCGAACTGCTGGGTCGCTCCGCCCTGAATGAACAGCACCCGGTAATTGTCCGGAATCCCGGCGAGCGAACGAGCCTCAGCCTCGGCATCGGCGATCACTTTCTCGAACACCTTGCCCCGGTGACTGTGTTCCATGATGCCCATACCAGACCCGGCGATGTTCCAGATGTCCTGCTGGGCCTGACGGAGCACCGGCTCCGGCAGCACGCCGGGGCCCGCGTTGAAGTTGTGAACCCGTTCCATGCTTACCGCCTTACCGGCGTCAGATCGACGCTGATGATGTTGTCATTGCCCTTCCGAATCCGCTCGAGCGCCGCATCGCTGGGCGCCGTCGCGAGGTGAATCCGGGCACTGGCGGCCTCGGCTCCATGGTAGGCAATGTTTTCGACTTCTTCGACGTTGACGTTGTCGTCGGACAGGGTCCGGAATACGTGGGCCAGCACACCGGGCCGATTCTGGTGGCGAATCGACAGCACATGAGTGGCTTCGCTCCGGGCGAGCCGGTTCACACAGTAGGGCGCCGTGCCCGTCTCATGGAACACCTGCACGATCCGGATCACCTCGTGGGCGATGGCAATCTGGGCCTGATCCGTCGAGGCGCCCACATGGTGGGTTCCGTACACCCCGGCTGCCTTGGCGAGGCCTGAGTCGAACGCGCCCTTCGAGCCACCGGGCTCGTTCTGGTACACGTCGAGTCCGGCCCGGATTCCCCTGGTCGCGATCGCCTCGAGCAGAGCCGTTTCATCGACGACGCTGCCCCGGGACGTGTTGATGAGGTAGGCGCCCGGCCGCATGGCGGCCAAGAACTCGGCGTTGACCAGGTTCCTGGTCTCCGCCGTGGAAGCGACGTTGATGGTGACGGCGTCGGAATGACGGGCCACATCCAGCGGCGTCTGGGCGTACTCGATGCCGAGCTTCTGGCAGTCGTCGATGGTCAGCTGCCGCGACCACGCCACGACCCTCATTCCGAAGGCCTGGGCCCGCCTGGCGATCTCCCGGCCGATCTGGCCGAGCCCCACGATGCCGAGGGTTCGACCGTGGAGACCGCGGGCTTTGGAGTACTCTCCCTTGTTCCACTCGCCCCGGCGCAATTCGATCACCTGATCGGGAATCCGCCGGTCGCAGGCGAGCAGCAGGCCCATGACGAGCTCGGCGACCGCGATCGAGTTCTTGCCCGGGCAGTTCGACACGAAGATGCCAAGCCGCGACGCAGCGGCGACATCAATGGTGTCGATACCGGCCCCCGCCCGGATCACCAGGGAAAGCCGGGGGCCCGACTTCATGGCGTCTTCCGAGACTTTCTTGCTGCGGACGATCAGGACCCGGGGATCGACCTCGCGAATCAGAGCCCCGAGGTCCTCAGCCTTCACGTCCGCATTCTGAATCACCTCACAGCCAATATCCTTCAGGCCGTCCACGCCGACTTTTTCGAACTTGTCGGCAATCAGTACCCGCATCATAGACCCTGTCGTTCAGTCGAGAGTGTGCACAAAGAGTCCGCTCTTGAGCTTGGGCTCGAACCATGTCGTCTTGGGCGGCATGATGCCGCCGCCATCGGCCACCGCCATGACCTGCTCGATCCGGACCGGATACAACGCAAAGCCGACCGCCATTTCGCCGGAATCGACCCGGCGTTGCAGTTCCGCCGGTCCCCGGATCCCTCCCACGAAATCGATTCGTTTGTCGGCCCGGATGTCGCCGATGCCGAGAACCGGATGGAGAATCCGGGAGTACAGCAGTTCGGCATCAAGGGACTTGATCGGATCAATCGAGTCGATGGTGGCGGGGTCGAGTTCCAGCCGGTACCAGCGTCCACCGACATAGACGCCGAACACCCAGGGCCGATCCGGTGCCGGACGTAGCGTTTCCGTCAGGGAGCCCAGGGCCCGCAACCGGTCGAGGAACTGATCGACCGACAGCCCGCCCAAATCCCTCACTACCCTGTTGTAGGGCATGATGTGCAGCTGATCCGACGGGAACAGCACCGCGAGGAACCAGTTGTACTCCTCGAGGCCGGAGTGCGACCGGTTGGCCGCCTTCCGTTCATTGCCGGCGCGCCAGGCGCTGGCCGACCGGTGGTGCCCGTCCGCCACGTACGAGACCGCGATCCGCCGGAATGAATCCACGTAGGCATCCGGGTCACGGACGCGCCAGACCCGGTGGCGAACCCCATCGTCCGAGGTAAAATCGTACAGCGGGTTTCCCCGCATCCCATCCGCCATCATCCGGGCGAGGTACGGCTGCGGTTCGTAGGTGAGAAACACCGGCTCGGCATTGGCGTTCAGCGTCAGCACGTGCCTGGTGCGGTCGTCCTCTTTGTCCTTCCGGGTCCGTTCGTGCTTCTTAATCACGTCCTGCTCGTAATCTTCGACATGCACGCAGCCGACCACGCCGACCTGCGCGCGGCCGTCCATAGTCAGTTCGTACAGGTAGAGCGACGGATCCCGTTCCTGCATCAGGGTTCCATCGGTCATGAAGGCCTTGAGGTTGTCGCGCGCCTTCAGGTAGATCCGCTCGTCGTACGGATCGATGGTCGGCGGCAGGTCGATGTCCGACCGCCCCACGTGCAGAAAGCTGAAGGGATTGCCCTGGGCCAGGGCATGCGCCTCGGAGCGATCGACCACGTCGTACGGCGGCGCGGCGACGCGCGCGGCGATCGCCGGGTCGGGCCGCCACGCGCGGAACGGTTTCAGACGAATGCGATGCTCCTTCCAATCGAGACCAGACGGTCGTTCGGCATCCTACCCCGCGAACGCCGACATCGTCAAGGCCGTTTCATCCCCTTCGTGAACGCAACGTTACGAACCCGGCCGCCGGTGAGGCGGAAGCCGGTGACCTGACCCTTGACCCGGGTGAAGTGGACCGTCCCGAGCTGCCCGCCGACGAACGCATCGGGGAATCCGGGAAACACCACCTGTTCCGGGTGCTTGAACGGGTGAAGAACCAGGGACGAATCTTTCACGTCTACCCGGTAGGAGACCCTGAGCTCATCGCTCCAGTACTCGCCGGCGAACTCGGCGAGCTGGGCTGCCGTGGGTGCAAAGGACGGCATCCTGGTCATCGAGTCGCCCGTCGCGCTGACTTTGACGCCGGTCGAAACCGCGTTAGGCGGCCCGATAAACTCGACCGGAGTCCCGAATACCGTGAAGTGACTTTCATCGACGGCTTCAAGCGCAAGGCCGAAATTCTCGAGGGTCAGCTTGCCGTCCTTGGCCGTTATCCTGAACGCCTGGTCGCTGTTCACGGACTTGTAGACGCCGGCCAGCTGGGCCAGCCGCGCCGGCGAAGTCGTGACCGTTCCGGCCTTGGGCGCCGGCGGGACCGGCGTCAGCTTGTCGCCGAGCAGGATGTCCGCCACCGCCCGGGAATAGCTGTTCGGCGTCGCCTCGGCGAAATTGCAGGTCACCGCGACGGCCAGCTTCTGATTCGGGAACCGGATCACGTCGGCGCGGTAGCCCGCATCGGCTCCGCCATGTCCGTACGCGGGCACCCCGCGGTAGGTCTCGAGTGAGAGGCCGAAGCCGTAGTTGGCCGGCTTGCCGCTGGTCAGGATGACCGACGTCAGCTGATCTTTGCTCAGCGCCTCGGATCCGACGGTGTGGGACTCGAAGTTCTGGAGCCACTTGAGGAGATCACCCGGCGTCGTGAACAGGCTGGTGGCGCCGTGGGTGTCGAAATCGGGGATGCTGATCTTCCAGCCGGCCGGCCCCATCTCGTAGGCCGAGGTGCGGTTGACGACGATCATGGCGTGATCGTCATGGACGTGGGTGTTGGTCATCCCGAGCGGCTTGAAGATCCGCTCGTCGGAGAACTCCCGGAGCGTCTTGCCCGACACCCGCTGCACGATCATGGCGATCAGGCTGTAGCCCGAATTGCTGTACATCCACTCGTCGCCGGGGGTGAAGTTGAGTTCCTTCTGACGAGTCACGATTTCGAGGACGTCCTGCTGCGTGAAGAGATCCTCGGGGTACCGCCAGCCGGCCATCCCCAGCAGTTCCCACTGATCGCGGATACCGCTGGTGTGGTAGATCAGGTGGCGGATCGTGATCTTGTGGCCGTAGTCGGGAAGTTCGGTGAGGTACTTCCGGACCTCGTCGTCGAGCGAGAGCTTTCCGTCCTGGGCCAGCAGGGCGACGGCGAACGCGGCGAATTCCTTCGACACCGACGCCACGTGAAAGATCGACTGCGGGGTGATCGGCACGCCGTGCTGGAGATCGGACATCCCGAATCCGCGGGCGTAGACCGGCGTCCCCGCCTGACTCACGCCAACGGCGCAGCCGGGGCGGGCCGTCCCGTCAAACTGGGCAAACACGCTGTCGATCCGCCTGATCTGGTCGGGTGTCAGGCTCTGGGCCTGGGCCCCGGTCGTGATCGCGACCAGCATTCCTGCGGCAATCAACATCTTCATGGCCGAGTCTTCCCTTCCTCGAGGTCGTTGCGAAATACGTCGCCGCCCTTCATGACGAAGCGGATCTGGCGAAGTGCGTGAATGTCAGTCGTCGGGTTCCCCGCCACGGCGATCAGATCGGCGAGCTGGCCTGGCGCCACGCGGCCCCGGTCGATCAGGCCGAGCGCCCGGTAGCCGCCGCTGGTCGCCGCCTTGAGGGCCGCCATCACGGGCATGCCGTACTCGACCAGCATTTCGATCTCACGGGCATTGTCGCCGTGGGTGAAGACGCCGACGTCGCTGCCGTTGCAGATGGTCACGCCCGCGGCGAGCGCCGCCTTGAAACTCGCCCGTTTGGCCTTGATGTCGTCGGGCTCCGGATCGGTGCCCTTCTTCCAGCCGCGATACTGCTCCACCGCGTCGCCGGCGGCGAGGGTCGGGCACAGCGCGACTCCCCGCTCGGCCATCAGGCGGAACACCTCCGGCGTGCCTTCATCGCCGTGGTCGACCGTCTTGACCCCCGCGAGAATCGCCCGCCGCATCCCCTCGGCCGTGGTGGCATGGGCCACGACAAAACGATTGCTGCTCCGGGCAGTTTCGACGATTCGGGTCAACTCCTCGACCGAGAAGGTCGGGGCCGCCTCGCCATGGGCGCCCCAGCGGTAGTCGGCGTACACCTTGACCCAATCAGCGCCTTTGCCGATCTGGCGGCGAACCACTTTGGTGAGTTCCTCGACCCCGTCGGCTTCTTCGGCGCCTTGCGGAATGTCCCAGCGCGGATCGAAGCCCTTCGGCGCGTAGGTGCCGGTTGCCACGATGGCCCGGGTGGTCACCAGCATCCGCGGACCCGGGATGATCCCCTGATTGATGGCCTGTTTGAGCCCAACATCGGCCTCGGCGGCCCCTTCGGTCCCGAGATCCCGAACGGTAGTGAAGCCGGCCCACAGGGTATTGCGGGCATGGTTGGTGGCGCGGGCCACCCGAAGCGCCAGCGGCTCCTTGAGAACCTGATCGGTCCAGGGCGTCTCGTTATAGGGATGAAGCAACAGGTGGGAGTGGGCTTCCAGCAGGCCCGGCAGCAACGTCAGGCCGGGCAGTTTGACCACCCGGGCTCCGACCGGTCTCGCCCCGGGGCCTACGGCAAGAATCTTTCCTTGCTGAACCACCACCGTCCAGCCGGTCCGGAGGGAATCCCCGTCGAACACCTGGGCCGGTTCGAGTACCACGATTGGAGCGTCGGCGCGAGCCTGGGCCGCGGCGGCGGCCGGAGCCAGCGCCAGCGCGCCGGCGACCACGGGGAGCAGGTATCTCATGGCTGTCCGATCGAATCGAGTCGCTGGTTGCGGGCGGTGGCCGAGTCGCTGGCCTCGAGGGCGCGGTTGATGCCCTTGGCGCCGGGGATGCCGCTGTTGCCGACCGCTTCCTGGCGCTGGCGGGTGGTCAGGGTGTCCCTGGCCACGGGGCTGGGCCGGGACCCGCACCCGGCGGCGCCTAACGAGATGAGCAGAGTACCCAGCAGGTGTCTCATGGCGCACCGTCCTCGGCCACGAAGGCCAGCCGGTCGCCCCTGGGGCTCAGGGCCAGGCGAGTGATCGACTTCATGCCGTCGAACGTCTTGACCTTGACCCAGTCGGACCCGGCCCCGGACCGGCGGTGATAGAGTGCATTGCCCAGGGACGACAGGAGTGAGCCGTCCGTGAGCCAGATGTAGAAGTCCGAGCCGGGGAGCATCCGGGCCAGCGGCGTGGCCTTCGCCGAGACCGGATCGACTTCCATGATCCACCAGGTCGAATCCGAGATCTGCTGATTGACGCTCAGGGCCCGTTTCCCGGGCACCTGCCGGAGGGCCCGACCGATGCTGGGCAGGAGAATCCTGGCGTCGCCCGTGACCAGGTCAGCGACCTGGAGCGTCGGGGGGGCCCCAAGCACGAAAACGCCAACGGTGCGCTCGTCGAGCCAGGCCTGGTAGCCGACCGGCTTGACCCGTTCGAGCAGCAGCCGGGGCTGGCTGGCACCGGGCTTCAACGGAAAGGCCCAGAGGCGCTGGGTCGAGTCCCGCTCGACCCGGATGACCGCGATCTCCCGGCCGCCGGGTATCGGCGTGGCCGAGTACTCGCTCTCGGGGGTCTCGATGATCGGCGTGGAACGCCCGGATGCCAGGTCGACCATGAAAATGTCGGACTGGCCGGTCCCGTTGGGCCCGCCCGGGCGATACGAGGAGTACAGGACCGCCCGCCCGTCGGGGGTGAAATAGGGCTGGTTGTCGAACCCGGCGCGATGGGTGAGGTTGGACGGCGCGCCGATCACGGGGGTTCCCCGACCAAGCTTGATCGAGGCCAGGTAGACATCAGTGGGCGGCGGCGCCTGGGCCGCCGCCGAGGCAACCGGCACGGCCAGCACGGCTAAGAACAGCAGTCGCATCGTTGCTCACTCTCCCGGGAAGCGGTAACGTTAGCGCCGTTCCCCCTCACTCCCAAGAGCATATGCCTGACTCGATGAGAGCGCTGGCCCGGCTGCGCTGGCGCGTGGCGATCACCCTGACCGTAGTCATGATGGCGGTCTATTTCGGCTTCATTCTGCTTCTGGCCTTCAACAAGCCGCTGGCCGGCTCGCTGGTGGCGCCCGGACTCAGCCTGGGGATCCTCCTCGGGGCTCTGGTGATCGTGGCCACCTGGATCCTGACGCTGGGCTACACCCGCTGGGCCAATCGGCGCTACGACCCGGCGCTCGACCGGCTCAAACGGGAGGCAGGCCGATGATCGGCCTGATCCAGACCCCGCCCGTGGCCGCACCGGCCACGTCGATCGGCGCCACCAACCCGGTCGCCATCGGGTTCTTCCTCGTTTTCATCAGCATCACACTCGGCATCACCTATTGGGCCGCCCGAAAGACCAAGACGACGGAGCAGTTCTTCGCCGCGGGCCGGTCGATCAGCCCCGGGCAGAACGGATGGGCGCTGGCCGGCGACTACATGAGCGCGGCCTCGTTCCTCGGCATCGCGGGCCTGGTCTCGACCACCGGGTTCGACGGACTGATCTATTCCACCGGCTGGCTGGTCGGCTGGCCGGTGGTGCTGTTCCTGATCGCGGAGCCGCTCCGGAACCTTGGCCGCTACACCTTTGCGGACGTGGTGGCGCTCCACCGGCGCCAGAAGCCGATCCGGGTGGCGGCGGCAATCGGTACCCTGGCCACCGTAATCTTCTATCTCATCGCCCAGATGGTCGGCGCCGGAAGTCTGATCAAGCTGATGTTCGGACTGCGCTACGAGACGGCCGTGATCGTCGTCGGAGCGGTGATGATTCTCTACGTCCTGGTGGGCGGGATGATCGCGACGACCTGGGTCCAGATCGTCAAGGCGGTGCTACTGCTCTCGGGTGCGTTCCTCCTGGCCATGCTGGTCCTGGCCCGGTTCGGGATGAGCCCGACCGCGCTGTTCGCCGCCGCGGCCGACAAATACGGCGCCGGCGTACTGGCGCCCGGCAAGCAGGTGGCAAATCCGTGGGACGCGGTCTCCCTCGGGATGGCCCTGATGTTCGGCACCGCCGGCTTGCCCCACATCCTGATGCGGTTCTTCACCGTGCCCGATTCGCAGGCGGCGCGGAAGTCCGTCTTCTACGCCACCGGCCTGATCGGCTCGTTCTACCTTCTCACCTTCATCATCGGGTTCGGCGCGATGGTGCTGGTCGGCCCCGAGGCGATCAGGGCCGTCGACAAGGGCGGCAACATGGCGGCGCCGCTGCTCGCCGAGGTGCTGGGCGGAACGCCGTTCCTCGGCTTCATCGCTGCCGTGGCGTTCGCCACCATTCTCGCCGTGGTGGCGGGATTGACGCTGTCGGGTGCCTCGGCGGTGTCGCACGACATCTATGCGACGGTGATCAAGAACGGCAAGGCCGACAGCGCTTCGGAGCTGAAGGTTTCGCGCATGACCACGATCGCGCTGGGTGTCCTGGCGGTCATTCTGGGCATCGTGTTCGAGAAGCAGAACATCGCGTTCATGGTCTCGCTGGCGTTTGCGATTGCGGCCTCGGCCAACTTCCCGGTGCTGTTCATGTCGGTGCTCTGGAAAGACTGCACCACGCGCGGCGCGGTGATCGGCGGCTTCCTGGGATTGATTTCCTCGGTGGCGCTGACCGTCGTGTCGCCGTCGGTCTGGGAAGCCACGCTGGGCAATCCGAAGGGTTCGGCGTTGTTCCCGTACACGTCGCCGGCTCTGTTCTCGATGACCATCGGCTTCGTCGGCATCTGGCTGTTCTCGATTCTGGACAAC
>JANXXJ010000357.1 GCA_025350665.1 Gemmatimonadota bacterium | reverse complement strand
GCAGGACCGGCGACTTCCAGGTGTTGACCCACCGCAGCGGCGACGAGTCGAACGCGAGCCGGCTCGCCTCCGGCTTCTCGAGCGGGTTATAGCTCGGCACGAAGTTCTGGATCCCGGAGTTCCAGTCATGGACACCGTGGAGATCCACGCCGGCCGCAAACAGGTCCGACGACTTCGCCAGCCCCATCGCCGTGAGGTACCCGCCGTACGAACCACCCCAGAGCCCGACCCGCGCCGGATCGACGTCGGCTCGGCCATGGAGGTACACCCCGGCGCCGTTCACGTCATTGTACTCCGTGGCACCGGTAGCGCCGTAGTTCATCGCCTCGCGGAACTCCATCCCGTACCCGATCCCGCTCCGGTAGTTCACCGACAGCACGACGTACCCCTGGTTCGCGAGCCACTGGTTCATCGCGTAGGTGCCGTGATAGTAGAACATGTAGTGGAAGCCGAGCAGCATCTGGCGCCGCGACCCGCCGTGGAAGAAGGCGATCGCCGGCCGTTTCTCGCCAGGCTTCAGGTCGGGCGGCAGGAACAGTTGCCCGTGGATCATCAGGCCATCGGCCGCCGGGAAGATCACCTGCTGCGGCTCGACCAGCCGGTCGGCCGGGAAGTCGGCCGGCATCGTCTCCGGGGCCACCGCCCTCACCTTCCCGCCGAGCAGCACGGCCGCGTGCGAGGGATGGCGCGCATCCGAGACCAGAAGCGCCACGCCGCCGGTCACTGGCAGCGGGGCCCATTCGATCCCGGTTCCGCTGGTGAGCGCCACTGGCACACCGCCGGTCAGGCTCACCTGATAGACGTGGCGCCGGTCGATGTCGCCGATGTTGGTGTTGTAAAGGATGGACTGCCGGTCGGCGCTCAGGCCCACGTACTCGGCTTCGCCGTCCCCCGGCGTGAGCAGCATCGCAGCGCCGCCCGAGGCGGCGACCGAATAGAGATGGGCCCAGCCGTCCTTCTCCCACGAGAATGCCAGCCGGTCACCCGCGCCCCACATGAGCCCGGGCCCCACGAGTTCGTGCGCTACGCTGCCGCGGCCGCGGTCGGCGGCCCAGACCCGGCGGGCGTCGCCGGTCGCTACCGTGGCCACCCAGATCGAGAACGGCTCGTACTCCCGCATCGCGCCGAACAGCGGCGGTGCGAACCCGGCCGGGATCCGCACAAACGCGATCCGCGCCCCGTCCGGCGACCACGCCGGCGAGCCATCAGTGTCCATGCTCGGTCCGAGCCAGCTGATCGCCTTCCGGCCCAGGTCGTAAACGCCGATGAAGGCGTGGTCCCCCCGGTTGCTCGAGAACGCCAGCTGCCCGCCATCCGGCGACCAGGCCAGATCACCGGCCGCGCCGCGGGCCTTGAACAGCTGCCGCGCCTCCCCCGGTCCCGCCACCGGGGCCACCCACACCTGGCCGCTTTTCCCGAACGCCACCCAGTCGCTCCTCGGCGAGACGACGGCACCGGTCGCATTGGCGACCTTGACCGCCGGGCCGCCCGCAACCGGCACCTTCCAGAGCGCCTGCTCCTGGCCGTTCGGATCGCTGATCGGATTCGGAATCTCGCCGCGCCGGTTCGCGGCCCCTCCCCGCGCGTAGAACACCATCTTCCCGTCCGGCGAGACCGTCACTTCCTCGATCTCCTGGCCGTCGTCCTGGGTGTACTGCGTGAGCTGGCGGCCTTTGAAGTCGGGCGCCGTGGCCGCCCAGACGTTCCTGACTCCCTTGGTGCTGTGGACCCAAGCCATTGACCCGCCGCCCGTGGCGAGGGCCTGGGCGAACGGCGCCCCCGTTACCTGCTCGATGCCGAACCCGCGGCCCTGCGCCGCGACCGTGCCGCTCCATACCAGCAGCGCGATGCCGGCCACCGCCCGATTTCCGATTCGCATGACGACTCCCGGTTGCACTTCCCGCGATCAGGGGACACTATTGCCCATCCCGACCACACCTGGGTTCCCTTTGATGAAGACCGAAGACGCTCGCCGCCCCGGCCTCCTGATGCTCCTGCTGTCGCTGGTGAGCCTCGTGGGCTACGCGCTCCGCTCGAACATCACCATCGCCCAGGAGACCATGGCGCCGGAACTCGGCCTCACAATGGCCGACATGGGCAGCATCAGCGCCTGGGGCTTCCAGCTGGTATATGCCCTGTTCCAGCTGCCGGTCGGCATCCTGGGTGATCGACTCGGCGCCCGCCTCATCCTCGGACTGGCCGTGGCCGGCTGGGGCATCGCGTCCTTCCTGTCCGGTCTGGTCGGCGTCGGGGCTGCCGCGTTCGTCACCCTGCTCGCCGCTCGCGCCCTCCTCGGCGTGACCCAGGCGGCCACCTTCCCGGTCGGCTCCATGGCGATCAGCCAGGCCATTCCGCCGTCCCGCCGCACCACCGCCAACTCGATCTTCATCGCCACCTCGCTGCTCGGCTCGGCCCTGGCACCCCTGACGCTGGCCCCGCTGATGGTCAAGGCCGGCTGGCGTTCGGTCTTCATGGCGAGTGGCGTGGTGGGCCTCCTGATGTCGGCCGCCTGGTTTCTCTTCGCCCCGGTTCCCCGGCAGCGGCCCCAGCGACTCAACAGCCTCGGCGCCGAGATCAGGATCGGACTCAAGCTCCTGTTCGACCGCGACCTGTTCCTGCTCTCACTGGCCTATTTTCTCCACTCGGCGGTGTTCTTCGTCTTCATCTTCTGGTTCTTCCGCTATCTCACCGACGGCCGCGGCTTCAGCCTGCTCTCCAGCGGCGTGTGGGGCAGCGTGCCGCCGTTCACCGCCTTCCTCCTGGCGCCCCTCGGCGGGTTCGTCGCCGACCGGCTCGCGACCCGGTTCGGTGCCGGTCGGGGCCGCCGCCGGGTCGCGATGGCCTGCCTGATCACGGCGGCGAGCCTGGTCGTGATCGGCGCCAATCTCTCCAACGTCTACCTGGCGATCGGGGCGCTCTCGCTCTCCGTCGCGTGCATCAACGCTGCCGAAGGACCGTTCTGGGCCACCGCCACGAGCCTCGTCAAGGACAACCCAGGCGCCGCCGGCGGCGTGCTCAACCTGATGGGCAACCTGGGCGGCGTGGTCTCGATCTGGGCCGTCCCCCGGATGCGCGATCCGCTCGGCTGGACCGGACTCCTCGGTGTCTGGGCCGGCGTCTCCGTCGTGGCCGCCCTGCTCTGGCTGACCGTCCGGGTCGACCGGGAACCCGCCGCCTAACGCTCCCTCGCGAAGCCGACGTTCCGGCTCCGTCCCGCACTCATCCGGAATCCGATAATCCGGCCCGCCCGGTCCCGGTCGAAATCCGCCCGGAGACCGGGAATCGTGAATCGGTCCTTCGCCATCGGGTGGAGGACCTGCCACTCACCCCACCGCATCCGGGCCCGCAGGGTGTCACCGCGGGCTTCGACCACCGACCAGGTGTCCAGCTCATCGCTCCGGTAGCGCCCGGCGTACTCCGCCAGCTGCGCCGCGCTCGGCCTGGGAGCGTCTCCGAGCCGCGGCGTCGGGTCCGCCGTGCCGAATACCGCGGCGGTGAGGGCCGGGCCGGTGGGCGTCGTGTGAAACTCGAGCCGGGCCGACGCCAGCGTCACGTCGAAGGTTGAGTCGTTGACCGGTTGCATTGGGACCTTGGTTCCGAACGCGGTCATGGAAAGGCCCGCGCCCTCCCGCGCCACCTGCACAATCGCCCCCGGCATGATTTCATACCGGCCCACCCAGCGATCCAGCCGTTCGGCCGCCACCGATGCTCCCGGCCCGACGGCCTTCGGCGCCTGGACCGGCGCCAGTTCACTGGCCAGATACAGATCCGCGACCTGCTCGGCCATATGCTCGGGCGCCGCCGTGTAGTCGTTGCAGAGAACAGCCACCGAGAAGTGCTGCTTCGGAAAGCGCATCAACTCGGCCCGGAACCCGATGAACGAGCCGCCGTGGTCAACGACCGGCTGGCCCCGGTAGGTGTGCGGCATCAGGCCAAAGGCATAGGTCTGCGCCGTTCCATCGCTCAGGTGGCCCGGCGTGTACGCCTGATCGATCAGGGCCTGGCCGCGGCTGCCCAGCTTGTTGCCGAAGAAATTCTCGTCCCAGCGCTGCAGGTCCAGCACCGAGGTCAGGAGGCCGCCGTCGCCGACGCCCGCAAAGCTCGTCCGCACGATATCGAACCCACCCGTCGGACTCGGCTGGTAGCCTTCGGCCCGATTCGGCACGATCTCGGTATTGCGGTCGTGGAAATGGGTTGACGACATGCCGAGGGGCCCGAACATGTTGGCCTGGGCGAATTCCCGGAGGGTCTGCCCGCTGGCCCGCTTCACGATTACCGACAGGAGGAAATACCCGGAGTTCGAGTAGGAGTACCGGCTCCCGGGTTCAAAATCCGTCGCCTTCTGGCGCCGGATCAGATCGAGGGCCACCTCCTCGGGGATCTCGTCGGCCACCGACCGGCCCGACATCGACCACAGACCGAGATAGTCACGGATCCCGCTCGAGTGGTGGACCAGATTGCGAACCGTGATCCGGTCGGCATAGGCCGGCAGTTCCGGAACCCATTTCCGGATTGGATCATCGAGTGAAATCTTCCCCTGCTCGGCCAGCAACGCGATGCTCATCGCCGTGAACTGCTTCGAGGTCGAGGCGATGTAGAACACCGTCCTGGGCGAGATCGGAACGCCCTGATTCAGGTCCGCCATCCCGTAGCCGTGGCTGTACACGACCTGCCCGCCCCTGAAGACGCCCAGGGCGCAGCCCGGGGTGCTGGTATGGTCATATTGGGCAAAGATCTTGTCGATGGCCGAAGGCTCGGGATCGGCCACCCGGGACACCACGGGGGCGGCGAGCAACAGGCCGGCAAGACTCGGCAGCAGCAGACGATTCATATGGTCGGTTCGGCGATGGGAGGCTTGTATACAATATCGGATGCAAAACCCTACGGCAAGGCGGGGTGGCCGGGGCCTGCCCGGCGGTCAGCGGCGGGGGAAATGCTCCCGGTAGAGGTCCACGAAGTCGCCGATCACCTCCCGGGCGGCAAACCGGAGGCCGTCCGCCAGTTCCTGGCGTTCCACGATGTTCGACACGATGCGGCCGGCCCAGACCGTGGTCCAGGTCGGAGCGTTGCCGAGCCGGTCCAGGTAGCCCATCTCGAGCCGGACCGTATACCCGACGCCGAACCGGGCCCGGCCTGAGCCGGTCGCGAGGCGGACGTCGAGCCGAAGCAGGCAGCAGTCGTCGGCCCTGGGATCGGACCGTTCGTAGAGAATGTCGGCGCGGGTCAACTCCTGCCGGAGCACGTCCTCGAGCAGCCGGGCGAACTTGCCGGCATCGGCGTCGCCGGCCACATCGGCCCGCACCGAAATGGACTGGAGTTCCTCCACCGCGTCCTTGGAGAACGAGGTTTGGGCCCGGGCGGCCAGCGGTGCCAGGAGAGCGGCCGCAGCCAGAAGGAGGGTTCGCTGAATCCTCATACCGGAAGTATCGGCTGGACCCGAGCCCGGATTGAGGCGGCCGGCCGGGTCACAGGATGCCGTCGAAGTAGATGTCGAACCGCCAGCCCCTGGCCCCGTTGAACGCATGGGACAGATCGGTCCGGATCAGGCCGTCCAGGAAGCTGGCCCCGACGCCCCCGCCGATCAGCGCCTTGCCCCTGGAGAACGCAGGCCGGGGACCGGCCCAGCCCACATCCGAGAACAGCGCGATCCGGGCACCCGGAAAACTGTTGGCGACCTCGGCCCGGCCGGCCCAGAAGGCCTGGCCGCTGATCGAGCCCCCGTCGTAACCCCGGAGGGTGGCCGGCCCCCCGAGGTAGAACCGGCTCTGGATCGGAAGCGTACCGGTGCTGGTGCCGGCCGAGGCTGACAGCGCCACGGCAATCGGTCCGTCCGGCGTGATGAGGCCGCGAACCGTGGCGGCGCCGCGGCCGAACTGGTAGTCGCCGCCGGCGCCATCCACCGACACGTCGGAACTCAGCGTGAACGTCTTGGAAAAGGTCCGGGCTCCGCGCACCGTGAGCGACCCGCCGGCCTGGGTGG
>JANXXJ010000346.1 GCA_025350665.1 Gemmatimonadota bacterium | reverse complement strand
CTGCCGTCCGCGCTCATGGCCGGGCGGTCCACAGTGTGGTCGGCGGTCCAGCGGCCGACCCGGCGGCCGCCATCGATGCGGAGGGACTCTCCCTTGGGCCAGGTGCCGGCGTCGATGGGCACGCCGATGAGCGAGGCCTGTTCGCCCTCGGTCACGACCGCCAGCAGTTCCTCGTCGGGCGGCAGTCGATCAGCGCCGGCCCGATCCCTGAAGAAGACCCCGGCGCCGGCAAGCAGGACGACGGCGACTGCGGCAATCCGACGCCACGGCGCGCCATGCGCTGGACGAGACACCGAGGCCTCGAGCCGCGCGAGTCGCTCCGGTGTGGCCCACTCGCCGAGGAGGGCTGCGGCAAGAGTTCGAGCGGAGCGCTCGCCAGGATCGTGGGATGCGATCCACCGCCGGAAGAGGGGCACGAGGTCCGCTTCCGCACCGGCCGCGGCCAAGTGGCGGACGGCGCGTGGAATCGCGTCGGGCGAGCGGGTCGGCTCACTGGCCCAGTGGCGGCCGAGCGCGCGATTCAGGGCGTGCAGCTCCGGGGCGGTCATCATGCCCAGCACCGTGTCGGCGATCTCGTCGTGGGCCGGGCTCCAGCGCTGGCCGGCCATGGTCGCGAGGCCTCGACGTTCGAGCGCCACGAGCGCGGTCTCCACTGCGTCCGGGGGTCTCGCGATCAGGGAGGCGAGGTCGTCGCAGGTGAGTGGTGTCCCGGCCACGGCAAGGAACTGGGTCAGATGGCGGGATTCCTGATCGAGCGCGCGGATCCGTTCCGCCGTGGCGTCGGCTACATCGAGCTGGGTGGCAAGGGCGGCGGGATCGGGGCAGGTCCAGACCCCGTCGGCCAGGTCGGCGATGCCGCGTTCGCGGATCAACGCCAGGGTTTCGAGCAGGACGAGCGGGGAGCCGCCAGTAGCATGGTGCAGTGCCGCAACCAGGGTGGCGACCCACGGCTCGGCCGGGAGCTCGGCCGCGCTGCCGAGGAAGGCTTCGACCTGGGGCAGCGTGAGCGGGTCGAGGGTCAGGATCCGGCTCGGGACGCTGGTGGGAAGCGCCGTCTCGGGCGGCCGCCCGGCGGTGATCAGCAGCACCTGGCCGCGGTCGAGGCGTCCGGCGGCGGAACGGAGAATGTGTCGGGACGCCGGGTCGAGCCAGTGGACGTCGTCGATCACGAGCGCGACGGGCGCTTCATCCGCCACCGTGGCGATCAGTTCGGCAATGGCCTGGGCCCGCGGCAGCAATGGATCGGGGGACGTTACCGGTTCTGCGGCGGCGAACGTGGTGGCGAGGGCCGGCTGGAGCGAGATCAGGATGCCAGCCGTGCGGGCCGGGAGTCCCTTGGCGCCGGGAAGCGAGGCCAGGCTGCGGGCCAGGTCGGCGGCGGTGGCGTAGTCGAGGGTCCGTTCGCCGACGTTGGCGCGCACCGATACCACGCGAGCGCCCCCGGCGCTCAGGCGGTGGGCCAGATCGGTGAGGAAGCGAGTTTTCCCGATCCCGGCCGGGGCGGAGATGTGCAGGTGTCGTGAGTGGCCTCGGCGGACCTCGTCCCACAGCTCCAATGCGGCGGCGAAGGGCCGTTCCCTCCCGATCAACTCGGCCACCAGCCCGACCTGGTTTGGCGTATCGGGCTCGGCGGCGGCGCCCCCGTCCCGAATCCGGTCCATCAGTCGGCGGGTGGCGGGTTCCGGTTCGTGGCCTTCGTGGTCGAGCCAGGCCTTGAATAGCTCCGCTTCGGCCCGGGCGCCGAGGTCATCGCGGGCGAGGAGCAGCGACCCGAGGAGGAGCCGCCAGCCGGTTTCGTCGTTCGGGGCGAGGGTATGGAGGTGGCGGGCCTGGCGCACGGCATCGCGGAAGTGGGCCGCGTCGAGCGACTCGCGGATCAGGGCCTCGGCGGCCCGGACAAACAGCGCGCGGAGGCGGGCCCGTTCGCCGTCGGCCCATTGTTCAAAGAGGGCGGTGCCCGGGTCGCCGTATTCGGGGAAGAACGGTCCCTGGTAGAGGGTAACGGCGGTGGCGAAGTCGCCCTGATCGAGGGCCGCGAGGAACTCGTCGCGGTCGCCGGTCAGTCGAATCCTGAGGCTGACGGCGGTGCCATTCCCTTCGACGGCGGGGAGGCCGAGGAGTGAGTTGAGCCGGTGGAGGGCGGTGCGGAGCGAGCCCATCGCGTGGCGAGGGGCGCTGTCGCTCCAGAGCAGTGAGCAGAGGTGGTCTCGGCTGGCGGTGCGTCCCGGGGCGCAGTGGAGGTAGGTCAGCAGGGCCAGGGGTTTGGACGGGCGGATCGCCTCGCTGCCGTCGGGGTGCAGCAAGACAGCGTCCCCCAAGGACTTGAGCCTCAAGGGTTCGGCGGTGTGATCGGGAGCTGGGGCGATCCGGTCCATGTGTGACGCCGCTGTCACGGTGGTGGTGGAGACTGCAAAGCACCACGCCTTGTTTCAGCCGCTTGTCGGGCCGGATTCTCTTCGGGTCGCACTGGAGAAAGTACGGACCGGGGGGGGAGGGGGCAAGGCGTTGGCCACCGGGCTGACCTCCACCTCTAGCCAAGGGCGACCCATGAATTGTCCGGCCTGCTCGAAGGAAATCACGGCCGATTCGTTCTTCTGCCATTGGTGCGACCGATTTGTCGCGGCGCCAAGCCAAGGCCGCAAGGCTGGCCTGTTTGCTCGGTGGCTCGCGCTCGTTATCGATCCCCTTATTGCCGTTGTCCTCTACTTCCTTGGCATCACGCTGGTCAGGTCGGTGACCGGCTCGGATGACCTGGCGGTGGTGGCGGCTGTCCTCCTGCCGATTGTCTACTTCGTTTGGTTCCTGTCCTTGCTTCGGCGGGGACTGACACCGGGCAAGCAGCTCCTTCACCTCCAGGTTGTCGACCAGAAGACCGGCCGGATCCCTGGGTTCGGCACGATGTTCATCCGCGAGGTTGTGGGGCGATTCATTAGCGCGCTGGTGTTCGGGGTTGGTTACCTCTGGGCGATCTTCGACAAGAATGGACAGGCGTGGCACGACAAGATCGCTGGCACGGTGGTCCT
>JANXXJ010000211.1 GCA_025350665.1 Gemmatimonadota bacterium | reverse complement strand
CGCGGGCGCCCCGGCCAGGAGCAGCCCGGCCAGCGACACGAGCCCCACCGCCCGTAACGACCACATCAGTGAATCAGGTCCCCGGCTTCAGGTACTTGGCCGGGATCGGATTGGCCGGCGTTTCCGATTCCCAGAAGATCGAGACCACCCACCAGCGGGTGCCGTCATTGTACAGTTGAATACTGTTGATCCCGCGGGCAAATGGCTTGGGGTCCGCCGCGGTCCGTCGCGAATCGTAGGCGCTGAAGACCTGGACCACGCCACCGTATTGTTCAACCGTTCGGCCGATTTCGTTTTCGAAGAATCCATTCTTCTCGAGATTGGCTCCCGCCGTTCTGACGTAGTCGTCGGGGCTCCACACCGCCCGCAGGGCCGCCTTGCCGGCGGGATCCCGTCCCGTCGGAATCAGCCGGGCGCCCGGAGCGAAGATCGAGCGGAACCGGTCCCAGTCACGGGCCTGTCCCGCCGGACCCGAAATCACGCCGTAGAGCGTCTTGATAATGGCATCCATCGACGCCACATCGGCCGGCTTCGCGGCCGGCGCAGAACTCGTCGGCGCCTGGGCCTGCGCGCCCAGGATGGGAACCGCGGCAAACCACAGCGCGGCGACAACGGTGGCACGTCTCATGAGGAGCACCTCGGCAAGTGGATCACGGAATGTCATCGTCGGGCAGCCCGATCGGGCTGCCGGGGGGAGCGTCCGGAGCGCCGGGCGCCTTGGTCGGATCGTACGGGCGGGCCTGGAACCGTTTGATATCGGCGGCGAAGAGGGCCCGCGCCGCCTGATTCTCCGTCGTGCGGGCAGACGCCGGCAGCGGGCGCGTGGCGACCGCCGCGAGCTTGGCCGCGGCCACGGCCCTGACCTGCCCCATCGCGGCCGACGCGGCGAGTCCCATCAGCCGATCAACCACCACCCGCTGGATCGCTCGGCCGACTTCCGCTTCGTAGCCGGCGGCCGGGACGTCGAACACCGCGGCGATCACCCGATCGAGGACCGCCTCGAGGCCTGGCTGCCGCGCGTCGAGGGCGTGCTGCTCCACCAGCCGGGCCGCCCGTTCGCCGTTGAAGAGGAGCTGGACGACCATGTCGGCCGCGGCCGTCGCCGGTGCCACGGCATCGAACACCAGGCCGGTGGCCCGGTCGAACAGTTCCCGGTGCGGCTCGATCGACACCGGCCGAGGTGGAATCCGCGCCAGCACAGCACGCGGCAGGACCAGTTCCGCCGGGGTGATCGTGGCCAGCACCGCGTCGAGGGCGGCCGTCTGTTCGGCGACGGGCACCTGATGGAGCGGCTCGACTCCGTCCCCACGGAACGCATAGTCGTAGTACTGTCCGCCGATCACTTTCACGGCGGCCTCCACCTGGTAACGATGATGGAGGTAGAGCGGAACCAGCACCTCTTCCAGGGTCGCGAGCGGGGCGCCGGTGGGGACGGCCCGGTCACCGAACTGGCTCAGCGCGACGCGGCGGACCTTCATCACCCGGCGCAACTCGGCCGCCGCGTCCGTGCCGTTGTCCCACAGGTGCGTCTGCGGGTGCGCGCTGCCGGCAGGGCGGGCGTCCTGGTCGGTCAGAAAGGTGAGCCCGCGGGCCCGGGCGGCGGCGATCAGGCGGCCCAACGCGGCCTTCTCGTCGGTGCCGCCGGGAAAATCCTGATAGCCGTATTTCACCGCTTCGTTGTCCCACTCCCCGATCCCGGTGGCGTAGGCATCCGAGACATCGATGGTGCCATCAGCGGCCAGCTTGATCAGCGGGTGGGGATAGTCCATCACGGACGCACGGTTCTGGCTGCTCGAGATGTAGTTGTGCTCGATCCCGAGCGTGTGCCCCACCTCGTGCGCCGCCAATTGGCGGATCCGCGCCAGCGCCATCTGTTCGGCGGCGCCGGCCTTCTCGTCACCCTTCACGAACGGCGCCAGCAGGCCCTGAGCGATGAGGAAGTCCTGGCGAATCCGGAGCGAACCCAGCGTGACGTGGCCCTTGATGATCTCGCCGGTGCGGGGGTCGGTCACCGTGGCGCCGTAGCTCCAGCCCCGGGTGAAGCGGTGGACCCACTGGATCATGTTGTAGCGGACGTCCATCGGATCGGCGCCATCAGGCAGCAGCTCCACCCGGAACGCATCCTTGTAGCCGGCGGCTTCAAAGGCCTGGTTCCACCACCGGGCGCCTTCGAGCAGGGCGGAACGGATCGGCTCCGGGGCGCCCCGATCGAGGTAGTAGATGATCGGTTTGACCGGCTCGCTGACCGCGGCGGCCGGGTCTTTCTTCTCGAGGCGATGGCGGGCAATGAAGCGCTGGATGATCGGCTGGGAGAACGGGGTCGCGTAGTCGTAGTAGCTCACGCCGAAGAATCCGGACCGCGGGTCTGACGGGCGGGGCTTGAATCCGGGTTCGGGCAGGGCCACGAAGGAATGGTGCTGGCGGACCGTGACGGCTTCAGGTGACGGCGCGACGTCGCGAACCCATCGGCCCGGGTTATTGGTAGTGAAGGTGAGCGTGACTTCGACCTCGCTGTTCCGGGGGAAGCCCTTGGTCCGCGGCAGGAACAGGGCGCTCCGGGCGGCGTCGAGACGATACGCCCCCTGGCCCGCTCGGTGCATGGCCCCGATCACATCGTGACCGTCGCGCAGCACGAAATCGGTGCCGTCCACCAGCACCGCACCGTTCCCCTCGGCCTCGACCTTGAAGCCCCAGATGACCGACTGGGCGAACGACTGCTCGACCGCGCGCCGCTCGTCGGGATTGTCGGTGACGGCGCGGAACCGGTAGTTCGGCTGCACCAGCAGCAGCCGCGGTCCGACCCGGTCGAATCTGACGATCCGCTCACCGCCGAGCTGGCCCCGGTCGAGGCCGATGTCATTGGACCCGACGCCGGTCGGCATCGAGACGATATAGAGCAGCTCCTCGCCCAGCCGACCGATCTCGAACCAGATCTTGCCCTGGCCGGCATCCCAGTACATCGGAACGAAGCCCTCGATCCGCTCCATGCCCCGCGTCTTGTCGGCGATCGACGGCGTCGGCGTCTGGGCGAGCAGCACGGCAGCGCCGACCGGCCCGGCGGCGACAGCGAGGGACAAGGCGAGCAACCCGTGACGAACGGCCATTGGAATCTCCAGCCATGGAGGAAAGGGCAAGGCACCGGCGACAATCAGACGCCGCGGCGCTCCTGGTCGAGGACCAGCCTGATGCGGTCAAGCAGGGCCTGCGGCGCCCGGACCTGGCCCAGCTTGGCTCGGATCGACGCCAGCACCGTCGATTCGAACCGTTGTTCCCGGGCGCACACTTCGCAGATGTCGAGGTGGGCCTGGACCAGGGTCATTTCCTCCGGCGTCAACTCCCGGTCGAGAAAGTCGTCGAGCCGCCGGAAGACGGCCTGGCAATCGTACTGGTGGCTCTCGTTCATCGACCCTCCTGCCGGTCCGGCACCACGCCGCGATCCACCGCCAGCTGCCACAGTTCCTTCTGGAGAAGCCGCCGGCCTCGATGGAGCCGCGAGCGCACGGTCCCGACCGGAATCTCGAGCGTCCGGGCAATGTCATCGTAGGCCATATCGTCAATGAAGTAGAGTGTGGCGGCCGACCGGTACTCATCAGGCAGCCGGGCCAGCGCATCCGAGATGGTCGCCCCATCGATCCGGTCCATCAGGGCCGTGGCGGGATCTTCATCGCCGAGATTGAGAGAGGCTGACTTCATGAACAGATAAAGCTCGGGCGTGTCTTCCAGTTCCACGGATGTGCCACGGCGCCGGTCCTGGCGGTAGCGGCTGATGAAGGCGTTGTGGAGGATCCGGAAGAACCAGGCGCCAAAATTGGTCCCGATCGTGAAGCTGCCGAACCCCCGCCGGGCCAGCAGGACCGCATCCTGGACCAGATCTTCGGCGTCCGCCGCATTCCTGGTCAACCGGAGAGCCGCGTTGTAGGCTTTGTCGATCAGCGGGAGCAGCAACGCCTCGAACGGGTCGGCGGCGGCGTGGTCGGTGCGGGAGTCGGCCATCGTCATGGAGGTCTCAAAATAGACCTCGGAGCCACCGTTCGGCAGACCGGGAGCAAAACGAACCGATCCGGCGTTACACCCGGAACGTCTTGCAAGGGAATGGAAACATGACCGAGTTGGCGGCCCGGGGACTCGAGGGCTGGGGGCTGGTCGGGCTGGCGATGGGGGTCTGGCTCGCGGCCGGCGGAGCGGCCCGACTCGACCCGCTGGCCCGAACCGGCAGCCTGGGATTCCGGCTGCAGTTGATCCCAGCGGGCGTGCTGCTCTGGCCCTGGCTCCTGATCCGGCTGGCCCGGCGTGAGGCGGTCCCGCCGGCCGAGGTCACGGCCCACCGCCCCCGGATCGGCCGGCCGGCATGATCCGGTCGCTTCGCCGCCGGCACCGGGGCTTCGCGTGGTGGCTGCTGGCGGGTTCCCTCCTGGCACTGGGAGCCGCCATCATGGCCCGGCCGGCCCCCCTCGGTCCCGGTCGGGTCGATACCCGGCCCGCCTCCCAATGAGCGGCGGCTACGTCGCGGTCCAGTGGAACCGCCAGAAACGGATCTACGACGGGATCCTGGGCCTTTCGGTCGCCGGCTGCCTGGGGCTGTTTGCCGGCATCACCTTCCTGACCCATCCGGCCGCCACCGCCGAGACGGCGCTGATCCGCGGACTCGGGCTTACCGCGTTCCTGCTGCTCCACGTCATCCTGGCGATCGGCCCGCTGGCCCGGCTCGACGCCCGGTTTCTCCCGTTTCTCTACAACCGCCGCCACCTGGGTGTCACGCTTGGCATGCTGGGGCTGGCGCATGCGGTGTTCGTGCTGATCCAGTACCACGCCCTGGGCAACGTCGATCCCCTGGTCAGCCTGCTCGACTCGAACCGGGACTGGACCAGCGTCCGCGACTTCCCGTTCGAGTGGTTCGGCCTTCTGGCCCTCGTGATTCTGGGCGCGATGGCCGCGACCAGCCACGATTTCTGGCTCTCGGCCCTGACCCCGCCGGTGTGGAAACGCCTGCACATGCTGGTCTACGTCGCCTACGTGAGCCTGGTGCTGCACGTGGCGCTGGGATTTCTGCAGGACGAGCGCCACCCCGCGTACGTCGTCTCCGTGGCGTTAGGCGTGGTCGCGCTCGGCCTCCTGCATCTGCTGGCCGCCCGCCGGGAGCGGCCCGCGGACGAGGCCAACGACACTGCCGACTGGATCGACGTCGGACCGGCCGGCGCGATTCGCGAAGGGCGGGCGGTGATCCGGCTGGTCGGCGGCGAACGGGTGGCCGTGTTTCGCCATCAGGACCGCCTGTCCTGCGTGTCCAACGTCTGCAAACACCAGAACGGACCGCTCGGCGAAGGCCGGATCATCGACGGCTGCATTACCTGCCCCTGGCACGGCTACCAGTTCCGGCCCCACGACGGCACCTCGCCTCCCCCGTTCACCGACTCGATCCCGACCTTCAACCTGAAGCTCGCCGGCGACCGCGTCCTGGTGTATCGGGTGCCCAACCCGGCCGGAACCGAGGTCGAACCGGTGCCCGTGCCCGGTCAGGCAGCGATCGCCGATGACCCGTTCTACCTCGGTTACGAAACCGGGACCGCGGCCCCACTCGCCCGCTTCGTCCGATCCCGCCTCGTGATCGGCTTGCTGCTGATCGGCGGCCTGATGGCGACCTGGGCCTGGGCCCAGCGCACTTACGCGGCAAGCACCTTCGAATATGGAACGACCCGCACCGTCGTCGGGGTGGTCCGGATGGATCCATATCCGACCCTGGTGGTGGACGAGACGCCGCTGCCGCGCCCGGTGGCCCGCTACCTGTTGGCCGGGACCGGAAAACACGGCGCGGGAGCCGCGATGGCCGGCTTGAGCGGGCACCGGGTCCGGATCACCGGAACGTTCGCCTACCGCGACCAGAGTACGCTGATCGAGGTAGCCGATCGCCAGGACCTCGGGCCCGCCGCCGCCGAGACGCCACTCCAGGCCCGGGATCTTGGAACATTCTCCCTCGATGGGGAAATCGTGGACAGCAAGTGTTACCTCGGCGTGATGAACCCGGGCCAGGGGAAGACCCACCGAGGCTGCGCCGCGCGGTGTTTGAGCGGCGGGATGACGCCGCTGTTCGTCACCCGGGCGGCTGACGGGCGGGCCCTCGAGCTGATCCTGGTGACCGCCGGCATGCAGCCCGTCGCCCGGCCCGACCGTCTGGCCGGCAAGCGTCTCCGCCTGACCGGCCGGGTGTTCGAACGGAACGGGGTGTGGTTTCTGCAGACCGGGTCGGCGGAGGTCGCGCCGTGACCATGCCCGCCAGCGAACGACCCCGTGGTACCATCATCGCCCAGTACCCCATAGCGCCCGAATCGGTTCCCGACCGTGAGATCGTGGCCGGCAGCTATACCGTCCGGTTTGCCCGGTCCGCCGAGGACCTCGATCGAGTCCTGCAGCTCCGGTATCGGATCTTCAACCTCGAACTGGGCGAAGGGCTCGACGAGTCGCACCAGACCGGTCGGGACGATGATGGACTCGACGCCCGCTTCCATCACCTGATGATCCTCCATCGCGACACCGGCGCCGTCGTAGGCACGTACCGGCTGCAGACGGCCGACATGGCGCTTGGTTACGGCGGATTCTACAGCGGCCAGGAATTCGACCTCTCGACCATCCCCGCCGACGTGACCGCCCAGTCGGTCGAGATCGGCCGAGCCTGCGTGGCCCGGGAGTACCGGAACGGCCGAGTCCTCCAGCTGCTCTGGCGCGGACTGGCGGAATACCTCGCCTGGAACGGCAAGCACGTCCTGTTCGGATGCTGCTCCTTGACCAGCCAGGACCCGGCGCTCGGCCAATCGGTCCATCGCCACCTGGAAGCCGCCGGCTCGGTTCACCCTTCGATCCAGGTCCTGCCGCAGCCGGCCTGCCGCGTCGAATTCCCGATTGGCGTCCCCCTGCCCGACCCGTCGGTGCCCGCCCTCTTCCGGACTTACCTGCAGTTCGGCGCCAAGGTGCTGGGCCCGCCGGCCATCGACCGGCTCTTTAAGACCATCGACTGGCTGGTCATACTCGATACCCGGGAGATAGATTCCGCGACGTACCGCTTCTTCTTCCGGTGACTATTTCTCACTCCGAGATCAGAGACGAAGTCTTCGGACACGACTCCGGCGACATTCTCCGCAGCCTGACCGGCCGCGGGGCGCTTCGTCCCGTCCTGCGCCTGAGCGCCATTGCCGCCTGGACCGCGGGACTCCTGGTCGTGCTCCTCCTCGGCATGTGGGCGGCCACGCCGTGGCCCAAGTCTCGTCTCGGCTGGCGCAACCGGATCGTGAAACGCTGGGCCCGGGGCCTGGCCTGGATCGTCAACATGCGGATGGAGGTGACCGGGAGCCCGCCGCCGGCGCCGTTTTTCCTGGTGGCCAACCATCTGAGCTACGTCGATATCGTGCTGCTCCTCGCCAACGTGGATGGGGTGTTCGTGGCAAAGCGGGAACTAAATCAGTGGCCGGTCGTTGGATACCTTACCCGGCTGGTCGGCACGATCTTTCTGAACCGCAACAATCGTCGCGACGCCCGGCGGGTTCTTCAGGTCATCGACCAGCGAATCCGCGAAGGAGACGGGGTCGTGGTTTTCCCCGAGGGAACCAGCGGAGACGGTGCCGACGTGTACCCGATGAAGACGGCCATGTTCGAATGGGCCGCCGAGCGGCAGTATCCGGTGCAGGTGGCCGCGATCCACTACACCACGGCGGATGGCCAGCCGCCCGCGCGAGACGTCATCTGCTGGTGGGGCACGATGAGTTTCGTCCCCCATGTACTCCGGCTCTGCCGGTTGCCGGGCTTCACCGCCAATCTCCGGTTCCCGGCCGAGCCGATCCGCGCTGCCGACCGGACGACGCTGGCCGAACGGGCCCGCAAAACCATCGCGGGCCACTTCGTGCCGCACACGGTGCCGACGGGGGGGACCACATGATCAGCGCCAATCTGGGCCTGCTCGAGCAGGCCCGTGTGCTGGTGGCCCAGCTCGACGACCGGCAGTACGGCTCGACGCGCGGGCACCATTCGTCGGTGGGCGCCCATCTCCGGCACGTGATCGAGCATTACCAGTGTTTCGTCGAGGGCCTGGCCGGCGGACGGATCGACTACGACGCCCGGCGCCGGGACGCGACGATCGAAGCGGCGACCGCCCGCGCCCTCGAGGTTCTCGGGCAACTGGCCCGCCAACTCGGTCAGGCCCGCCGGTATGCCGGGCATCAGGCTGTCCTGGTGCAGATGCGCTGCGCCGCGGACCAGCCTGGCGAGACCTGGGCCGGATCGACGGTCGGCCGGGAGCTCCAGTTTCTGGTGAGCCACGCCGTGCATCACTTCGCCCTGATCCGGATGCTGCTCGAGCGGGACGGCGTCCGAATCGAACCTGACTTCGGCCTGGCGCCGTCCACCGTCCACGCCCGAGCCGCCAAGTAGGTGTGCACCCTCAGCTGGGTCCCGGCGCCCGACGGATTTCGGCTTTTCTTCAATCGCGACGAACGGCGGACCCGGGCTCGCGGCCGGCCACCCCGGATCACCAGGACACTGGCCGGCGAATTTCTCGGCCCGGTCGATGGTGATTTCGGCGGGACCTGGATCGGCGTCAACCGCCATGGTGTCGCGGGCGCGATTCTCAACCGGTACGAGGACACGCCGCCGGGCGCCTTGGCGGGCCGGGTCAGCCGAGGGCTGCTGTTGCGCGATCTGCTCCTCACCTCGCGGTCGCCCGCGGATCTGGTCCGCCGGACCCGCGGGGCCCGGCTCAAAGATTTTCTCCCGTTCACGCTGGCGACGCTGGCGGTCGGGCGGCCGGTGACCCTGATCGACTGGAACGGGCGCACCCTGCGCGTGACCCAAACGCGCCGGCCCGGGGTCCTCCGGACCAGTTCCGGCTCGGACCAGGGTGCGGCGGACAAAGCCCGGCGAGCCGTCTACCAGAATCTCCTTGGCGCCAGCAGGCAGCCGTCGCCCGAGGCGCTGCGTCGGCTGCACCGGAGCCACCTGCCCCGCCGAGGCCCGCTGTCCGCCTGCATGCATCGGCCCGAGGCGAAGACCCAGAGCCTCACGGAAGTCGCGGTCGCCGGCCGCCAGGCCACCATGTGGTATGCCGCCGGTTCACCCTGCCGGGCCCGGCTGGTTCGGGCCGGCCGGATCCCGCTCGACCGGCGATGACCTTCCGGCCGGGCCGAGCGTTAGGCTGGTGCTACCTCGGCGCCCTGGCGGCGTCGACGGCGGTGCGCCTGCTCCATCCGTACCACGCCTCGCCCACCCCCGACGAAAAAGTCATCACGGTCCGCGGCCCGGACCGGAGCCCGGTCCGGATCGCCTATCGCGACATGGGCCCGCCGACGCCGGGCCGATTGCCCGTCGTGCTGATTCACGGCAGTCCGGGCGACAACGGCGAGGTGAGCCGGATTGCCAATGCCCTGAGCCCAACCCGACGCGCCATCGCCCCCGACCTGCCGGGCTTCGGCGGCTCGACCGAGACGATTCCGGATTACTCGGTGCGGTCCCACGCGGAATACGTCATCGGGCTGCTTGATTCCCTGCGGATCCCCCGCGCCCACCTGGTCGGCTTCAGCATGGGCGGCGGGGTCGTCATCAATCTGGCCGACCTGGCCCCGGACCGGGTCGCGTCGCTCACGTTGCTGTCGGCGATCGGCGGCCAGGAGTATGAGCTCCTCGGCGAATACCATCTCAACCACGCGCTGCATGGCCTGCAGCTCGCGGCGCTCTGGCTGCTCACCAACGCCGTACCGCATTTCGGCGCCTGGGACGGCGGCGCCGTCGCCTACGCCCGGAACTTCTACGACACCGACCAGCGCCCGCTCCGCGGCATGCTGTTCCGCTACCAGGGGCCGGCGCTGGTGGTCCAGGGCGACAAGGACCCGCTGGTCGATCCGGCGGTCGCCCGGGAATCGCACCGTCTGGTCCCCCAGAGTGAGCTGGTGATGTTCGATGACTCGACCGCCAACCACTTCATGGCGTTCCAGCGCCCGGACACCCTGGCCCGGGTGATGGACGCCTTCTTCGACCGGGCCGAGCGCGGCACGGCGACGGTTCGGGCCACGGCGGCGGCGGACCGGATCCTGGCCGCGGCCCGCCCCTTTGACGCGATGTCGGTCCCGCCGATCGCGGGTGTGGCGTTAGGCGTCATGCTGCTGCTGCTGGCCGCCGCCACCTTCGCGAGCGAGGACCTCGCCTGCATCGCGGCCGGTCTGCTGGTGGGGCGCGGAACCCTGGGCCTGCTGCCGGCGGTCATTGCCTGCTGGACCGGCATCGTCCTGGGTGACCTGTGGCTGTACGGCATGGGCCGGTGGCTCGGCCGGCCCGCGGTGGCGCGCGCCCCGCTCCGCTGGTTCCTGTCGTCCGACGCGATCGACCGGAGCTCGGCGTGGTTCGAGAAGCAAGGCGTCACGATCGTCCTGCTCACCCGTTTCATTCCGGGCACCCGTCTCCCCACCTATTTCACGGCCGGCGTGCTGCGAACCGGGGCGGTCCGGTTCCTCGGCGCCTTCGTGATTGCGGCGGCGCTGTGGACGCCCTTGCTGGTCGGCGCCAGCGCGCTGTTCGGCCAGGAGATCCTGAACCGCTTCGACACCTTCCAGCGGATGGCGATCCCGGGCCTCCTGGTGCTCGCGGTCGTCCTGGCGGCGATCTTCAAGATTCTGGTACCGCTCGCCAGCTGGAAGGGACGGCGCCTGTTGCTCTCGCGATGGCGCCGGCTGACCGGCTGGGAGTTCTGGCCCCGGTGGGCCTTCTATCCGCCGATCGTCCTCCACATCCTGTGGCTCACGATCCGTCATCGGCGGCTGACCCTGTTCACGGCGGTGAACCCGGCGATCCCCGGCGGCGGCTTCGTCGGCGAATCGAAGGCTCAGATCCTCTCCGGGCTGGCCCATGCGCCCGACCGGGTGGCTCGGTGGCGCCTGATCGACACCCCGTCCCTCGCGGCCCGCACTGCCGCGTTCGACCGGTTCCGGGCGGAGGCCGGCCTCGGCTGGCCGATCGTCATGAAGCCCGACGTCGGCGAACGCGGCGGCGGGGTGGCCGTGGTTCGCTCGGCCGGCGACGCCCACCGGTACCTGGCCGCCTCCGCCGAGCCCGTCATCGTCCAGGAACATGTTCCCGGCGTGGAAATCGGCGTCTTCTACTACCGGCTGCCGGGCGAATCCCGGGG
>JANXXJ010000310.1 GCA_025350665.1 Gemmatimonadota bacterium | reverse complement strand
CTGATGCTCGCCGCCGCGGGGCCATTCCGTCCCGGCGATCGCACCGTCGTCTCCGCCGATGGCATCGCCATCGTGATTGCCATCGATGTGTCGAGCTCGATGCTGGCGGAGGATTTCGCCCCGTCCAACCGCCTGGAGGTCGCCAAGCAACAGGCGGTCGGCTTCATCCGGGGACGTGGCAGCGACCGGATCGGGCTGGTCGCGTTCGCCGGGGAGGCGCTCACGCAGGTACCGATCACGCTCGACTACCCGGTGCTGGAGCAGGCCGTGATGGATCTCCGAATCGGAACCCTGGATGACGGAACCGCGATCGGCAGCGGACTGGCCACCGCCGTCAACCGGCTCCGACGGGTGAAGAGCCGATCGAAAGTGGTGCTGCTGCTGACTGACGGGGAGAACAATCGCGGCGCGATCGATCCGCGAACCGCGGCCGAGGCCGCGCTGGCGATGGGCGTCAAGGTCTACACGATCGGAGTCGGGACCGAAGGCGAGGCCCGGATTCCGACCGGTCGGGGCCTGAGTGGCTACCGCTACGAGATGTTGCCCGTCCGGATCGACGAGGCGCTGCTGACGGACATTGCCACCCGGACCGGGGGCCGGTACTTCCGCGCCAAGGACAGCGACGCGCTGAGCCGGATCTTCGCTCAGATCGACCAACTGGAACGTACGCAGGTCGAGACGGTGAGCTATCGCTCGGCCGATGAGAGCACGCGACCACTCCTGCTCATCGCGCTCGGTGCGCTGGCGCTCGAATTGCTGGCCTCGGCAACCGCGGTCCGGAGGGTACCCTGAGCTTCGACTATCCGTTGATCCTGTGGGTGGCCCCGGCGGCGGCGGTCATCTTCGCCGTGCTGGGCTGGCTGGCCCGGCGGCGGCGGATCCGGGCGGCGACGAGCTGGTCCGAGGCGTTAGGCGCCGAGGCGGCCCGCGGGAGGGCCGGCCCGTGGGTCGTAGCGCTTGCGGGGGCGCTGATGGTGGCGGCCGTCGCCGGCCCACGGTGGGGGCGAGCGGACGTGGCCACCGAGACGCGGGCGCTCAACGTGGTGTTCGCGCTCGACGTGAGCCGGTCGATGCTGGCCGAGGACGCCAGCCCGAGCCGGCTCGGCCGGGCGATCCGGGAGACCCGGCGGCTGGTGCAGGACGCCCGGGGCGACCGAATGGCCCTGCTTGGCTTCGCCGGCCGGAGCTACATCCTGACGCCGCTCACGCTCGACGACGGGGCGATGGAACTGCAGCTCGACGCCCTCGACCCGGATATCGCGAGCGAAGGGGGCACCGACCTGAGCCAGGTCCTCCGGCAAGGCGGGGAGTTGCTGGAGGCGGCGAGCGAAGGCGGGGCCCGGGCCATGGTGCTGTTCACCGACGGCGAAGGTCACGACTCCGTCGAACAGGTCCGCGCGGCGGCCCGGCATCTCAAGGAACTCGGCGTCACCCTGATCGTGGTGGGTGAAGGCGGGCCGGGACCGGCCCGGATTCCCCTTCGGGACGAGGCCGGGCGGCTGATTGAATACAAGAAGGACGCCGACGGCAAAGAGGTCGCTACGCAGCGCCAGGACGAGTTGCTCAAGTCCATCGCCGACCAGGCGCAGGGCATCCTGGTCCCCGCCGACTTTGCCGACCAGGCCGGCGCGGTGTGGCGCACCCTGGCGGGTCTCGACCGCGATCCGGCCACCGGACGACGAACCGCGGATCTCGTGCCTCGAGCCTGGGTCGCCGCGTTAGGCGTGTTCGTGTTGCTCCTGGTCCAGGCCGCGGCGCGGCGCCGGGCGGCGCTGATTGCCCTCGCGGCGTTGAGCCTTGTGGTACCGGCGGCGCGGGCCCAGCGGCCCGCGACCGGGTTCACCCGCCTTCGGGCCGGCGATTCGACCCGGGCGGTGCGGGCGTTCGCGGAGGACGCGGTTGGCCGAACCCGGGGTGCGGACACCAGTGCCTACAACGCCGGCACCGTGGCCCTTCGGGCCGGCCAGCTCGACCTCGCGCGCCAGGCACTCGAGGCGGCGGGCAACTCGGTCGATCCCCGACTACGGTTCCAGGCTCTGTACAATGCGGGCCTCCTCGCCTGGGCCGAGTCGCGGCGGGACAGTACCCGGCGCGACGACCTGAAGCAGGAGGCCGCCAGCCGCTTCCGCGATGCGCTCCTGCTCGATCCGGGGTCGGGCGATGCCAAGTGGAATCTCGAGCTGGTCTCGCGGCGCCGGCCGCCGTCGCCGCCGAGCGCGAGCAAGCCGAAAAGCCAGCCCAAGGGTGGATCGTCTCCGGTGCCGCCGTCAGGTTTGTCCCCATCGGAGGTTGAGCAGATTCTCCGGTCAGTCGAACGGACGGAGCAGGGGGTTCGCTCTGATCAGGTCCGGCGCCGGCACCTCGCCAAGAGCGCCGCGGACAAGGACTGGTAGCCGATGCGGACCCTCTGGCTGCTCTGGCAGGTCGCGACGTCGGTCTCGGTCGAAGCCGCGGTGGACCGGGCGTCGGTCCCGATCGGCGACGAAGTGGTTTACACTGTGCGGGTCTCGTCGGCCCGGCCCGGGGCGTTTCGGGTCGAACTGCCGCAACTCGATGGTCTGTTGATGATGGACCGGACCGAGCGGCTCGACGAAGCCCGGGCGGCAGCTCAGACGACCCGAACCTATTTTCTCGAGGTCCGCTTTCGGGCGGGGCAGGTCGGTACGTGGCGGATCGATCCGGTCCTGGTGTTCCTCGGGAATGAGACCACGATGGCGCCGCCGGTCACCGTCGTCGTCACCGGGGCCGGAGCGGGCGCCCCGGCTCCCAACCCTCGAGTCGCATCGCTGATCAATCGGGTGCAGAATCCCACGCCCGGTGAACCGGCGACGTTATCGGTTGTGGTGTCCAAGGACCGCCTCTACCAGGGCGAACAACTGGACGTGCTCACCGCCGCCTGGTTCTCGCGTTCGCTCCGCGCCCGGCTCCGGCGGCCGCCGACCCTCAAGCCTCCGGCCCTGGCTGGGGTCTGGACCGTTCCCCAGCCGGCGGTGCCCGGTATCGTCGCCACCCGGGCCATCGGTGACGAGGTGTACGATCTCTTCGTGAGCCATCAGGTCGCCTTTCCGCTGACTGCGGGCTCGGTGGTCGTTCCGGCTGCCCGGCTGGAATACGCGGTACCGACCTCACGACGGGCGTCGGGCGATGAACGGACCGTCGAGGCAGCGAGCGATCCCGTCCCGGTCCAAGTGCTTTCGCTGCCCGATCCGGCGCCAACGGCCTATCGCGGCCCGACGGCCGGCGGACTGCGGATCGGGTACGGTGTTCGATCGCTGCCGGCCCATGCGGGCGAGCCGCTCCCGGTTGACCTCACAGTCACCGGTAGCGGCAATCTGGCCTTCTGGCTCCCGCCCACTGTGGACTGGCCGGCGGGCACGAGGGCCTATCTCGACCGGACCACCGATGCGGAGCGCACCGAGGCCGGCCTCCTCGGCGGGACCAAGACGTTCCGGTTTCTCCTGTTGCCTGACAGCGTCGGCAGCGTGGCCCTGCCGACGGTGGCCTACAGCTATTTCGATCCGGCATCGGCCAGCTATCGGGTGGCGACGGCCAACGGAATGGTCGTCCCGGTGCTGGCCGGCCGGAGCCGCGTGGATCGGCAGCCACCAGCCCTGGCGGGCGAGGGCCGGGTTGGGAGCTGGAGCGAGCCGTTCGCACCGGGCTCACCGTGGTGGTGGATCGGCGTGCTGGGCCCGCTGGGGTTGCTCGCCCTGTCGGCCCTCGTCAGGTCTCGTCGGCCGAGGCACGCGGCCCGGCCGGAGCGCCCGGATCCGCTGGCCAATCTCGAACACGTCATCGCGCGCCTCGTACCGGAAGCCGAGCGCGGCGCACCGGACCGGCTCGAACACGGTTTGCGGCGGGCGGGCGTGGACCGGGGCGTGGCCGCGGAGATCACCCGGCTCAAGGGCGCCGCCGACCGCGTCCGCTTCACGCCCGGGGACGCGACCCGACTCAGCGCATTGCAGACGGATGTCGCGGCCACCCTGGCCCGGCTCCCGAAAGGCCTGGCCCGGGGACTCGTCGCCGGGCTGTTACTGGTGATCACAGGCGGCGCGAGTGGCCAGCCCACCGAACGGCCCGAGGCGTTGTACCGGCAAGGTGCCTTCGGCCCGGCGGCCCGGGGATTCGCCGCCCGGGCGGTTACGACCGGAACCTGGCAAGCGTGGTACAACGCCGGCGCGGCTCGCTACGCGGAGGGACGGGACGCCGAAGCGGCGTGGTACCTCGATCAGGCCCTCCGCCGCGCGCCCCGGGCCGGGCCGCCCCGGGTGCTGTGGTCGGCTCTCGAGCGTCAATACGAACCGCTCCACGCCGCCCGGCCGCCGTCCGGGGTCACGCGGATCGAAGCCGGCGCGATCGCGTTAGGCATCTGGTGGGTATTCCTCGCCGCGGCGGTGCTGCTGCGACGGCGGCGAGTCCCGGCGGCCCTGGCCGGGGGCGTCGCCCTCGCGGCCCTGGCGGCGGGGGTGGGCTGGCCGACCGTCGGCGGTTCGTATGGATTCCTTCGCGCCCCCGTGGCACTCCGGCGTTCCCCGCACGGCCTGGCCCCCGAGCAGGCGTCGCTCGCCGCCCTCACCAAGGTGTCGATCGTCCGCCTTACGCCGGGATGGGTCCTGGTCCAGGACAAGGACGGTCACGAGGGCTGGGTCCCGGCGGCGGCGCTCGCGTCGGCCGATCAGGTAAATTGACGCGTGCCGACCTCCCCTTCATCACCCCGCCGGGTGGCGATCCTCCCGGATGCCGTGGCGAATCAAATTGCCGCGGGTGAGGTGGTCGATCGGCCGGCGTCTGTCGTGAAGGAGCTGGTGGAGAACGCGATCGACGCGGGGGCCCGCCACGTCCGGGTCGAAATCGCCGAGGGCGGCAAGACTCTGATCGCGGTCAGTGACGACGGCTCCGGCATGGGGCGGGAGGATGCCATCCTGGCTCTCGACCGTCATGCCACGAGCAAGATCGTCGTCGCCGCCGACCTGGTCGGCGTGAACACCTTCGGATTCCGGGGCGAGGCGTTGCCCGCCATCGCCTCCGTGGCGCGGTTCCAGTTGACGACGACGGACGGGGAGGGGGACGGCACCGAGGTGACGGTAACCGGCGGACGGGTCGAGCGGGTCGCCCCGGTCGCCCGGCAACGGGGCACCACGGTCACGGTTCGAAACCTGTTCTTCAACACGCCGGCCCGCCGCAAGTTCCTGCGCTCGGTGTCCAGCGAGACCAGGGCGGCGTGGGAGGTCATCGGTATCCTGGCGCTGTCCCACCCGGACGTCGGCATCGAGTTCGTCGCGGATGAGTCGGCCCGGCTCCAGGTTCCGGCCGATCAGCCCGAAACCGATCGTCTGGGCCAGGTCTGGGGCCGGGACGTGGTCGCCAGCATGATTCCGCTGGGGCACGCGGTGGGGAGCGTGCGGGTCGAGGGGATGATCCAACGCCCTGCCGACGCCCGGCCCACCGGGCGACGGACGCAGCTGTTCGTGAATGGGCGACCGTTCCGCGACCCCGGCCTCATCCGGGCGGCCGAGGCGGGCTATCGGTCGGCGATCGCCCCGGGTGACCGGCCAACGCTCCTGCTCAAGCTGTCGGTTCCACCGGGCGACGTGGACGTCAACGTCCATCCGGCAAAACTCGAGGTCCGGTTTCGGGAACGATTCCAGGTCGAGCGGGCCATCGAAGAGGCCGTCCGCCTCGCGTTAGGCGGGCTCGATGCCTCGGCCACGCTGGCCCCGGGCGGCGGCAGCGCCGGTTGGGCTTCGCCACGGCGACCGATGGCCGAGGCGTCGGGTGATGCCGCGTGGCTGCCGTTCGACCAGGCCGCCCCGGCGGCCCCCGACGCGGGGATCTCCACGCGGTCCTTCGCGGCACCGCTGTTTCAGCTCCGGGACACCTACATCGTGTTCGAGACGCCGGAAGGGGCGGTTTTCGTCGACCAGCATTCGGCGCATGAACGAGTTCTGTACGAGCAGGTGATGGCTGACTTCGAGTCGGGCGCGGTGGCAAGCCAGCGTCTGCTCCTTCCGATCACGATCGAGCTGACCGACGAAGAACTCGAAGCCGCCGAACGGGTCGGGGATTCGCTCCGCCGCATCGGATTCGAATTCGAGCCGTTCGGCGGCCGGAGCGTGGTCCTGCACGCGGTGCCCAGTCCGCATCCGCGCTTCGACGCGACGCTGTGCTTCCGGGAACTGGTCGCGGACCTGGCCCGGGGCCGGTTCGGCGGCTGGGCCAACCAACTGGAACGGTTTGCGGCGACCTACGCCTGCCGGGCCGCGGTGAAAGCGGGCATGCCGCTGTCGGAGCCGGAAATGCGCTCGCTGCTGGTCCGACTGTTCGCCACCGAGCTTCCGCCCCATGACGTCCACGGCCGGTCGACGATCGTGACCGTGCCGGTCGACGAGCTGGAGCGGCGTTTTGGGCGGCGTTAGGGTCCCGATCATCGTCGGACCCACGGCTGTGGGGAAGACCGCGGTGGGAGTGGCACTGGCCGATCATTGGCCGCTCGAGATCGTGTCGGCCGATTCCCGGCAGATCTATCGCACGCTCGACATCGGCACCGCCAAACCGACCCGGCGGGAGCAGCGGCGAGTGCCCCATCACGGGCTCGACCTGATCGACCCGGGGACCCGCTACAGCGTCGGGCGGTACGCCGCGGAGGCCGAGCCGTGGATCGCAGCGATCGCGGCTCGAGGCAGACTCCCGGTGGTCGTCGGGGGAACGGGACTGTACATCCGGGCGTTAGTCGATGGCCTGTTCCACGAGCCGCCGCTCGATCCCGACCGGCGGCTGGCGCTCCGCGAGTGGGTCGCCGAGCTTGGGACCAACGCGCTGGTGCGGTGGGCGTCGCGGCTCGACCCGGGATTCGCGGGTGGTGGCCGCCAGCGGGCGGCCCGCGCGATCGAAATGGCGCTACTGTCGGGACGTCCCCTCAGTCACTGGCAGCGGCATGCCAAGGCCCAAGGGATCGTGCGGCCCTGGTACGTCGTGCTGACCGCGCCGCGACCAGTCATTCATCGCCGGATCCTGCTCCGGGCCGAGGATATGGTACGGCGCGGGCTGATCGAAGAAGCGGCAGCGGTCCTGGCGGAAGGCGTCCCGGCCGGCGCGCCCGGACTCGACGGCGTCGGCATCCGGGAAGCCGTGGACTACCTGATGGGACGGCGCAGCCGCGAGTCCGTCGCGGAGGCGATCGCCATCAGCAGCCGGCAATACGCCAAGCGGCAGGAGACCTGGTTTCGCCACCAGCTGACCGGGCCGGTGCTCACCATCGATGCGACCCGTCCGCCGGAGCAGCTGGCGGCGGAGATCGCCCAGGCATGGGTCCGGGCGAATGAAAGGACGGAGACGACGTGAAGATCGGCATCACCTGCTACCCCACCTACGGCGGCTCGGGAGCCCTCGCCACCGAGCTCGGGCTCGAG
>JANXXJ010000286.1 GCA_025350665.1 Gemmatimonadota bacterium | reverse complement strand
CCTGGCAGTCCGACGCGGCCCCGCCCGGCGCGTCGTGGATCCGCTCGCCGGCCGGGTCGCGCAATTGGAGCGGCAGCTGGCGGCGGCGACCAAGCGGGCCGAGCGGGCCGAAGCCATCGTGGCCGTTCAAAAAAAAGTGGCCGCCCTGTTCGGCGACCTCCCCTCGAGCGAGCCGTCATGATCGCCACGATTGTGGCGGAGGGGCCCCGGCTGGGGGTTCGGGCCCTCTGTGAGGCGCTGCCCGTGCCCCGCGCGACCTTCTACCGGCATCGGTTCCCGCGCTACGGCCCGTGGCCTCGCCGGGCGCGGCCGCCGCGAGCCCTCACCCCGGGGGAGCAGCAGCACGTCCTCGCGCAGCTGCACGCCCCGCGCTTCGCGGACTGCGCCCCGGGTCAGGTCTATGCCCGGTTGGTGGACGAAGGGACCTACCTCTGCTCGGCACGGACGATGTACCGCGTGCTCGCGGCGGCGGGCGAGGTCCGAGATCGCCGGGATCAGTGCCAACATCCGCGCTACGCCGCGCCGGAGCTCCTGGCCACCGGGGCCAATCAGTTGTGGAGTTGGGACATTACCAAGCTCCGGGGGCCGTCGACCTGGACCTGGTTCTATCTCTACGTCCTGCTCGACGTCTTCAGTCGGTATGTGGTCGGCTGGCTCCTCGCCCATCGGGAGTCGGCCCGCATGGCCCAGCACCTGATCGCGGCCACCGTGGCCCGGGAAGGGATCAGGCCAGGTCAGCTCACGGTCCATGCCGATCGCGGGGCGGCCATGACCTCGAAACCGGTCGCGTTCCTGCTGGCCGATCTCGGGATCACGAAGACCCATTCGCGCCCCCACGTCTCGAACGACAATCCGTATTCCGAAGCCCAGTTCAAGACCCTGAAGTACCATCCGAGTTTTCCGGATCGCTTCGGCTCGTACGAGGATGGCCGCGCCCATTGCGCCGACTTCTTCCCCTGGTCCAACACCGAACACCGGCACAGCGGCCTGGGCTGGCACACGCCCCACGCCGTCCATCACGGCCTCGCGGCCGGCCAACGGCACCGGCGCGCCGCCGTCCTCGCCGCCGCCTATGCCGCCCGACCGGAGCGGTTCGTCCGGCAAGCCCCCGTGCCGCCCGCGTTGCCCTCGGCGGTGTGGATCAATCCCCCCAAGCTCCTCGGCCCCGCCGAGGACGATGGCTCAGTAAACCGGGTCCCCCTCGTGTCTCAAACTCCTTGACAGGTTCCGACTTGTCAAACCGGGGCGTCGGGCGCCCGTCCGCCTGCAAGCACGGGTTAGGCATCAACGCCCGGGCGGCAGTTCGCGGCTCACTGGTGCGTTGGGTCGGAACCGCAGGGGAATGAGACGGCGCCAGCCAAGGCCGTGTTTGGTGCGAAGGTGTGCAGCCAGCGAGTGGCACTCGTGCCCGAGGGTTGCCAGATGCCGGTAGAAGTCATCCGCAGCCTCCTTTAGAGCCGGGAGCTCTGCCTCGCGATGCGGGTGGTTGTGGGGAAGGTCGAATGCACTCCGCGCCCTGTCGGTCCACACCGCAGGCATTCGGTTGTACTCCCCCAGCATGCGATAGAGTTTCGCCAACGGCACAATGTCGCGGTATGGGAGGGCGCCCAGGCGACCCACTAGGGCTCTGAACACAGTGTCGGACGTACCGTAGTAGAGGGGTAGGGTTTCCCGATCTGCATCGTCAAGGACCGCCTGAATTACATCCGCATTGTCTGCAAGCTCCGCAGCAACGGCATCGGCAAGCTCGCGCCGCTCCCGGAGCCGCTTGATGCCCATCTCCAGGGCCAGGAAGGATAGCGCGCCGCCAACGAGCCCGCCAAACGGGCCATCGAGGAGCTTGCCAAGCCACTCGATTGCGGCGTGAATGTCAGGGGGCATGGACAGATCCTTACGCGGTGATGCCTAACGCCCTGCCGATAAGCTGCGGGCGCCGCAGGCGACCGTCAGCTTCATCGGCTTGTTAGGCACCAACCATTGTGATGGTGCCCGGACTGACCGTCGGGAGAACCAGTAGCAGCTCAGGCAGGAGTGGCCGCAGATCATCGAGGTCATTGCTCACGGCCCGAATCGCGACCACCGCGATCGCGAACGTCGCCAGGTTCTGCTGAAACGCCAGGTGCCGATCGACGGTCAGAAATACGTCAAACTGACCCACCGCCCGACCGAGGAGCTGGCCGTTCTTGACGCCGGCCCACCCGCACTCCGCGACGGTCTTGATGTCATGGCCTGGCAACTCGCGCTTCAGGCGACGAGGCAGGCACTCATCGAGCAGGACGCGCACCGGCCAAGAGCAGCTGTTTGGCTTCCTCAAGAACCGCGATCGCCTGCGGTCGACCGACGGTGGGAAAGTCGTCCAAGAAGGTGTCGAGATCGCGACCGTGCTCGAGATAGTCGATCAGGTTCTGCACCGGCACCCGGGTCCCGACGAACACCGGTGTCCCGCCGAGGATATCGGGGTCCGAATGAACGGCGGACGTGGTGGCCATGTGTATGATCCTCAACGAGTTAGCGAGCCTACCGTGGTGAAACCCTGTACGGGTTGAAGAGAAAGGTAGGGTGCGGCAAGTTCATGGGGTAGTGGGAGCGACCTGCCCGCCGCGGTGCGATAGGTCCGGCGTTGGTGCCTAACGACTCATGTTTCAGCGGCGGGCGCCGCACGGAAC
>JANXXJ010000284.1 GCA_025350665.1 Gemmatimonadota bacterium | reverse complement strand
CCCGCTTGGCCATGGCGACATCGAGTCCAAGCTCGGCTGCCATGATGCCCGCCAGATGCGCGACTTCCTGCGAGTGCTGGAGGATGTTCTGTCCGTAGCTCGTCCGCCACTTCATCCGCCCAATCAGCTTGATCAGTTCGGCATGAAGTCCGTGAACGCCGGTGTTGTAGGCCGCCTGCTCTCCCGTCTCGATGATAGCGGCGTCGACTTCCTTCTTCGACTTGTTCACGACTTCCTCGATCCGGCCCGGATGGATGCGCCCGTCGGAGACCAGCTTCTCCAGGGCAAGGCGCGCGACTTCGCGGCGGATCGGATCGAAGCACGACACGACCACGGTATCGGGCGTGTCGTCGATGATAAGGTCGACACCGGTCGCCATCTCGAAGGCCCGGATGTTCCGACCCTCGCGGCCGATGATCCGGCCCTTGAGCTCGTCGTTGGGGAGGGCCACGGCGGCCACCGTGGTTTCCGCCGTGTGTTCGGCGGCCACCCGCTGAATCGACATCGAGATGATCCGGCGGGCATCCTTGTCGGCGCTCTTCTTCGCCTGGTCCTTGATGTCGCGAGCCAACGCCGAGGCCTGGGCCCGGGCTTCATCCTCGACCCGCTGGAGGAACTCGCGTCGGGCCTCCTCGACCGTCAGCCCCGCCACCCGTTCGAGCCGCTGGCGCTGCTCGTGGATCAGGGCATCGATTTCCTTGGTCTTGGCTTCGAGTGTCAGCTCCTTCTGGGCCAGAGCACTCTGCTGCCCCGACACCGACTTGGCCTGCCGGTCGAGCTCTTCATTCCGGCGGCCGACCGCCCGTTCCTTCTCCTCCACGCCGCGAGCGCCCCGGTCAATGTCTTCGCGCCGGCGGGCCAGATCACGCTCGGCCTCCTCGCGAAGCTTGAGCGCCTCCATCTTGCCCTCGACCACCGCGGCAGATCGCGCTTTCTCGGATTCGTCCTTGGAACGGGAGGCGATCTGACGGGCATCGCGCTCGGCGGCCTCGACCAGGCCGGCGGCGTGACGTTTCTTGGAGCGGAGGAGCGCGGTGTAGCCGAAAAACGTAACCAGTATGCCAACAACGGCTCCTCCACCGGCAAGGAGCAGGTCCATGATCGACATCGCTGTATCTCCGAACGCCGACCGCCTTGGGAGCAGCCGCGTATCGTGTTAGGCCCTAAGCGACCGGCTCGTGGGCTCGGGATCCCCGTTTCGACGGGGGTAACAACCGCGCCAGCCGTTCCGTCACCGCGGTGACGCGGTGGTCCGTGGCCGCACTGGTCTGGCGGGTTTGAAACAGCTCGTCCGTGACGGCCAGGCCGGCCAGGATGGCCGCCCGCTGGGCATCGACGGTCGGTAACGCCGTACGAATCTTCTGCAGCACCCGGTCGAAATGCGCCGCCACTTCGCGGGTGTATTCGGGGGCATGATCCGAACTGACCAGGAGCTTGAGACCCCCGATCTGAACTTCCACGCTCATCGCACGCCTCCCGTCGTCTGCTCGCCGACAAATCGGAGCCGGGTCCGGAGTTGCTCGAGCTGTTCCTTGGCGCCGACGATCCGGCGCTCGAGCGTCTCGTTGGCCCCTTCGAGTTCCGCGACTCGCTGGCGGAGCAGTTGCAGATCGCCGCTGGTCGCCAGCGGCACCCGGTGCCGCGAATCCTCCGCCTCGGTCTCCGCCTTGAGGCAACGCCGCCGCCATCCGGCGAGCTCGTCTTCGAGCAACGCCGCGATCCGTTCCAGTTCGGCCAGGGCCGCGTCAGCTGCGGAGGGTGACTCCAAGTTGTTTCTCCAAAGCGCCGCGGATCCGATTCACGGCACTGTCCACTTCATTGTCCTTCAAGGTCTTCTCGCGGCGCCGGAACACGAGCCGGAACGCCAGGCTGCGGGCGCCCGGGGCGATCCCCGGACCACGGTACTCATCAATCACGGCCACCGATTCCAGAAGGCCGGCGCCAGACTTCCGCATTTCCGTCGTGACCGACTCGGCGCTGACCGACCACGGTACCACAAGGGCCAGGTCGCGCGACGACGACGGGACGGTCGGGGGCGGGACGAAAGGGACCGGGGCCGGCGCGGCCGGGTCGAGTTCGACTTCGAGCCCGAACACCGGACCCGCCCACGGCGGCGCGTCGGCGGACAGCACCGAGGCCCGACCCACCACCTGCCCTCCGGGAAGCCGCGCAACCAGTTCCCCGCCTTCAACTTGTACCGACGCTCCCGGATTCGCCAGGGAGACCGTCCGCTCGAACAGACCCTTGAGATCCCACCAGTCCACGTCGGCGGTTTTCCCGCTGTCGGACCAGTGCGCGGGCGCCCCGGCACCGGTCACGACGGCCGCAACCCGGGTGGTCTCCGCCGGGCGACTCGGTCCCGCCAGAAATGCGGTCCCGACCTCGAACAGCCGGATGTCCCGCACCTGGGCCGCCCAGTTGGCCTCCACCTGACCGATCAGGCCCGGGATCAGGCGCTCGCGGAGAAACCCGTGGTCCGCCGACAATGGATTGAGAACCGGCACCGCCTGGTCGCTGGTGGCCGGCCCGATCGGCAGCAGCACGACTTCGAACAGGCCCTCCGCCGCGAGCCCCTGCCGGACCCGCGCTGCCGCGACGTCGATGGGCGCCCTGACCTGGGCCCCGGCCCGGAACGGCCGGAGATCATCCGGCAGCTTGTCGTACCCGTAAATCCGGGCGACCTCCTCCACCAGATCGATCTCGGTGGTCAGATCGCGCCGCCACCCCGGCACGTCCACCGCGAGCCGACCATCATCCGGCTTGGAGAGGACCGTCGCCCCGATCGCGACCATGGTCTGCTCGATCGCCGCCAGCGACAGATCGACCCCGACGATCTGACGGACCCGCGCCTGGCGGAGAAAGATCCGCGGCGGGTTCGATGGCACGGGCCAGACATCCACGGCGTCGACCAGCCGGCCACCCGCCACCACCAGGGTGAGCTCGATCGCCCGCCGGAGTACATCCGGCAGGCCCCAGAGATCAACGCCGCGTTCGAACCGCTGACTGGCCTCGGAAGCGAGGCCCAGGGCCCGGCGGGTCATCCGGGTTTCGCCCGGGTCCCAGTATGCGGCTTCGAGGACGATGGTGGTGGTCCCGTCCGAGACCTCGCTGTCCCCGCCTCCCATGATCCCGGCCACCCCGACGGCGCCGGCACCGTCTGCCACCACCGTCATCGACGCACTGAGCGTGCGCTCGGTCCCGTCGAGCGTGGTCACCCGTTCACCCGCCGTGGCCAGGCGGGCGGCCAGCCGGCCGCCGCGAATCCGGGCGCCGTCAAAGGCGTGGAGGGGCTGGCCCAACTCGAACATCACGTAGTTGGTGATGTCCACCAGATTGTTGATCGAACGCTGGCCGACGGCCTCGAGCCGCTGCCGAAGCCAGTCGGGCGAAGGGCCCACTGCCACGCCCTCGATGATCGCCGCGGTGAAGCGGCGGCACGACGATCCGGTCTCGACGGCAATCTCGAGCCCGTCCGGCAACGCGGACGACCCGGCCATCCGGGCCGCGCGTCGTTCGACCCGCCGGATCGAAGCGCCAACCGCGGGATCGGTCCCCGGCACCGCCGGCAGCCGGAACGGCATCTTCAGCGACGCGGCGAGCTCGCGGGCGATCCCCTTGTGGCCCAGCAGGTCGCCCCGCATCGGCGAGACGTCCAGCACCAGCCGGTCGTCGCCGAGGCCCAGCACCTCGAGGATCGGCGTGCCGGCCGGCGCATCGGTGGTCAGGGTCATGAGCCCGTCGTGATCCTGGCCCAGCGCCAGCTCGTCGGCCGAACAGAGCATACCCTCGGACACCTCGCCCCGGAGCTTCCGCTTCTCGAGCGTGAGCCCGTTAGGCAGCGTGACGCCGAGCGCCGCGAACGGATATTTGGCACCTAACGCCACGTTCGGGGCGCCGGTCACGACCTGGCGGCGCTCGCCCCCGCCGACGTCCACCTGACAGACCGAGAGGCGATCGGCGTTGGGATGGGGCGTGAGCTCGACCACGTGTCCCACGACGACGGGGGCCAGCTGGGCGTTGACCGGTTCCACGGCGTCGGCCGGGAGGCCCAGCATCGCGAGCCGGGGGACCAGGTCCCGGGCCACGAGCGGCCGGTTGAGAAACGCTTCGAGCCAGCGACGGGAGACGTTCATCGGCCGGTCCCTCCGAGCTGGCGGAGCAAGCGCATGTCGCCGCTGTAGAGGTAGCGGATGTCGGGCAGCCCGTAGCGGTTCATCGCCACCCGGCCCGGCCCCATGCCGAAGGCCCAGCCCGAATATTTCTCGGCGTCCACGCCGGCGTTGGTCAGCACGTTCGGGTGGACCATGCCGCAGCCCAGAATTTCCATCCAGCCGGTCTGCTTGCAGGCCGGGCAGCCGTTGCCGTGGCAGAGCTGGCACTCGATGTCGAGTTCGCCGGAAGGCTCCGTGAACGGGAAATACGACGGCCGGAACCGCACGGCGGTCTTCGGACCGAAGAACTTCCGGACGAAGTGGGTCAAGGTCGCCTTGAGATCGACCATCCCGATCCCTTCGTCCACCGCGAGCCCTTCGATCTGCGCAAAGGCGGGAGCGTGGGATGGATCGAATGGGTCGTTCCGGTAGACCATGCCGGGAATCACGACGCGATACGGCGGCGGCCCCGACTGCATGGTCCGGATCTGCACCGGCGACGTATGGGTCCGGAGCAGCAGACGTCCACCGGCCCGGTCGGCCCGCTCCGACGATCCCTCCGACAGAAACAGGGTATCGTGGGCGTCGAGCGCCGGATGGTTCTCGGGAAAATTCAAGGCGAAGAAGTTCATCCACTCGTCTTCGACCTCGGGGCCGACCGCGACGGCAAAGCCCAGGCTGGCGAAGATCTCGCAGATCTCGGTCGTCACCCGCGTCACCGGATGATCGGCCCCGATCCAGCGGCCCCGGCCCGGCATGGTGAGGTCGAGCCCGGCCGCGGCTTCCGGGCGATCCCCGGTTCCGGTCGTCAGATGATCGAAGGCGGCTTCGAAGGCCTGCTTCACCCGGTTCACCGCCGCCCCGAGCGCCTTCCGTTCCTCGGGGGCGAGTGCGGGCAGGGTGCGGAGCAGCGCGGTGAGCGCGCCCTGCTTCCGCCCCAGGATGGCGATCCGCTCCGCCTCGAGCGCATCGGGCGTGAGGCCCTCGATCGCGGCGAGCCGCGGCAGCAGGGCGTCAAGGTCTGGATAGCCGGTCGGGTCCATCATGGCACTCCTCGAAACGACCTCCCCCGCGTGCACCGGATTGGGGCGCCCGCGGGGGAGGTCGAACATTCGGTCACGCGAGCGAAACGATCAGGCCCCTTTGGCCAACTCCGCCAGGCGTGCAAACGCGTCCGCGTCCACCACCGCGAGTTCGGCCAGCATCTTCCGGTCGATCTCGACGCCGGCCTTCTTGAGGCCCGACATGAACCGGTTGTATGACAACTCGTGGAGCCGCGCGGCGGCGTTGATCCGGGTGATCCACAGCGTCCGGAACTCGCCCTTCTTCTTGCGCCGGTCGCGGTAGGCATACCGCATGGCCCGTTCGACGGTTTCCTTCGCCGCCTTGTAGAGCTTGCTCCGGCCGCCCCGTGCACCCTTGGCGGCTTCCATGTACTTCTTCTTGCGCGCATGGTGCGCGACGTTGCTCTTTACCCGAGGCATGGTAGTCTCCCGTTAGGCCAGCAACAGCTTTTTGACCCGCCTGAAATCGGCGGAACTCACCAGCGCCGGCTTGCCCAATTTGTTCTTCCGCGCCCGCGTCTTCTTGGTCAGAATGTGCCGGCGGTTCGCCTTCGCCCCAGGTCGCCGCGATGAACACCAGCCGCTTGGCGGAGGCGAGTGTCGCCGCG
>JANXXJ010000203.1 GCA_025350665.1 Gemmatimonadota bacterium | reverse complement strand
GTCGCGCTGCCGTCGCACGAAAAGGTCCGGGTTCTCGCGGATAATTCCGCACTCGTGGAGCGTCTGGGCACTCTCAAACCGGTCAAGACGGAGTTTTTCCGCGTCGCGATCGGAGAAGGCGTCGAGCTCGACGCCTGGTGCATCCTGCCGCCCGACTTCGACCCGGGCTTGAAGTACCCCTTGATCGTTCACGTCTACGGCGAGCCCGCCGGGCAGACCGTGCTCGACGCCTGGGGCGGCGCCAACGCCCTCTGGCACCGGATGCTCGCGCAGGAGGGTTACCTCGTCATGAGCTTCGACAACCGCGGCACCCCCGCGCCCCGGGGCCGGGCCTGGCGGAAGTCGGTCTACCAGCAGATCGGGGTCATCTCGAGCCGGGAGCAGGCCGACGCGGTTCGAGCCCTGACGCGGACCCGGTCCTACCTCGATCCCAATCGCGTCGCCATCTGGGGCTGGAGCGGCGGCGGCTCGAGCACGCTGCAGGCCATGTTCCGCTATCCCGACGTCTACCAGCTCGGCATGTCCGTCGCGCCGGTCCCCGATCAGTTGCTGTACGACACGATCTACCAGGAACGGTACATGGGACTCCCGGACCAGAACGCGGAGGCCTATCGGAAGGCTTCCGCGATCAATGTGGCGGAGGGCCTCAAGGGCCGGCTCCTGGTGGTCCACGGGAGCGGTGACGACAACGTCCACTACCAGGGGACCGAGCGGCTGGTGAACCGCCTGGTGCAGCTCGGCAAGTCATTCGACTTCATGGCCTATCCCAATCGCAGCCACTGCATCTGTGAAGGGTCAGGAACCACTCTGCATATATATTCCCTGCTCACGCGCTATCTCGTGGAGCACCTGCCGGCAGGCGGCCGCCCCCGGACCACACCCTGATCACGGAGCCTTGCAATGTCACTGCAGTTGGGCGACGTCGCCCCCGATTTCACCGCGGACACGACCCACGGCGCCATCAGCTTCCATCAGTGGAAGGGCGATGCCTGGGCGGTCCTGTTCTCGCATCCCAAGGACTTCACCCCCGTCTGCACCACCGAACTCGGCGCCGCGGCGAAGCTCAAGCCGGAGTTCGACAAGCGGAACGTCAAGATCATCGGCCTCTCGGTCGACTCGGTTCCGTCGCATGTCCAGTGGGAGGGTGACATCAAGGACGTCACCGGCCAGCAGGTCAATTTTCCAATGATCGGCGACGCCGACCGGAAGGTGTCCCTGCTCTACGGGATGATTCATCCGAACGCATCGGAGACGATGACGGTAAGGTCGGTCTACGTGATCGGGCCGGACCACAAGCTCAAGCTGACGCTGACCTACCCGGCAAGCACCGGCCGGAACTTCGACGAGATCCTCCGGGTGGTCGACTCGCTCCAGCTCACCGCCAAGTTCCAGGTCTCGACCCCGGCCGACTGGAAGGACGGCCAGGACGTGATCATCGTGCCGGCGGTGTCGGACGAGGACGCCAGGAAGAAGTTCCCGAAGGGGTTCGTGGCGAAGAAACCCTACCTCCGGGTGACGCCGCAGCCGAACAAGTAGCTCTTCTCCCTGACGTAGACCTGCTCGCCACCGCGCCAGGTGGCGAGCACCGCGATCTCGGCCAACGCCTCGGGCGGCACCAGGCCGGGCTCGCGGTCGAGGACCACGAAATCGGCCGCCTTCCCCACCGCGAGCTGCCCCAGATCGTCACCCCAGCCCGAAACCCGGGCCGCCTCCGTCACATGGGCGACCAATCCCTCCTCGACCGAGACCGCCTCATGAGCCACCCGGGTGGCCCGGGTGAGGTCGGTGGTCCAGAGATAGGCCGCGAGCCCGTACCGGGTGGCGTTGGCGAGCGCAACCGCCTGGGCGAGGTCGTCGAACGGGGTGACGCACATGACCGGGCCGAAGATTTCCTCTTCGAAGACCGGCGCGGACGGTTGCACGTCCACCAGCAGCGTCGGCTCGAGGAAGAATCCTTCGGTCCGATCGGGCGGGATCCGGCCGCCTCGCACCAGACGCCCGGTCCCTTCATCCACGGTACGGCGGATCAGGTCGAGGCACCGATTGCGCTGCCGCTCGGAAATCATCGGGCCCACCGCCGTCCTGGGCTCCGTACCAGGCCCGACGACCAGCGAGCTGATTTCGGTCGTGGCCGCCGCAATGAAACGGTCGTAGATCGGCAGTTCCACGAGAAACCGCTGGGGCGCAATGCAGACCTGGCCCGCATTGTGGAACTTGGTCTGCACGGCGCTTTTCCCCACCGCGGCCGGATCGGCATCGGCGAGGATCAACGCCGGCGCATTGCCCCCCAGCTCGAGTGACAGCCGGGTGCTGGTCCGCGCCGAGCCTTCCATCAGCAGCTTGCCGACCCGGGTACTCGCCACCAGGTGGATCTTCCGGACCGCGGGATGATCGAGCAGTTCCTGGCCGATCCCTTCGGCGTCGCCCATGACCAGGTTGACGGCCCGATCGGGAATGCCGGCTTCGAGCAGACATTCGAGCATCCGGATCGCGGTGAATGGCGTCGACTCGGAGGGCTTCATCACGACACTGCAGCCGGCGGCGAGCATGGCTGACCAGACCCGGGCGGTGTTGTAGGCTGGAAAATTCCAGGCGGCGATCGCCGCCACCACGCCCATCGGCTGATAGATCACCTGCATCCGCTTCCCGTCCTTCCGTGACGGGATGACGTAGCCGTAGGTCCGCTTGGCCTCTTCGGCGTACCATTCGAAGAAATCCGCCGAGACCATCCATTCGCCCTGGGCCTCGACCAGCGGCTTCCCGGCCTCGCGGGTGGTGGCGGCGGCGAAGGCCTTGGCATTCTTCCGGATCAGGTCGGCGGCCTGCCGGAGGTGGCGGGCCCGCACATAGGGGTTAAGGCGGCTCCAGCCATCGAAGCCCTGCACTGCGGAGTCGATCGCCCGGCGGGTTTCGGCCCGGCCGGCCACCGAGATCTCGGCAAACGGGCGACCGGTCGCGGGGTCCACCACCGGCATGGTCGCGGCGGCTCCCTGCCAGGCGCCATCGAAGTAGAGAGTCTTGATGATGGGTCGGCCGAGTCTCCCACTTCCGGACGGCTGTCGCAAGACACCGCTCCGATTCATCCGCCAAGCCATTCACCCCCAAGAGCTTGGGACCGCCCGATTCACAGTGCGTTCACCTTCTCCCGATACCTTACCCCGATGCGCATTCTGGTCGTAGAGGACGAACCGACCCTGCAGGACTCCCTGGTCCGGGGTCTCCGCCATGCGGGGCACGCGGTGGATTCCGCCGGTACCATCGCCCAGGCCCTCTCGAAACTCGGCTTCGATCCATACGACGCGCTGGTCCTCGATCTGGGGTTGCCCGACGGGTCCGGCCTCGATCTGGCCCGTACGCTCCGGCAGACCGGAGCCAACCTGATGATCCTGGCCCTGACCGCGCGCGACAGCATCCCGGACCGCGTCGCCGGACTTGACGCCGGCGCGGACGACGAGCTGGTCAAGCCGTTCGCCCTCGACGAATTGCTGGCTCGGCTCCGGGCCGTGGAGCGCCGCCGGGTGCCGTTCCGTCCGAACGCGATCACCATCGACGACCTTCGGATCGACCCGGCCAGCCGCTCCGCCAGCCGGGCCGGGCGCCCGATCGAACTGACGACCACCGAATTCGCGTTGCTCGATTTTCTGGCCAAGAACGCCGGTCAGGTCGTGGGCCGCGCGATGATCAGCGCCCACGTCTGGGATGAGAACTACGACCCCGCTTCCAACATCATCGACGTCTACATCGCCAGACTCAGAAAGAAGATCGACCAGCCGGGCAGCCGCCCGCTGTTGCATACCGTCCGTGGCGCCGGGTACGTTTTGCGTCCTGGCGCCTATGATAGCTAGCTATCCCCTTCGCGGTCTCCGCATCCGCATCGCGTTCGCCGTGGCGGCGAGCTACGCCTTCCTGCTCGCATTCGCCGCGGCGTTTCTCTACCTCACCCTCGAGCGGCGCTGGCTCGCCGATGTCGACCAGACCCTGGCCACCTCCGCCCGGGCCGCGGCGGCGCTCTTCTCCACCGAACTGATCGAGTACGGTTCCCCCGACGCCACCGTCGTCCACATTGTCAGTGAACTGGTCTTTGGCGACCGCACCATCGTGGCCATCAACGGCGCCGGAACCCGCCTGGCCCGGACCCGGCCGATGGCCGATTCCCCGGACCTCTGGCACGCGGACCTCACCCGGATCAGTGAGGTGCCGCTGACGCTGGCTACACCGACCGGCCCCGCCCGAGTGATCGGCTCGCCGATCGCCAAGGGATATCACCTCGCGATCGGATTCCCCTTGAGTCCGGTCGAAGACCGTCTTCGTTACCTCCGCCTTACCCTCGGCTTCGGATTCCTCATCTGCTTCGGACTCGGCACCGCCGTAGCGATGGTGATGTCGCGGCGGGCTCTGGTTCCCGTCATCGATCTCGCCCGCGAGGCCGACCGGGTCAGCGACGCGCTCAGCTCCGGCGTGGTCCCGACCATTCGGCAACCGGTCGCCGTCACGCTGGACGAAGTCGGCCGGCTCCAGACGGCCTTCGTCCTGTTGATCGGCCGGCTCGAGGAGGCGATCGCCAAGGAACGCGAGGTCGCCAGCAGCCAGCGCCGGTTCTTCGGCGACGCGGCCCACGAACTGCGCACCCCGGTCGCCATCATCCGGAACGAAATCGACACCGCCCTCCAGACCGCGGCGCCGAGTGAGCAGCCGGTCCTGGCGGCTCTGGCGCGGGAGACCGATCACCTCGGCCGTCTGGTCGGCGACCTGCTGCTCCTGGCCCGGGGCGAAACCCGCACCGATCTCGCAAGCGCCGCACTGGTGGGCCTCGACGACGTGACCAGCCACGCCATCATGCGGGCCGGCCGACACCCCGCCGCGACGGGACGCGAGATCGTGGTCGGCGAGTTCGAGACCGCGCCGGTCCGCGGCGACCCCACGCTGCTCGAGCGGGCGGTCCTGGCCCTGATCGAGAACGCGCTGCTCCACGCGGCGCCAAGTAACCTCTTCGTGAGCGTCGGGATCGATCGCACCAACGGCGCCCATCAGGCGTGGGTTCGGGTCCGCGACCAGGGGCCCCCGATCCCCGCGGCGGACCGGGAGCGGATCTTCGAACGGTTCGTCCGGCTCCGGCGCGACACACCGGGCAGCGGCCTGGGCCTCGCCATCGTGCGCTGGATCGCCGACATCCACGGGGGAACCCTCACCCTCCATCAGGACGGCGGCGCGCCGGGCAAGACCTTCCAGGTCAGCCTGCCGCTCGGGGCCTTGCCCGAAGGCCCGGAACCGAGCATTATCGCCGGGTAGATCCGGTCACAATCCCTGGAGCCCGATGCGATTCCTCGGACCGCCTCGCTCCGGTTCTGCGGCACTGCCATATGAGGGTTCGTTCACAGTCCCCCACGCCGGATTAACCGGCGCCGGGACATCATGCGAGGGATACCAGTCAGGCGAGGGCGTTTATGCAGTTACGCTATTCGATCATTTTCGTCAACGATCTGGATCGATCACGCCGGTTCTATGTCGACCTGCTCGGCATACCAATCCGAAGCGAGGACCGGAGTTCGATCGAACTGGACACCGGCATCACCACCTTGGCCCTCCATCAAGCCCACCTGGGCGTGAGCCACCATCACCCGCCTACCGCCGCGGGCTCCCTCCGGATCGGATTCTTCACCGATGACCTGATGACGCTGCACCGGAAACTGGTCACGGCCGGGGTGCCGTGCATTTCGCCGCCCGAGGGCCGGTTCGGGTTGAGCGTCGGCCTGTACGAGGATCCGGACGGGGTGCAGTTCACCCTGGCGGAACGGACCGCCGAGCCGACCTGAGGGCTGTCAGGGCATTCAGCGGCTACCGTGTCGCCTCTTCAGAATTCCCTGCCCTACTGGAGCTCACAATGCGTCGTTTTTCCGCCTTCGCGCCGTTCCTGGTTCTAGCCGCAGCCTGCAACACGGGTAACACCGACACCGCCGATCTCACCTTGAATCAGGACCTCGCCACGGTCGCGGCCGATGCCGCGGCCCAGGACGTCGAGTTGATGCGGGGTCCCGGCGGGCCGCTCGGCATGCGTCTCCCGGCCGATCCCTCAAAATTCGAGTGCACCGGCTCCACTCGTGAAGGCCTGACGGTTGAACGGTCCTGCGTCTACAAGGACGCCGGCGGGGCGGTACAGGCAGGCTACGACGCCAACACCACGGCGTCGGTGACGGTGCACGCGAAGGTGGACGGCATGGTTGACCGGGGCCATTGGGGCGGCGAGATCCATCGAGTTCGGGACTTCACTGTCAGCGGATTGGCCGGCGCCGAGACGCAGATCACCTGGAACGGCACCGGATCGGGCACCGCGTCGGGCGTCCACCCGACCCGCCAGGGCACCAGCGTGACCTACTCGATGACCGAAAATCAGACCGTCGCCAATGTGGTGATTCCGGTACCGCGGACCGAGACCAGTTGGCCGCTCTCGGGCACGATTACGTCGGACCTGACCGCGAAGAAGGGTGACTCGACCACGGTGAGAAACGCGGTGATCACGTTCAACGGCACCCAGTTCGCCACGGTGACCGTGAACGGCGACACTTTCCAGTTCGACCTGGCCGGGCGCGGGCGCGCCCATCATGGCGGCGGCCACCCGTAAGATCAGGTCTTCATCATCGCGAACGGGCCGTCCTCGTCAGGGCGGCCCGTTTTTGCGTTCCCGGCGCGGTGGGTCGATCCAGCGGCCCACCATGATTCCATCCTGGGTCTTGCTGGCAAGGATCCGGTCGGCCAGGGGCAGGGCCGAAATCTCCACCGTCTTGCCGACCAGCGGCGCGTGCACCACGTGCAGCTTGCCCTCATGCCACAGCGCGATGCCGGTGTGCGCCACATCGAGCCCCGGCAGGGTCGAGGTTGCGGCGATGACGTCGCCATCCTCGATCCGGTCCGCCGCGGCCGCGATCCGGTCCTCGGGTATGAACCACCGTCCCGGTCCGGCGTTGAGCCGATGCTCCACGGCGGCGATCGCCAGGCGGACCGACGAGTCCGCCATCTGGCGGTAGGCTGGGACGTGATGCGACATGAAGTCGATTGGCTCCCGATCGCGGCGACCGCCCAGGTCGCGGGCCATCAGCCGGACCTGCCCCCGCCGTTCGTGATCCGCCAGCCAGTCCGAGAAGTAGTGGAGCCGGCTCGGGTAGCCGGCGAGCACCCCGTTCCGGTAGCGCAGATCCCGGAGATAGCCTTCGTACTGGAATCGGGCCCGGACCGGATTCTCGAGAGCGGCCACGCCGTCGTGGCGGACGAACCGGGCCAGCGACAGCATGTTCTCGACGAAGGTGACGCAGTCGAGTTCCCGGAGATTCACGACCAGCCGTTCCGCGCCGGGGGGCTCGAGCGTCGCCGGGGTGTAGGTGGTGCCGACGAAGCTCTCGCCTAACCGTGCGACCAGGGCGCCGAACCGGAGCGTGTCGAGTCGTGCCGCCACGGCCCAGCGCACCTTCGAATCGAAGATCCGCCAATCCTCGACGGTCCAGTTGGTGCCGGAGATCGTGTCCGCTGCCGACGGCGCTGCGTCCCGGCCGGCTGGAGCCGGATTCCGGCCGGTGGCAACCCCGAGGGCCAGCAGTACATGAGTCAGCGAAGCCATGGGAAAAAGCTAATGGGTAGGCGGTCGCGGTCGAGGGCTGGATTTCCCGCCCCGCCGTGCGACATTTGTCCCATGCCCCCGACAATTCGCGCGGTACTCTGTCTCGTGCTGGGCCTGCCCGGCTACGCCCTGGCCCAGACCACCCAGGTGAACCTCACGCTCTCCGAAGGCACCAACATCGCCGCGGCGGTCTCGCCCGACGGGCGAACGGTGGCCTTCGATCTCCTCGGCAGGATCTGGATCGTTCCGAAGGATGGCGGCAGCGCCACCGTCCTGACCGACGAACTGGGGGACGCCCGCGAACCGGTCTGGGCCGCCGATGGCAGCCGGATCGCCTTCCAATCGTACCGCGACGGTACCTGGCACATCTGGAGCGTCGGGCGAGACGGCACCGGACTCCGCCAACTCACCTTCGGCGCCTTCGACGACCGCGAGCCCGACTACTCGCCGGACGGACGGTTTCTGGTCTTTGCGTCCGACCGCTCCGGCAACTATGACATCTGGCGCCTCGATCTCGCGGCCGGCACGCTGGAGCAATTGACCGACGACCCGATGGACGATTTCGCCCCGGCCGTGAGCCGGGACGGGCGGGCCATCGTCTTCGTGTCGGCCCGGAAGGCCGGTCCCGGCATCTGGGTCCGGAATGCCAACGGCCTCACCGAGCGCTGGGCCGTCACCCAGGGCGCCGTCAGCGCGCCGTCCTGGAGTCCCGACGGCCAGCAGATCGCGTTCAATCTGTCGACCACCGGTGTCAGCCGGCTCTGGATCGCCAGCAAGGGTGGCGAGCCCAAGGCGATCTCCCCGGCCGAGGGTGACGCCTTCCCGTTCCGGGCCACATGGCTGTCCGCCACCGAGATCCTGTATACCGGCGACGGCCATCTCCAGCGCGCCTCGGTCCTCGGCGATGCCCTGCCCGGCATTTCATTCGAGGCGAAGATCGGCTTCTCCCGGAAAGGCTACGTCAAAGCCCGGCGGGATTTCGACAGCGCCGGCCCCAACCGGGTGTACGGCGTCGTCGCGCCCGCCCTCTCGCCCGATGGCACCACGGTGGCCTTCGTCGCGTTAGGCGACCTCTGGACCGCCCGTGATGGCAAGCTGACCCGCCTGACCGACGACCCCTACGTCCAGAACGATCCGGCCTGGTCGCCGGATGGCCGCTCGCTCCTCTATGCCAGCGACAAGAGCGGCACCAAGGAACTGTGGATCCGCGACCTGGCGGCCGGCACCGAACGGCAGCTGACCCGGGCGGCCGCGGGTGCCGCGATGCCGGCGTGGTCGCCGGACGGGACCCGGGCGGTCTTCATCCTCGAGCGGGGCCTCGGGAGCGAGCTCGCCGGCGTGGACATCGCCACCGGCGAGGTGAAACGGCTCCGCACCGTCTTCCAGCCCTCGCGCGCTACCTGGTCGCCGGACGGCAAGCTGATTGCGATCGCCGCCCTCAAGGCAAACTCGGCCCGGTACCGCGAGGGCCGGAGCGACATCCTGATCATGAACCCCGACGGCACCGGCGACCGCTGGGTGGTGTTGCCCGGGGGCCGAGGGTTCACGTCGCGCGGACTCGATGGGCCGGCCTGGGCGCCCATGGGGGACCGGATCGCCTATGGGCAGGACGGGCTGGTCTGGACCATGCCGGTCACGCCCGACGGCGAACCCAACGGTCCGCCCACCCGGCTCTCGACCGAGCTGGCCAACACGATCACCTGGAGCGGCGACGGCCGGAGCCTCCTCTATCAGACCACCGACGGTCTCCGCAAGGTGGCCGTCGAGACCGGGACCACCGAGCGGATCGCCATCGACCTGACCTGGACCCGCCGGATCCCGACCCGTCGTGTGGTGGTGCACGCCGGCCGGCTCTGGGACGGTCTGGCCGACACGGTCCGGACCGACATGGATGTGGTGATCGTGGGGCATCGGATCCGGAACGTCGTGCCCCACTCGGCGGCCCTCCATCGGGACAGCGTGGTGGACGCGTCCGGCCTCACGGTGATGCCGGGCCTGGTCGAGGGCCACGCGCACCTGGTCATGGGCGAGGCGTTAGGCAGGACCTGGCTGGCCTACGGGATCACCACGGTTCGCGACCCGGCCTCCGAGCCGTTCCAGATGCGCGAGCGGCGGGAGGCGGTCGAATCCGGGGTCAGGGTCGGACCCCGCGAACTGGCCACCGGGCGGATTTTCGACGGCGAGCGGATCTACTACGGATTCAACAACGCCATGACGCCTGGCGGTCAGCTCGCCCAGGAACTCGAGCGCGCCTCGGCCCTCGAATTCAGCCTGATCAAGACCTACGTCCGGTTGCCCGACGTGCTCCAGCGCCGGATCATCGAATACGCCCACCAGCACGGCATTCCGGTGTCCTCCCACGAGCTCTACCCGGCGGTGGCGTTCGGCGCCGACCACGTCGAGCACATCCGCGGCACCAGCCGGCGCGGGTTCTCCACCAAGACCAGCAATCTCTACCGCTCCTACCAGGACGTCATCGAATTGCTCACCCAGTCGGGCATGAGCCTGACGCCAACGATGGGGATCCAGGGCGGCTTCTTCAATCTGATCCAGAGCGATCCGTCGATTCTGGACGACCCCCGCCTCCTGCTCGTGAATGGACCTGACTACGTCCCGTCACTCAAGGCCCTGCCGAGAGGCGGGCCGTTCGCGAGCACGCCCGCCATGATGGCCGCCCAGGGCCTCACGCTCAAACGAGTCATCGAAGGCGGCGGCCGGGTCATCGCCGGCACCGACGCGCCGATCATTCCCTACGGCCTCTCACTTCACACCGAGATCGCGAACTATGTCGAGGGTGGCCTGACCCCGGTCCAGGCGCTCCGAACCGCCACCTCGGGTTTCGCCGAGGCGGCCGGCCTCGCGAAGGAACTCGGCTCGGTGGTGGTGGGGCGCCTCGCCGATCTCGTGGCGGTCGACGGCAATCCGCTCGAGCGGATCAGCGACACCCGCAAAGTCAGAGTGGTTCTCAAGAACGGCGAGGTCTATACCGAGGAACAGTTGCTCCGCGGCGCGATCTTCCCGGCCCGGGTCACGCCGGCGCCGAAGTGAGCGATCGCGACATCACCCGGCGGGATTTTCTCGACGGGATGGCGCTGGCCGTGGGCGGGGCGATGGCCCTCCCCGGCGGGCTGGGCCTCGAGGCCGGTGCGCCGTATCCGCCGGCACTGACTGGGCTCCGCGGCTCAACGCCGGGCTCCTTCGAGGCGCTCCACCAGCTCCGCGACGGCACCCTGTTCCAGTCCCTGGGCCGCCCGGCCCGGTCCGGCGAACACTACGACCTCGTCGTCGTGGGCGCCGGGATCAGTGGTCTCTCGGCCGCCTACCACTTCCACAAGGAGCGCCCGGGGGCCCGAATCCTGATTCTCGACAACCACGACGATTTCGGGGGCCACGCCAGGCGGAATGAATTCCAGCACGGCGGCCGAACCCGGATCGGGTACGGCGGCACGCAGTCGATCGACAGCCCGCTCCCGTACAGCGGCATCGCCCGAGGTCTGATCGCGGAGCTCGGCATCGACGTCCATCGATGGAACACCGTCCTCGACCGCGATCTGTATCGGTCCCTCGGCCTCGGGCCCGGATTCTTCTTTGACCGCGAAACCTTCGGCACCGACCGGCTGGTGACGGGCCTGGGGCCCCGCATCGACTCGGCGACAGCGGCCCGGCTCCCGATGTCGGATCAGGCCCGCGGCGATCTCGTCCGTCTCACCACGGAAGCATTCGACCCCTGGCCCGAACTCGACCCGGGCGCCATCCGCGAGCGGCTAGCGCGAATCAGCTACAGCCGGTTCGTGACCGACGTCCTTGGCCTCGACGCCGGCGTGCTGCATCTCTACCAGACCAGGACCCACGGACTGTTCGGAGCCGGCGTGGACGCGGTACCGGCCCAGGATGCCATGGCGTTAGGTCTTCCGGGATTCCAGGGGATGAAGGTGGATCGCACCGTGGTGGGGCCGGGCCAGAACTATGACTCGATGCCGAGCCCCGACGCCGACGACTACTACTTCCACTTCCCGGACGGCAACGCGTCGATCGCCCGGCTGTTGGTAAGGAAGCTGATTCCCGCCGCGATCCCGGGATCGACGGCGGACGACGTCGTCACCGCCCGGGCCGACTACGCCCAGCTCGATCAGGCCGGCCGGTCGGTTCGGATCAGACTCCGGAGCCCGGCGGTGCGAGTGACGCCGGGTTCCGGAGCCGGGCCGACGGAGGTTGTCTATCTCGAGCAGGGCCGGCCCCGTTCGGTCTCGGCCGGCGCGGTCGTGCTGGCCTGCTGGCACCAGGTCATTCCCCATCTCTGTCCGGCCCTGCCCGACCTGCAACGCACAGCCCTCGCCTTCGCGATCAAGGTACCGCTGGTCTATACCAACGTCTTCGTTCGGAACTGGACCGCGTTCCAGAAGCTCGGGGTCAACAGCATCCAGACGCCGGGGTTTTTTCACACTAGCGTCAACCTCGATTTTCCGGTGACGATCGGCGGCTATCACCACGCCCGGCGGCTCGAGGAACCGATCGTGCTGCATCTCTCGAAGGCCGCCTGCAAACCCGGCCTGCCGATCAAGGACCAGCACCGCGCCGGCCGGACCGAACTCTATACGACCGCGTTCACGACCATCGAGGCGACCATCCGCGAGCAGTTGGGCCGGGTCCTGGGGTCCGGCGGCTTCGAGCCGGGCCGGGACATCCTTGGCATCACGGTGAACCGCTGGCCCCACGGCTACGCCTACCAGTACAACTCGCTCTACGATGATTTCTGGCTCCACCGGGGCGAGCAGCCCTGCGAGGTGGCTCGCCGGCCGTTCGGCCGGATCACCATCGCCAACGCGGATGCCGGTGCCTACTCCTACACCGACGCCGCGATCGACCATGGGGTTCGCGCCGCCGAGGAACTGTTGACGCATGGGTGATCTGACGGCGGGGCGGGCGTTATGCGCGCTCTTCTTTGTGGCGGCCGGGATCGGGCACTTCGTGATGCCGGGATTCTATCTCGCCATGATGCCGGCCTGGGTACCGGCCCACCTCGCCATGGTCCAGGTGAGCGGCGTGGCGGAAATCGCCGGCGGGGTCGGGCTGCTGATCCCGCGGCTCCGGCGAGCGGCTGGTCTTGGGCTGATGGCGCTGCTCCTTGCCGTCTTCCCGGCCAACATCCAGATGCTGCTGAACGCCAGGGCGGCCGCTCTACCCTTCTCGAAAGAGCTGCTGCTCTGGGCCCGGCTCCCGCTTCAGCTGCTGTTCCTGTGGTGGGTCTGGCGCGTGAGCCCGGCCCCAGCCCGGGCATGGCGTTAGGCGGAGAGCACCACCCGGGCGTCGGCCGCCATCGCCCCGCCGGGATAGGCCATGAGCGGATTGATGTCCAGCTCCCGGATCTCGGGACAGTCCTGCAGCAGTTGCGATACCCGGAGCAGGACATCCTCGAGACCGA
>JANXXJ010000254.1 GCA_025350665.1 Gemmatimonadota bacterium | reverse complement strand
CGGACCCGAGCGAGTAGACGTCCGAGCGAGCGGAGATTTCCTTTTCGGCCGTGGCCTGCTCGGGGCTCATGTAGTGCGGGGTACCTAACGAGAGCCCGGTCTCGGTCATCCGCCCGCCCGCCGCCGCGCTGACCGCGAGCGCGATCCCGAAGTCGGCCACCATCGGCCGGCCGTTGGCGAGGAGAATGTTCTCGGGCTTGATGTCGCGATGGATCACGCCATGTTGATGGGCGTACTCCAGCGCGTCCGCCACCTCGACGGCAACCCGGACGGCTTCCTCCACGCCGAGCTGGGTGTCCCGGTCGAGCTTGGCGCGGAGGGTTTCGCCGTCGATGAACGGCATCACGTAGTAAAGGAATCCGTCCGCGGTGCCGGAATCGAACAGCGGCAGGATGTGCGGGTGCTGCAGGGCGGCCGTGGTGGTGATCTCCTGGACGAAGCGCTCGGCGCCGAGCACGGCGGCGAGTTCGGGCCGGAGGACCTTGAGGGCCACCTTGCGTTTGTGCTTGAGGTCCTCGGCCAGGTACACCGTGGCCATGCCGCCCTGGCCGAGCTCGCGCTCGATCCGGTAGCTATGGCTCAAAGCCGTGGCGAGACGTTCCGGCAGCACCTACTGCCCCTTCTTCGTCAGCGCGCCAAGAGGGGTCTGCAGCGTGCCGTCGTCGTTGATGTCGATCTCCATCGCCCCCTGTTCACCGGGCAGCGTGACGAAGATCTTCCCTCCACCGGTCCAGCACTCCCCGACCTGGTTGTCGCCCATCATCGAGAGGGTCACCTTGCCGGACCGGAAGGTCATCTGCATGGGTGTGGGGCCGGCGGCGGCGTAGCGTCCCTCGATCTTCCCGGCGCAACTCACCAGCCCGGGACGAGGCGGCTTGCCCGCCTTGGCCACGTCCTTGGGTGGCGCCTCGCTCACGAACCGGATCTGCTCCGGCTTGGCCCACGACATCAGGTTCCCCGGAAGCTCCACCTGGTACTCCATTCCCATGCCCGTGATGATGCGGCTGTCGATCCACTGGCCCTGATAGTCGACCTTCACGCGGTCACCCACCTCGTAGATGCCGTTGGCATGATCATACGCGGTCAGCTTCCCACGCCGCCGCAACTCGGCGGGGTAGCGTTTGAATACCGTCGGCCCGTTGATGATCCGGACGTTGAAGAGGTGGCCCTCGGCGCTGACCACGATCCCCATGACCCACCCCTGGCCCGTGGCCACGGTGACGGTGTCGCCCGCCTTGATACCAACCCCGTCTTGCGGCTGGGCCAGCGCGACCTCCGTCGGGACAGACATGACGACCGCGAGGAGGGTGGCGATGCCGGCCAGGAGGCCGGCTCGGGAGATCGACATGGCGGGTTCTCCATGGTGTAGGTGGGTGGTCTGGGAGATCGGACCAGACCCGGGTATCAAGGTACCTGGCACGTCGGTCATGGGCTCGGCATCAAGCGCTTCGACTCGGCCAGAAAGTTGAACACCACGGCGACGTGGACCGACGCGTCGCTGTCGCCAATCCGCCTCACTTCGCGCCTCCGCCACGCCACACCCGGCGCGCCTCATCGGCCCAGTCGACGACCACGAAGGTCTCCGTCGGCCCCCGCAATGGCGTCACGACCACAAAGGTCCGGCCATCCGGCGAAAGGTCGTAGTCACGCTGGCCGTTGGTCTGGGGAAACCGGCGGACGACGCCCCGTCGCTTGACCGCGAGCGACGGGCTGGTCTAGAGTTCGATCTCCACGAGGCCGCCCAACCCCAGATAGTAGACGTGCCGGCTGTCGGCTCCCCAAACCGCCGGATTGTACTGCGACGACGTCACCGACACCTGCAGCACGCTGTTGTTCTCCAGCGACCGCACCCAGACCTCCGACGTCGCGCGATCGAGGTAGGCCACCCACCGCCCGTCGGGGGAGACCCGTGGATCCTCGGGCCTGACCCGGTCGCGGCTCGAGAGCGCGAGTGTGTCGGTGCGCCCGCTCGCGTCGAGCCAGATGCGCAGGAGAGCGTTCGCGGTGGGGCCCCTCAACGAGGTCGCAACGATCACCGAACGCCCATCGGGAACCGTCGCCGAGGCCAGCGGAATCCCCGGCACCGCCACGAGACGGGACGCCGGCGCGCTGCCGTCGACCGGGATCGACCAGAGCTCGACGCCGGCCCCCACGACTCTCGAGTAAACGATGCGCTTGCCGTCCGACATCCATGACGGGGACGACGCGGCACCATCGGTGGTCAGCCGCGTGGGCTCGCCCGTTGCGAGATCGACGACCCAGAGATCGGATGGGACCCCACGAAGCACGGTGCCGCTGCCAGCCCCGGCGCCGATGGCCGCGACGATGCGGCGGCCGTCCGGCGAGACCCGCGGCACCCCTTGCACGAGGTACTCGCCCGGAAGCGGCCGCGAGGCCCCCGTCGTATCCACGACTTCCAGGCGCGCTTTCCCTTTCGCCCCTGCCGTCAGATACACCAGCGTCCCGCCTTCCGAGAGGCCGACGGCAGTTCCCGTGCGGCTGGCCGCGACGCGCGGCGTGAGGCCGACCGGTTCCCCTATCACCCGCATTGCCTTCGCGTCGAGCGCGATGGCCATGAGCCCGCCATCGGCACGCGCGTAGACGAGGTGATCGTCGATGAGCGCAAGTGGTCCGATACCAGGAATCCCGAGCCGCACCCGCTTGCCGTCGGCGATCCGGTACAGCACGAGCGTGGGCTCGTCGAGACCGGCCGCGTAACTGCCGTACGCGACCACCCCCGCCTCGCGCAGCACCAGGGGCCGACGCTGCCGCACTTCGCCGGCCGCGGTGTCGAGCGGGATGGCGAGCGTGGTCGACCCGCCATTCGCGTTGACGCGGTGAATCCCATCGTCGGGGCCGATCTGCTCGAAATAGATCTCGTCATTGGAGGCCCAGCTCAACGCCGCGGCCAGCGACGTCAGGGCCGCGACCTTCACCCATGGACCGCCACTCAAGCGGACCTTCCGGAGCTCCTGCTCACCCCCGATGTAGGCGACCCACTCGCCATCGGGGGAGAGCGCAGCGTTCGCGGAGCCTTCGGTCCCTTCGAGCGCCCGGGGGCGCGGCTCGCCGAGGGTCCGCACCCAGAGCTGGGCGTCCGAGCTGTCGGTCGCGGCCGTGTACACGATGGTGCGTCCGTCGGGTGAGAGCGCGAACGGTCGCGTCCAGGCGGTCACGACCCGCACCGCCGGGTCGTCCGTAAGAGCGAAGCTCACAACCGGGGAGGTCGGCAGCGGGCCGGCGCGCCGCGCCAGCGTGCTCCGGATCAGGAGCAGCCCGAGCGCCGCCGCGGCGGCAGTCATCACGATGGTGATCCGCTTCCATTGGCGGGCCGCGCCGGAGGTACCCCCAGCCACCGCCGTACCAACCCGGACGGTGAACGCCGGATTCCCAAGCGCGTCGGCGAACGCCTTGGCACTTTCGAACCGGTCGGCCGGCAACTTCTCGAGCGCCTTGGCCACCGCCGCCGCGACGTTCGGCGGCACCGACTTCCGGAGCGCCGTCACCACTTGCGGCGTTTCGGCGATGATCTTCATGATGATCTGCTGGGCCGACCCGCCGAGGTGCGGGGGTTGGCCGGCCAGCATCTCGTAGAGCACGCTGCCGAGCGAGTAGACGTCGCTCCGGGCCGTGATCTCCTTTTCGGCCGTCGCCTGCTCCGGGCTCATGTAATGCGGCGTCCCGAGGCTCAAGCCCGTCTCGGTCATCCGTCCGCCGGCTGCCGCGCTCACGGCGAGCGCAATGCCGAAGTCGGCCACCATCGGCCGGCCGTCGTGCAGCAGGATGTTCTCCGGCTTGATGTCGCGGTGGATCACCCCGTGGGTGTGGGCGTACTGCAGCGCGCTCGCCACGTCGGTCGCGATCCGGACCGCTTCGTCGACACCGAGCTGGGTCTCCCGGTCGAGCTTCACGCGGAGCGTCTCGCCGTCGATGAACGGCATCACGTAGTAGAGGAACCCGTCGGCCGTGCCGGAGTCGAACAGCGGGAGGATATGGGGATGCTGGAGGGCGGCCGTGGTCTTGATTTCCACCACGAACCGGTCGGCGCCGAGCACCGCGGCGAGTTCCGGCTTCAAGACCTTGAGGGCCACCTTGCGATCGTGCTTGAGGTCTTGGGCCAGGTACACCGTGGCCATCCCGCCGGCGCCGATCTCGCGCTCGACGCGGTACCGGTCCGCCAGCGCGGCCGTCAGCCGCGCAATGGCATCAACCACGCGAGGTCTCCCGCCACCATTGCGGGGCCCGCGCACGACGTCGAGTCTTGAGGGCCAAGTCACCCGACCTATGTAAAGGAGAACCTCCGAAAACCGTCGCAAATTACCCCAAAGCGGAGGGACCCGCCATGAGGGAACTACCCCGGTCTTGCTCTTTCGATTGCGACGGTGATCGCCACCGGCTCCGGCGGGACCTGCCTATTCCTGCAACCGGCAGTACTTTACCCGGACGATGAGGATCCCCGGACGCTGGTACCCGCGGTGTCTCACGGCGGTGGCGCTGATCGCGGCGGCATCGCCGCGGGCAGCGGTCGGCCAGCCGGCGCCGCGATACGTCCAGGCGGACGCCGCCTTTTTGCAGGGGATGATCGCCCATCACGCCCAGGCCATCACGATGAGCGCCTTGCTGCCCAGCCGAACCAAAAACGGCCCCCTGAACAGCCTGGCGGAGCGGATCATCGTCTCGCAGCGCGACGAGATCAAGCTGATGCGCCGGTGGCTCCTGGAGCACGGAGCCGAGGCGCCTGACCCGGCGGCGCACCCGGAGCACCACGACCACGGCGCGTTGATGCCGGGGATGCTGACCCCGGAGCAGATGGCCCGGCTGGCCGCCGCGACCGGGCGCGAATTCGAGCGGCTGTTCCTCGAAGGAATGATCCAGCACCACGAAGGGGCGATCACCATGGTGACCGCCCTCTACGGCACCAGGGGCGCCGCCCAAGACGCCGTGGTGTACACCATGGCCTCGGACATCGAGGCCGACCAGCGCGCCGAGATCGCTCGGATGCGTGCCCTTCTCAAACCCTAGCTTTCCACCCACCCAGCGAGACCTCCCATGAATTCGATAGCCCGTCGTGTCGTGTTGGCCCTCGGTGTCGGCATGTTGGCGGCGCGTGGCGTGCCGTCGTTGGCGGCCCAGGACGTGCCCAAGACCAGCAAGCTCGTCGCCAAAAAAACGCCCCCCAACAAGGATCCCCGGGTCGGCTTGAAGCCCGGCCTGTATGACGCCGGGATCGCGTCACGCGGGCTCGAGCTGGTGGCGGCCGCCAGGAAGCCGGCCGCTCTCGAAGACCCGGCCGGTCCGGGGAACTTCCTCTACATGAACTCCGACATGGCCTTTCGGGGGAATTTCGTCTTCCAGGGGAACTTCTACGGCTTCCAGGTCTGGGACATCTCCACCCCGACCAATCCCACGCTCCGCCTGGCGTATCCCTGCCCCGGTGGACAGGGCGATCCCTCGGTCTGGGGGAACCTGCTGTTCCTCTCGGTCGAGATGCCGAACGGCCGGGTCGACTGCGGGACCGAAGGCGGCAAGAGCATGGGAGACTCGGTGGTGTCGGCCCGATTCCGGGGCGTGCGGATCTTCGACATCAGCGACATCGATCACCCCAAGCAGATCGCCGCGATCCAGACCTGCCGCGGGTCGCACACCCACACACTGGTGACCGACCCGAACGACAAGGACAACCTCTACGTCTACGTCTCCGGCACCAGCAACGTCCGCTCGCCGAGCGAGCTGGCGGGGTGCAGCGGGAAATCGGCTCAGGAGGATCCCAACACCTCGCTCTTCCAGACCGAGGTGATCCAGGTGCCGCTCGCGGCGCCCCAGACCGCGAAGATCATCAACATCGCCCGGCTCTTCGCGGACGCGGCCGGCAACCCCGACGGACTCGCCAAGGCCGGCGACCACGGCCCCGGGACCCAGACCACCGCGCCGACCAACATGTGCCACGACATCATCGTCTATCCGGCCAAGGGACTGGGCGCGGGGGCCTGCTCGGGTAACGGGATCCTGATCGACATTCGCGACGCGGCCCATCCCAAGCGGATCACCGAGGTCTCCGATCCCAACTTCGCCTACTGGCACTCCGCCAACTTCAACAACGACGCCACCACGGTGCTCTTCACCGACGAGTGGGGCGGCGGCGTGGCGCCGCGCTGCCGGGCCACTGACCGCCCGACCTGGGGCGCCGACGCGATCTATTCGCTTCAGGACGGGAAGCTCGCCTCGCGGAGTTTCTACAAAATGACGGCACCCCAGACCGAGCAGGAGAACTGCGTCGCCCACAACGGCTCGATGATCCCGGTCCCGGGCCGCGACATCATCGTGCAAGGCTGGTACCAGGGCGGCCTGGCCATGGTCGACATCACCAACCCCGCCAAGCCGGTCGAAATCGGATTCTTCGACCGGGGCCCGGTATCCGGCGACAAGCTCACCATGGGCGGGCAGTGGGGCGCCTATTGGTACAACGGGTTCGTGGTCGGGTCGGAAATCGCCCGCGGGCTGGATCTACTCCGCCTCAAGCCGGGCCCGATGTTGTCGAAGAACGAAATCGAGGCGGCCGAATCGGCCCGGGTGGAACAGCTCAACCCGCAGCACCAGGAGCCGTTCGTCTGGCCGGCGAGCTTCGCGGTGGCTCGGTCGTACCTCGACCAGCTGGTGCGCAACCGGGGCCTGGCCCCGGCCCGGACCAGCCGGATCGCGGCCGGCCTCAAAGGCGCGGAGAAACTCGAGGGCGAAGGTCGCCGCGCCGCGCTGGAGCGGCTCGCCGGCGAGATCGAGAAGGACGCTGGGCGGGCCGGCGACTCCGCCCGGGTCAAGAAGCTGGCGGGAGCGGTGGCGGACCTGGCGAAAGCCTGACGTGATCATGGCCAAGATGCTGGTACTCGCCAGCGGCGCGTTTCCCGGCATCTTGGCCGCCCAAACTCCACCCGTGGCGGTTCCGAACCCAGTCCACGCTGTTCAACTTTCCCAAGGGCATGGCCTATGACAGCAAGGGAAGTCTCTTCATCGCAGACATCGACAACAACGCGATCAGGAAGCTCGCCCCCGACGGTACGGTGACCACGTTCGCCAAGTAATGTCAGCCGCGACCTCAATCGAGTCGACAACATCATGATCACTTCACTCCGGTGGCGGACCGCGGCCGCTCTCCTAGCGGTTGCGCCGAACGCTCTGGCCGCCCAGACCTGGGCCACCCGCATCGATTCGATCTTCGCCAACCAGCGCGGCACCGACCGCCCCGGCTGCGCCGTGGGCGTGGTGCAGGCCGGCAAGCTGATTTTCGCCCGCGGCTACGGCATGGCGGACCTGGCTCAGGGCCTCGCCATCACGCCCCAGTCGATCTTCCATGTCGCCTCGGTCTCGAAGCAGTTCACCGCCACGAGCCTGGCCCTCCTCGCCCAGAGCGGCCGGATCTCGCTCGACGACGACATCCGCAAGTACATCCCCGAGCTGCCGGTCTACGAGGCGCCGATCACCATCCGCCGGCTGCTGCAGCACACCAGCGGGATCCGCGACCAGTGGAACCTGCTGATCGCCGGCGGCTGGCGGCTGGGTGACGACCTGATCACCGAGCAGGACGTGCTCGACATCGTGTCGCGGCAGAAGGTCCTGAACTTTCCCCCCGGGAGCGACTGGTCCTACAGCAACACCGGATTCAGCCTGGCCGCCATCGTGGTCAAGCGGGTCACCGGTCGCTCCCTCCGCGAGTACGCCGACTCGGCCCTGTTCCAGCCCCTCGGCATGACCCGGACCCATTTCCACGACGACAACCACCACATCGTGTCCGGCCGGACCCGCGGCCACACCTACGAAGCCGGCGAGTGGAAGGAAACCGTCCCCAACTACTCGACCGTCGGCGCCACTAGCCTGTTCACCACGGTGGTCGATCTGGCGCGCTGGCACCGGCAGCTCGACTCCGGCCTGGTCGGCGGCCGCCGGTTGCTCGACGAAATATTCCGGCCGGCCGTCCTGACCAGCGGCGACACCCTCCGCTACGGACTCGGCATCTCGGTCCGCGGCGTCTATCGCGGCGTGCCGACGGTTTCCCACAGCGGCGGCGACCCCGGGTACTCGTCGCACCTGCTTCACTTCCCGGCCACCGGCTCGGGCGTCTCGGTCCTCTGCAACTCGTCCGGCGTTGCCAATCCCGTCCGGTTGGCGGAGCTGACGGCGGACGCGGCGCTGGCCAACGAACTCGGAGCCGAGCCCACCCCGCCCGCACCGGTGCCCGCGGCGACGATTTCAGGACTCGAGGGCCTCTACTGGAGCGAATCGCTGGAAGCCGTAGCCCGGTTGGCGGTCGACAGCGGCGTCGCGGTGTGGCGGGCCGGAGTCGGCCTTGCCGGTGGCACCAGGCTCCGCGAAACCGGGACCGCCGGACAGTGGTGGATGGGCGCCGGCCCGGGCACCGTGACCCGCCGGCCGGACGGAACCGTGTTGATCCGGACGACCAACGGTGAAGCCGCGTCGTGGGCCAAGGTCGCCGACTGGACGCCAACGGCCGCGGACCGCCCGGCGCTGGTCGGCCGCTACTGGAGCCCCGAGGTCGACGCGGTCTGGGAGATCCGCGCGGCGGGCGACACGCTGCTGGTCCACCGCCGGAAGTTTGCGCCGACCCGGTTGACGCCGGTGTTCAAGGACACCTACATCTCATCCGGCGGCGGCTTCGGGGTGGGACTGGTCCGCGCGGTTCGCGGAAAGGACGGCAGGGTCAACGCCTTCCTGACCGGATCGGGCCGCGTCCGCCGGCTCCGGTTCGAGCGAATCACGGAATCGGCTCCGCTCGCGACGGCCAAGGCTCCCTGAGCGCCATGCTGAGGCTTGCCGCGGTTCTGCTCCAGGCCACCGTTCCCCCGGCCGCCTTCATCGACGTGTCTGTAATCCCGGTCAGCCGCCCCGGCGTCCTGGCCCATCAGACCGTGATCGTGCAGGGCGGGAGGATCACCTGGGTCGGCCCTGCCCCCATGGCCGCGATTCCCTCGAACGCCGTCCGGATTCATGGCCAGGGCCAGTATCTGCTGCCGGGCTTCGCGGACATGCACACCCATCCGTCGAGCCCGTTCGATCTCCACACCTATCTCGCCAACGGCATCACCCGGATTCGCGTGATGTGGGGCGATACCGCCACCCTGCGCTGGCGGCGCGAGGCGGAGGCCGGGACGCTCTCCGCACCGAGGATCGTCGCCGCCGGCGCCATCATCGACGGCAATCCGCCTTCCCAGCCGGCCATGAAGGTGCTCACCGATCCTGCCCGGGCCCGCGCCGAGGTGGAGGCCCAGCATCGAGCCGGCTTCGATTTCATCAAGGTCTACAACAGTGTCCCCAAAGCGGTCTACGACACCATCGTCACCGTGGCCCGGGAACTCGGCATGCCCGTCGCCGGCCACGTGCCGTTTGCCGCCGGTCTGAGCGGAGCCCTCGCGGCCCATCAGGCCTCGATCGAGCACCTCCGCGGCTACATCGCCGAGCTGGTCCCCAGGGACGCCCCGATCCAGCCCGGCGCCACGCTCCGTTCCCGAACCCTCGCCTGGAACAACATCGACCGGGCCCGGTTTCCAGCGCTCGTGAAACGCACGGTGGCCGCGGGCGTGTGGAACGTGCCGACCTTCGTGGTCGGCGCGATGGACATGCTGCCGTCGGCCGAGTATCGCCGGCTGATGGCTCGGCCCGAGGTGGCGTTGCTCGGGAAGGACAACGTGCCCGATCGTTCGAAGATCAGCTACCTCGCCGACTACACCGATGCGGACTTCGCGGAATCGGGCCGCGCCATCGAACCCCAACTCGCATTCACCGCCGCGCTCTTCCGGGGCGGTGCGCACCTGATGATCGGGACCGATTCGTGGCTGTCCGGCTGGGCCTTCCACGACGAACTGCTGCTCTACGAACGGGCCGGCATTCCGCGGGCCGACATTCTCCGCCTTGCCACCCTGAGCGCCGCCGAGTTCCTCCACCAGGCCGGTCAACAGGGCGCCGTCGCCGTGGGCTATGACGCCGATCTGCAACTGGTTGGCGGGAACCCGATCGAATCGCTGAATCATCTGACCGATCGCCGGGGCGTCATGATCCGGGGCCGATGGTTTCCGAGAGACGAACTGGACCGCACCCTCCGCGACCTCGCACCCGGGCCGCATCCGGTGATGCCCGAACCGGCGATCGACCGCCGCTCCTATGCTCTGGGCGCCATCGGTGCCTTCGCCGAGATGGTGGGCGGCGGCGTGAAGCGCCTGGCCCTATCCGAGGTGCTCACCCCGGACGATGCAGACGGGATGATCGCCGAAGCCGAGCGGATCGCGGCGCGGAACCACGCGAAGATCGTCCGCGAGCCGGACCTGATCGTCACCGACCTCTTCCCCGCCGACATCGCAACCGGCAAACAGGTGCTGATGATCTACAGCGGAACCACGCTCGACGAGTACCAGTTGCTCAAGCTGGACCGGGC
>JANXXJ010000242.1 GCA_025350665.1 Gemmatimonadota bacterium | reverse complement strand
GTTCAAGGACGCGGCCTACGATTTCATCGCCGTTCGGAAGTATGCGTACGGCATCACCGCGGCCATCCTGTTCGTCGGCGCGATCCTGCTGATCACGCCGGGCATCCAGTACAGCGTTGAGTTCACTGGCGGCACGCTGCTCCAGATCAAGACCGACGCCAGAATCACCGACGACCAGCTCCGCACCGGGCTGGACGGCCAGGGCCTCCGGGGCGCCGAAGTCCAGAGCTTTGGCGGGGCGGGCGAGTTCGTGATCCGGGCCCGGAACGCCAGTCAGCAAAAAGATGCCAACGACACCCAGGCCGCCTCGGCGGCCGTATTGGCCGGGCTGAACAAGGTGATCGGCGAGGGCAAGTTTCAGGTCATCCGGACCGAGGCGGTCGGGCCGAAGGTCGGCGGCGAGCTTCGGACCCAGGCGTTCCTGGCGATCTTCCTGTCGTTCTTCGCGGTGTTGGCGTACCTGGCCTACCGGTTTGAATGGCGGTTTGGTCTCGCCGCGATCGTCGCGACCGCCCACGACGTCCTCACGACCATCGCCTTCGTGGCCGCGATGCGCCTCGAGGTCAGTCTGGTGGTTGTGGCGGCCTTCCTGACGATGGTCGGGTACTCGCTGAACGATACGATCATCATCTTCGACCGGGTTCGCGAGAATCTTCACAAGCACCGCCGGGACAATCTGATTTCGATCCTCAACCGGTCGATCAACGAAACGCTGCCACGGAGCATCCTGACCCACGGTACCACGCTGTCGACCCTCCTTGCCCTGTCGATCTTCGGGGGCGAGGTGATCCGGCCGTTTGCCCTGGTCATGTTCTTCGGCGTGTTTACCGGCACGTTCTCGTCGATCTTCATCGCCGCCCCGGTCCTGCTGTGGATCGAGACCCGGTGGCCGCCCAAGGTCGGGGCCGTGGTCGGCGCCCGGGCCGCGCAGGCGACAGCGGCCGCCGCGGCCCGCGCGCAGCCGGTGACGTAAGGAGTCCCGGGCCGCCACGCCGGTGCCTCAACTGATCGACACGCACTGCCACCTCGCCGACGCAGCCTTTGAGGCCGACGTCGACGAGGTGGTGTCGCGTCTGGCGCCGGCCGGGATCGGGCACGCGGTGGTCATCGGCGAGATGCCGGAGACCTACGAACGGGCCCGGCCGATCGTGGCGCGCCACGCCCAGTTGTCGCTCACCGCGGGCCTCCATCCCCACGAGGGGCGGCGATGGTCGCCTGCGCTGGCCCAATGGCTCGCCGGCGCGCTCCGGGATCCGCTGGTGGTCGCGGCCGGCGAGATGGGTCTGGACTACCATTACGACCATTCCCCGCGCGACGAGCAGCGGGCCGCGTTCGAAGCCCAGCTCGACATCGCCGAGACCGCGGGGAAACCAGCGGTGATCCATGCGCGCGAGGCGGACGATGACATGGCGGCCATTCTCCGGAACCATCCCCGGGTGATCGCCGTGATGCATTCGTTCTCGAGCGGTGCGGGGCTTCTCAAGGTCGCCGTGGGGCTGGGGCACTACGTTTCGTTGTCCGGGATGATCACCTTCAAGTCGTGGCACCTCGACGACGAGTTGCGGGCCGTTCCGACCGAGCGACTGCTGGTGGAGACCGACGCGCCGTATCTGGCGCCGGTTCCCAATCGGGGGAAACGCAACGAGCCCTCATTCGTGGTCCACACCGCGACCCGGCTCGCCGCCGTGATGGGTGTGCCGTTCGACCGTCTCGTGGAATGGACGACGACCAACGCCGTCCGCCTGTTTGGCAATCGGCTCAAGACTGACTGACTCTGGAGGTCCGACCGTGACCGCAGTGCCTTCCGACATCGCCATCGCGCAGGCCGCCAAGCTTCGACCCATCGCCGACGTGGCCGCTGACCTGGGTCTCTCGGCCGACGAGATCCTGCCCTATGGACGGAACAAGGCCAAGATCACGGCCGAGGCCATCAAGGCCCGAACCCCGACGGGCCGCCTGGTGCTGGTGACCGGCATCAACCCGACGCCGGCCGGCGAAGGCAAATCCACCGTGACGGTCGGTGTAGGCCAGGCGCTCCGACGGCTGGGCAAGAAAGTAGTAATCTGCATTCGCGAGCCGTCGTTGGGCCCGGTGTTCGGGGTCAAGGGCGGGGCGGCCGGCGGCGGCTACGCCCAGGTCGTGCCGATGGATGAAATCAATCTTCACTTTACCGGGGACTTTCACGCCATTACGTCGGCCCACAACCTCCTGTCGGCGATGCTGGACAACCATATCCACCACGGGAATTCGCTCGGGATCGACAGCCGGCGGATCACCTGGCCCCGAACCATCGACATGAACGACCGGGCGCTCCGGCAAATCGTCGTGGGCCTGGGCGGTCTGAACGGCGGCCCGTCGCGCGAGGAACGGTTCGTGATCGTTCCCGGCAGCGAGGTGATGGCCATTCTCTGCCTCGCGACCGATCTCCAGGATCTCGAGACCCGGCTCGGCCGGATCATCGTCGCCCTGACCCGGGACAAGAAGCCGGTGACGGCGGCGGACTTGAAGGCGTCCGGCGCGATGACGCTGCTTCTCAAGGATGCGATCATTCCGAACTTGGTCCAGACGCTCGAGGGTGGACCGGCGCTGGTGCACGGCGGTCCCTTCGGGAACATTGCCCATGGTTGCAACTCACTGGTGGCGACGCGGCTTGGGCTCTCCCTCGGCGACATCGTGATGACCGAGGCCGGGTTTGGTGCCGACCTCGGCGCCGAAAAATTTCTCGACATCAAGTGCCGGTTCGGCGGCCTCAACCCGGAAGTGGCGGTCATCGTCGCCACGGTGCGGGCGCTCAAGATGCATGGCGGCGTCAAGAAGGATAAGCTCGGCGCAACGGACGTGGCGGCGCTCACCCGCGGGTTGGTGAACCTGCAGGCCCATGTCGAGAACCTGGCCAAGTTCGGGTTGCCGGTGGTGGTGGCGCTGAACCGCTTCGTCTCGGACTCGCCCGAAGAGTTGCAGGCTGTACTTGAGGCCGCCTCGACATGGGGCGTGCGGGCGGCGCTCTCGGATGTGTGGGCCCGGGGCGGGGAGGGGGGCGAGGCGGTGGCCAAGGAAATCATTGCCGTGCTCGACGAAGGCAAGGCGCGGTTCAAGCCGCTCTACGACGCCGCGCTTCCGATCAAGGCCAAGATCGAGACCATCGCCCGGGAGATCTACAGCGCCGATGGCGTGGATTACGCCGCCGCCGCCGATCGCAACATCGCCCAATGCGAAGCGATGGGACTGGGGCAGACGCCGATCTGTATCGCCAAGACCCAGTACTCGTTCTCGGACGATCCGGCCAAACTCGGCCGGCCCAAAGGCTTCCGGATCACGATCCGGGACGTCTATCCTTCGGCCGGGGCCGGGTTCGTGGTGGCGCTCGCGGGCGAGATTATGACCATGCCGGGCCTTTCCAAGACCCCGTCGGCGGAAGCGATCCGGGTCCATGCGGACGGTCGGATCGAAGGACTCTTCTAGAACCGAGGCAGCGATGGCGAACATCGAAATCATCAGCACCGAGCGGGCGCCGAAGGCGATCGGCCCCTATTCCCAGGCGACGGTGGTGAACGGCATGGTGTACACCGCGGGCCAGATCGCCCTCGACCCGGCCACCATGGAAGTCGTGCCGGGCAGCGTGGCGGCGCAGACCGAGCAGGTCTTCAAGAATATGGCCGCGGTGCTCGAGGCGGCCGGCTCGGGCTTTTCGAAGGTCGTGAAGACCACCGTCTTCCTTGCCGACATGGCGGAGTTTGCCGCCATGAACGAGGTCTACGCCCGCGCGTTCGGCGACCACCGCCCGTCTCGCTCCACGGTGGCGTGCCTCGGGCTGCCCCGCGGGGTCCGGGTCGAGATCGAATGCGTGGCGGTGCGATGAGTCTTGAGGGGGTGGATCGGGCCTGGTGGCTCGGCCGGTCTTCAAAACCGCGATGAAGGGGCCTTCGGTCACTTCGGTGGGTTCGATTCCCACACGCTCCCGCCATCGCGCCGCCGGGTGGCTTCTGGTCACCGCGGTCTCGGTTGGTGCCCCCGGCCGCATGGCCGGTCAGGCCGCCCGTCCCAAACCCGCGCCACCGGTACCGGCCTCGACCGCGCCGGCGGTCGCGGATACGACCAATCCGCTGGCCCGTCCTCTCAAGCCAATGACGGCGTTCGTCATGTCGCTCGCCGTGCCGGGCTGGGCCCAGGCCCGGCTCGACCGGAAGCTGACCGGCGCGATCTTCATCTCCCTCGAAGGAGCCGCGTTAGGCATGACGATGAAGACCGCCCGCGAGATCAGCTACCTCACCCGGGTCGCGGCCGACACCGCCCGGCTCACGGGCAAGCGCCGCCAGCGCCAGGACTGGCTCATCTTTCTGGGCTTCAACCACCTCTTCGCCGGGGTGGAGGGCTTCGTCGCCACGCACCTTCACGAGTTTCCCCGGGACGTCAGTTTCCGGGTCGTTCCCGCGCCGGGCGGCGGCGTGCTGGCCGTCGCGTCGGTCCCGTTTCCCTTCCGGTGAACCGGGCGCCGATCGGCATTTTCGATTCGGGTCTGGGCGGCCTCACCGTCGCCCGGGCGATCTATCAGGCGCTGCCGAACGACTCTACCGTGTACTTCGGGGACACCGCGCGGGTTCCATACGGTCCCAAGTCACCCGCCACCGTTCGTCGCTACAGCCTCGAGATCACCGATTGGCTGGTCCGCCAGGGCGTCAAGGCCATCGTCGTCGCCTGCAACACCAGTACGGCCCATGCCCTCGAGGCGCTCCAGGATGCCACCATCGTGCCCGTCATCGGCGTCATCGAGCCGGGTGCTCGCGCCGCCGTTCGGGCCAATTCGTCCGGGCGGCCCATCGGTGTGATCGGCACCGCCGGGACGATTCAAAGCCGCGCCTACGACCGCGCGATCGACGCGGTCGCGCCAGGAACGGAGGTGGTCTCCGCCGCCTGTCCGCTGTTCGTTCCGCTGGTTGAGGAGGGGTGGTTCGAGCACGAGGCGACTCGGGTCGTGGCGGCCGAATACCTGGCCCCGTTACTTCAACGCGGGATTGGAACGCTGGTTCTCGGCTGCACCCACTACCCGCTGCTCAAACCGCTCCTGGCCCGGGTGGCCGGGCCAGGGGTGGCACTGATTGACAGCGCGGAAGAGACCGGCCTCGAGTTGAAACGTCTCCTGGCCGAGCGGGATCTGCTGGCTCCGGGAGATGCGGACCGCCGGGTCTTCCATCGCTTTGCCGTCAGCGACGATCCCGAGCGGTTCCGGACGGTTGGATCACGATTTCTTGGCGAGCGCCTGGCGGCGGCCGAGGTCGTCGCCCTAGGCGGGCACTAGGCGTCGAACTGACGTTGTTGGACGGCCTCGGGGGTGACGATGGCGAAGTGACGGCCGTCGATCCAGGCACCGGGGTTCAGGTAGCGACGCCCGGGGAACGGCTCGGCCAGCGCCGGACGGTGGGTGTGTGACATCACGAGGAGGCCGATCGACGGATCCGCGGCGAGCCGCGCTTCGGCCCACGCTGCCTGCCGAACGCTGGCTCGCTCGAGCACCGCGGCGTCGCGGGTGGAGTCGGCCAGTCGGGTGCTCATCCGGTCCACCAGCCCGATGCCGAGATCGGGGTGGATGAGCCGGTAGGCCCAACTGGTCAGGGGGTGCCGCGTGATCCGGTGCATGATGCGCGCCGAGCGGTGCTCCTCGGCGATGCCATCGCCGTGGAGCGCAAGGATATCCAGCCCCATCGCTCGAAACCGGATCTCGGAGGGTTCATACCGAACGCCGGCGTCCTGTTGCCAGAAGGTGTTGCCCCATCGATCGTGGTTGCCGCCGGTCATCATGACCGGCATTCGCCGCGCGAGTACGGCGAGGGACGCGGCGGCCCGGAAGCCGGCGCGGGGAATGACCCGGCGGTACGAGAACCAGAAGTCGAACAGATCGCCGTTGATGAGCAGGGCGTCGCCCAGATCGGGTACCTGGTCGAGGAAAGCGAGGAATCGGTCGTCGCTCTCGGTGGGAACTGTCCCGAGGTGAGCGTCCGACACGATGACCAGCCGATTGCCGAGCATGGCCGAAGATAGGACCGGGGAGGAAGGCATGGAAGCGAGTCGCGACATCTCCGTCATCGAACTGCGGGTCAACTACAGCGAGACGGACCAGATGGGCGTCGTGTATCACGCCTGGTATCTCGTCTGGTGTGACGTGGCCCGGACTGAGCATCTTCGCCGGACCGGCATGACCTACGCCGACCTCGAGCGGCGGGGAATCCGCCTTGCCGTGGGCGAAGCGCGGGTGCGCTACCGACAGCCGGCGAAGTATGATGACCTGATCCAGGTCCGGTGCTGGGTCCGGGATCTGGCCTCGCGCCGGATCATATTCGGCTATGCGATCGACGACTCGGCGTCGGGTCGCCTGCTCGCCACGGCCGAAACCAGCCTGATGGTGCTCGACCAGGACTTCAACTGGAACCGGTTGCCGGCCGACGTCGCTCAGCTGCTTCCGGTCGCCGCGGACCCGGTACGGCTCTAGGGCCTCGCAATGACAAAGCCCCCGGTCGCCACTATCATGCACCCCATGACACGCCGGCTCGTTCCCCTGGCTTTGACCTTCGCGGCCGCCTGCGGCGGGGCCGCCGGTATCGTGGTTCCGAAGCCCGCGGCGTTCGCGCCAGGGTCGCCCGACAGTGCGAGAGCATGGGCCCGCGCGAGCCTGCCGGCCGAGGCGAGGGAAATCCGCTTCCGGTGGCAGTTTCGCGACGATCAGGGGGCGGCGGGGGGCCGCGGGCGGATTCGGTTCGCCCTGCCGGATTCGGCGCGCCTCGACGTGCAGGGGCCCCTGGGGTCGGGCCGAGCGTCCGCGTTCGTGAGCGGCGACACCGCCATCTGGGCCCAACCGGAGAGCGACGTCAAACGCCTGGTTCCGAACTACCCGCTGTTCTGGGCCCTGCTCGGCATAGTTCACCGGCCGGCCGGACAGCCCGCGGTGTTGCGGGCCTCCGAACCTAACGTCATCGCCTGGCGGTTCCAGGCCGGAGCCGATACGGTGGACTACTTCCGGTCCGCCACACCGAACCGGCTCGTGGCCGAGGTCCGCCAGGCCGGCAAGCGGATCGGCCTGGTCGAGACGATCTTCGGTCCCGACGGGTTGCCTGCCACGGCCCGTCTCATCGTGCCCAGTGTCCCTGCCCGGCTCGATATCACGTTTTCGTCCAACCTGAAAGCCAAACCCTTTGCGACTGATACGTGGACTCCTCCCCAGCCTTAGCCTCGTTCTGACGGGCTGCTTCCTCTACGGCTTCGGCGGCGGGACCGGGTTCCCACCGACGATCAAGACCGTGGCGGTCATCCCGTTCGAGAACCTTACGGCGGAGCCCGCGCTCACCAACGAAATCAACCGCGCCGTCCGCGAGGCCGTCCAGGGCCGCCTCGGTTTGCGACCGGCCGGTGAGGCCGCCGCCGACGCGGTCGTGAAGGGCACCATTCAACGCTACGAACCGGACATTCCGATCGCGTTTGGCGGGGCCCAGAATCAGAACGTCCAGGTCAGCCGCCGCAAGCTTCAAATCTCCATCAACGTCCAGATCATCGACCAGAAGAACAACAAGATCCTGTGGGAACGGAATGGACTGTCGGTCGAGGGCGATTATACCTCGGCCGAGAGCGAGGGGCGCAAGAAAGCCATCGAACGCCTGATCACCGAAATTGTGGACGGAGCCCAATCACAATGGTAGCGACGTCTCGTCGGACCCGGGGGGTCAGCACCCTCGGATGCCTGGTTTCGCTCGTGCTGACCTTCGTGGTCCTCTACTACGGCAACCGGGTCGGCCGGATCTGGTGGCGGTACCTGGAACTCAAGGACCGGATGGGACAAGCGGCTCGCTTCGCCGGGAGCCACACCGATCCGGACATTCTGCGCCAGCTGCAGGGCGACGTCGCGGAGATTGGTGCGCCGGCGGAAGCGGCGAAGTTCCGGATCGTGCGGATTGAAGTGCCCCGGGCGATTACGATCGAGACCGAGTACTCGGAGCTGATCGACGTCCCCCTGATCCGCCGGACCATTCGCCTCAAACTCTCGGTCAATCAGCGCCTGTGACCGGGGCTCGATTTCTCGGTTCGGCGGCGAAGATCGTAGGTCTGGGTGACGCCCTGGCCTGGCGACGCGCGGCGAGCGGGCCGGTTGTCTTTACCAACGGTGTCTTCGACCTCCTCCATGCCGGGCACGTCGCCTACCTGGAAGATGCCCGGGCCATGGGCGATGTCCTGATCGTGGGGCTCAACTCCGACGCCTCGGTCCGGTCCCTGGCCAAGGGAACCGGCCGGCCATTCGTGCCCGAGACGGAGCGGGCCCGGGTTTTGGCGGGACTTGCCGCTGTCGACCGAATCGTGCTGTTCGATGACCCGACGCCGCTCGCGCTGATCGAGGCTCTGGCTCCCGACGTTCTGGCGAAGGGCGCGGACTACACCAGGGCCACGGTGGTGGGGGCCGATGTCGTCGAATCCCGGGGCGGCAGAGTGGCCCTCATTCCCCTCGTAGCGCATCAGTCTACCTCTTTACTTGCGGAGCGTATTCGTGGCTCGCATTGATGGACGTACCTCCGACCAGCTCCGCCCGGTGGTGCTCGAGCGGGGAGCAAACCCCTACGCCGAAGGCTCCTGCCTGGTCCGGTTCGGCGGGACGCTCGTGCACTGCACGGCGTCGGTGGAGCAGGGGGTGCCGCCCTTCAAGAAGGGCTCCGGGCTGGGCTGGGTTACGGCCGAGTACGCGATGCTGCCCCGCGCCACGGCGGAGCGTTCCGGCCGGGAACGAAACGGGCCCGGCGGCCGCAGCCAGGAAATCCAGCGCCTGATCGGTCGTTCACTCCGGGCGGCGGTCGGCCGTTGGGACTTCGGCGAGTACACCGTCAAGATCGACTGCGACGTCCTCCAGGCCGACGGCGGGACCCGCACGGCCAGTATCACCGGGGCCTGTGTCGCCCTCGTCGATGCCTTTGACTGGCTGGCGAAACGCACCGGCCAGGTCTCGCCCTTTGGCCAGCTGGTGGCGGCCGTCTCGGTGGGTCTGGTCGGCGATGAGGTGATGCTCGATCTTGCCTACACCGAGGACAAGGACGCCCAGGTCGATGCCAACATCGTGATGCGCGCCCCCAACGATTTCGTCGAGCTCCAGGGAACCGGTGAAAACGGTACCTTCACCCGAAGCCAGTTCGATGCGATTGTCAGCTCGGCCGAGCGGGGGATCGGCTCGCTGTTCGAGGCCCAGCGAAAGGCGCTCGGCTGGTGAACCTGCTGGTCGCGACCCGGAGCGAAGGGAAGCAGCGTGAGGTCCGCCGACTCCTGGCCGGGGCGCCGTTTGACCTGTTTTTTCCGGACGATGCCGGTGTCGTGCAGTCTCCCGCGGAAGACGGGCTCGAGTTGCATGACTCGTTCGAGGCCAATGCGCGAGCCAAGGCCGAATATTTTTGCCGGAAAACCGGACTCCCGACAGTAGCCGACGACAGTGGCCTCGAGGTCTTCAGCCTGGGCGGCGACCCGGGTGTTCGGTCGAAGCGCTGGGCCCAGGCAACCGGAACACCGGCCGAAGTGGACGCCGCCAACAATGCCATGCTGCTCCGCCGGCTGGGCGGTGCCCCTGACGCCCGGCGACGGGCCCGCTATCGTTGCGTCCTCGTACTGGTTCGGAAGGGCGGAGGCATTCCCCAGGCGTTTGACGCGGCCGCCAGCGGCGTGATGCTTCCTGAACCCCGCGGCAGCAACGGGTTCGGCTACGATCCCTATTTTCTGAGCGACGACCTTGGCCGCACCTTCGGCGAAGCGTCCGACCACGACAAGGACACGGTGAGCCACCGCGGGAAGGCGTTTCGCGCCCTCCTCGAAGCGCTCACGGTCCGCCCACTCTGACCCGCGACACCATCCATGCCGATCATTCCCCAGAACCGATTGAAGCAGCACCTGGCCCAGGGCAAGACGGCGATCGGCACGATGATCGCCGAGATTCGTCAGCCGGCCGTCATCCAGTGCCTCGTCAACGCCGGGCTCGACTGGGTCATCATCGATAACGAACACGGCGTCTTCAGCTCCGAGACCGTGGCCGAACTGAGCCGGGCCGGCCGGGCGATCGGTCTGACGCCGATCGTGCGCGTGCCGGCTCTGACGTACGAGCTGATCAGTCAGTCACTCGACGGCGGGGCCCAGGGCGTCATGCTGCCAAGGGTCACCTCGCCGGAGCAGGTCCGCGACGCCGTGTCGGTGGTGAAGTATCCGCCGGTCGGCCGCCGAGGCAGTGCCCTCGGCCGCGGGCATACCGAGTTCAAGGGCGGCGACGTGGTGCAAATGATGGCGGAGTCGAATCGGGAGACCTTCGTCATCGTGCAGATCGAGACCCGCGAAGCGGTCGACCGCATTGACGAGATCGTCTCGGTCCCGGGCGTCGATGCGGCGCTGATCGGGCCCAATGACCTGTCGATCGCCCTGGACGTTCCGGGCAAGCTGCGGGACCCGGTGCTGGTCAGCGCCATCGACGCGATGATGGCAGCCTGTGCCCGGCATGGAGTCTACCCCGCGATTCACACCAATGACGTCGCCCTCACCACCGAATGGGCCCGCAAGGGCATGCGCCTGGTCAGCATCTCGAGCGACGTCGGCTTTCTGCAGAAAGCCGCCAAAGAAGCCGCCGACACCATCCGCCCCCCGTCCAGGGCGATCGACAGGTCATTGGGCCCGATCAGCGCCGCATCGACGCCCGGGACCGAGACGATCTCGTCAATGCGGTCGACCGCTTCGCGGGTC
>JANXXJ010000234.1 GCA_025350665.1 Gemmatimonadota bacterium | reverse complement strand
CGAACAGCCAGCGGCAGAGCCGATTGTAGATGCCGCTGACCAGGGCCTTCTCATACTTGCCCTGCTTCGATCCCGTAACGATGTCCGCTTCGCCATCGAGGATCGGTTTGACGAGCGCCGGAATGTCCTCGGGCAGGTACTGGAGATCCGCCGGGTAGAACACGAAGACCTCGCCGGATGCCGCGTCGGAGGCGCTCCTGAGCGCGTCCGCGATGCCCCGCTGCCGCCGATGAGTGACGACCTTGAGGAATGAGTATCGGGTCCCGAGATCACGGAGCACGTCCGCGGTCCCATCCCGGGACCCATCGTCTACCACCACGACTTCAAATGTCGATCCGGCTCGGGTCAAGGCCTCGCCGCAGAGACGAACGAATTCCGGCAGATTCTCCGCCTCGTCCTTGGCGGGTACAAGCACGCTGACAGCGACCATGGCGCTATACCCGCTTTCGCATCCGGGCCGGGAGGATGCCGAGTTGGTCGCGGTACTTCGCGACCGTCCGGCGGGCGATCTGAATGCCCTGCTCCTTGAACTTGTGGACGATCTGCTGGTCGGTCAGCGGCTTGGCCGTCGACTCCTCGCCGACCATCTTCTGGAGTTTGGCGCGAATCGACCGGGCGCTGGCATCTTCACCGGAGGCCGTCGAGAGCGCGGAGGAGAAGAAGAACTTGAGCGGAAGGACCCCGCGGGGCGTCTGGACGAACTTCTCGTTGGTAACCCGGCTCACGGTCGATTCGTGCATGCTGATGACCTCGGCGACTTCCCTGAGGGTCAGCGGTTTCAGGAATTCGACCCCCTTCTCGAAGAAGCCGCGCTGCCGGTCGACGATGAAGTTCATCACCTTGAGCATGGTCTGGCGCCGCTGTTCGATCGCCTGGATCATCCAGTTGGCGCTGTTCATCTTCTGGGCGATGAACTCTTTGTTCTCCGGGGTCAGCGCCTTCTTGTCCCGGGCCACGTCCTGATACGACCGGCTCAATCGGAGTCGGGGGACCCCGGTGTCGTTCAACGTCACGTGGTACTTGCCGTCGACTTTGACCACGATCAGGTCGGGAATGATGTATCCATCGCCACGGTTGGAATATTTGAGTCCGGGCTTCGGGTCGCATCGCGACAGGGAGTCCGCGGCGGCCTGAACCTTCTGCGGCTCGACCCCGAACCGTTTGGCCAGTTCATTCCAGCGATGGGCGATCAGGTCGAGGAAGGCCTCAGCGACGAGCCGGTAGGCCAGCGAATCGACGTCTTTGGCCTCGGCCAGCTGAAGCAGCAGACATTCACGGAGGTCCCGCGCGGCCACGCCAGGCGGGTCGAGGCGCTGGATGACCAGCAGCATCTCCTCGATTTCCGCGGTGGTATAGTACGGTATTGGCGGGGTCGCCGGGGGGGGCGGGGCTGCGACCGGGTCGAGCTCGTCGAGAGCGTCGAGTTCGTCGGGCGCGTCCGGACCGGGGGCGTGTGACTCGAGCAGGCTGTTCACCGAGCCCTGAATCTCCTCGAGCGAGGCGCCGAGATATCCGTCCTCGTTGATGTTGCCGAGGAACTCCTCGCTGAGGAGTAGCTGCCGCGGCGTCAGGTCCATCAACTGGAGCTGACCGCGAAGATGGTCGACCAGGTCCGGGGTTTCCACGCAGACCGGTTCCAGATACTCCTGCTCCTCGTACTGTTGCTTCATGCCGCCGACGTCGAAGCCGTTGAGGAGGATTTCCTCCCAGTCGATCTCCTGTTCCTTCTCCTGTTTCTCCTTCTCCTGCTCGACCGTCTTTTCCTGCTGGTCCTGCTCTTCGTCCTCCGGTTCGAGCAGTTCGAGGAACGGATTGACCAGCAGCTCCTGTTTGAGGTGCTGTTGAAGATCCATCATCGGCATGTACAGCATGTCCATCGCCTGGTAGAGCCGCGGATTGATCCGCAACTCCTGGCGCATGCCGGTGTGCTGGGAAAGACCGGTCCTCACGGCGCCGCCTCCGTTCCATTCGCGGGCCGTGACGGGTCCGACGGCTCGGCCCGGTTGATTCGGTCCCTGAGGCGCGCCGTCATGGTCGGGCCAAGGTACAGTTCCGCCACCTGGTCGTTGAAGACGAGTTCACGGACGGTCCCTGCCGCTCGGACCTCTCCATCGTACATGATGTAGGCTCGATCGACGATTTCAAACATCTGCTCCACACTGTGGTCGGTGATCAGAACGCCGATCCGGCGATTCTTGAGGTTCGCGATGATGGTCTGGATGTCGTGGACGGCGATCGGGTCGACACCGGCGAACGGCTCGTCGAGGAGCATGAACTTTGGCTCGGTGACGAGCGCCCGGGTGATCTCGAGCCGGCGGCGTTCTCCGCCCGACAGCGTGTACGCCTTGTTGGTCCGCAGGTGCTTGAGCCCCAGTTCGTCCAGGAGCGACTCGAGCCGGGCCAGCCGCTCGGCCCGCGAGACATGGAGGGTCTCGAGAATCGCCAGCACGTTGTCCTCGACCGACATGCGGCGGAAGACGGAGGGCTCCTGCGCCAGGTAGCCGATGCCGTTCCGGGCCCGCCGGTACATCGGCTGGCTGGTGATGTCGGTGTGGTCCAGGTGGATCCGGCCCGCGTCGGGCTGAATGAGCCCGGTGATGAGATAGAAGGTGGTGGTCTTCCCGGCCCCGTTCGGCCCGAGTAAACCGACGATCTCGCCTTGCCGGACGTTGACCGAGACGTCCTTGACCACGCGGCGGCGGCGGAACGCCTTGTTGAGCCCGGTACCCGAAAGCACGCTGGTCATGGCCGTTTGGCCGGCAGTTTGGCGGCGGTGGAATCCGCCCGCTTGGTGGTATCCCGCTTTGCGATCGCCGGCTGGAGATGAACGCCATCGACGTTCCCGTGTGCGTCGATCCGGTCCACGTTGGTGGAGTCGGCGGTGACCCGCATGGTCACGAGAATCTTGTTGGCCCGGGTGTAGTTGACCGATCCTTTGGTCTGGCCCTTTTCGGGCGCCATCTGGTAGAACGACCGGGCTTGAAACTCGGCCTCGAGTTCACGAATGGTGCTCTTCTTGACGCCGGCCGAGTCCCGGGCGATGAACCGGGCGATCACGACCTCGCCGGCAATCCAGTCGCGGCTGGTCGAGCTCGAGTCCTTCCCCGTACCGGCCCAGGCGTTGCCGTAGGCCCGGACCATCGCAAGACGCTGATTGGGCGAGTCGATCAAGAGAGAGTCGCCCAGAATACGGTAGGTGGAGGACACGGCGGTCGGGCGCTGTTTCTTGCCCCAGGACTTGGTCAGGTCGACCTGACGGTACTTGAGTTCGATCTGCACCGAATCGCCATCGAGGGTGACATCGCTGTTGACCAGGCGGCCCGGGTTCCTGCCCTTGAGCGACGAGAGCTCTTTCTGCTTGAGCCCGATGTCGATCGAACCGCCGGTGAGGAGGAAACCCTGATTCAGCTGGCTCCGGAGGCTGGCTTTGCCGATGAGTTGCCCGCCTTGCTTCTTTCCGGTGTCGAGCCAGAGTGAATCGGCGGCGCCCTTGATGTCCTCCCGATCGATCGTCACCGCGCCGCCGGCATAGATGGCATCGCTCCCAACGGCCCGGACCAGGTTGCCGATGATGATGTATGGCGCCTGCGCCTTGCCGGTCGAGTCCTTGACGGCATAGGTCACGGTGGGCCGGTTATAGGCGATCACCTCGAGGTCGGGGCGTACGCCCTTGAGGGGGCGGTAGTAGTTGATCTGGGTGCCCTTGATCGTCGACCCGTTCTTGAGATCCTGGTGGACCGCATTGCCCTGAGCCTCGAACCGCTCGCCGTCCTTGAAATAGGTTCCCGCGTCGGAGTCGAGCGCGGTGGTGGAGTCACGATATCGCACCCGGTTGCCCTGGGAGATGAACTGAATGACGTTGCCGCCGTACGATGCGACGCTGTCCGCGTACATATGAATATTCCGCCCCCGGCATTGCAGATGGACGTTGCCGCCGAGATAGAAATTGTTGATCCCCGCCGTCGGGGTGGTCTTGACGCCTTGGCGCTCGGCCTTGACCAGTTCCACCAAACAGCGGTCTTGAGGATCCGGCCGCGGTTTGGCCTTGGTGACCGCTTTGGTGACGACCTTGGGCTTGACGGGTGCCTGGCCGACGAGCGCTAAGGCCGGCGTGAGTACCAGCAAGGCCAGAACGATCCCACTCGCGCCGGCCGTCATTGGCCTGGAAGCAACACGCCGGCGCCGCGTTGCTTCCCTTTCGGGTTGTCGATGTGGACGTCGCGGAATTCGAGGTCGGACTTGAACGAGATCCCCGTCATGGTCTCGGTCTTCGATTCGTAGTAGAAGACCGTATCACTTCTGAGCTGCATTGCCGACCGATCGTAGATCAGGTGCGGCGTCGTCAGTTTGCGTCCGTCCGTTGACACCACCACGACATTCCCGCGGGCGTCCAGCGACCCCAGGGTGATCATGTACATCCCCTGCTTGGCGGTCAGCACGGAACTCTGCCGGCCGGTGTTGTCGAAGAATGTCACCTTGAGGCGGCGGAGGTCCATCTTCTGCGCAGCCTGGTAGATGTACGCCGTTTCCGCCACGACATAGTTCTTTCGAACACCGTCCTGGCTCATGTAGCTGTCCATCTTGAACATGACCTGGTCGGCGCTGTCCGCCGGGCCCCGAACCGCGGATGGGCGAGCGCCCGGCCGCTGGCAGGCGACAGCGATACCGACGGCCAGTGCCAGGGCAAGGCGCTTCACGCCGCACCGGCCCGGAGCAGGTCGTGGAGATGGACCACGCCGGCCAGACGCCGACTCCCGTCGACCACCGGAAGGACCATGATCCCGACCCGTTCCATCAACCCGACGGCGGTGGCGGCAAGGTCGTCCGAGGCGATTGTTTTCGGCTCCCGCGTCATGACCCGGGCGACCTCGAATTCGAGATAGTTCAGTTCCCGCTCGGCGAGGCGCGAGAGATCGCCGGCGGTCAGGACGCCGGCCAGCACGCCGTTCTCGACCACGAGGGCGACGCCTCGCTGGTGGGCCAGGTGGTCAACCGCGCGCCGCATCCGGTCGGTTGGCGCCAGCGTGTTTTCCGCGGGCAACATCACATCGCGGACCCGGAGCAGGAGCTTCCGGCCCAGGCGGCCGCCGGGGTGCAGGTTCGCGAACGCCTCGCGCGAGAAGCCTTTCCGCTCGAGCAGGGCCACCGCGAGCGCATCCCCCAGCGCCAGAGCCACCGTCGTGCTCGTCGTCGGCGCGAGGTCGTGCGGACAGGCCTCCTCGTCCACGCCAGCGTCAAGCGTCACGGCTGCCGCCCGCGCGAGGGTTGATGCCGCGCCTCCGGTGATCGCGATGATCGGGACACCCTTCCGTCGAAGCATCTCGATCAAGCCGAACAGCTCCTCCGTCTCCCCGCTCTTGCTGAGCAGGATGGCGAGATCACCGGGGCCGACGATGCCGAGGTCACCGTGCAGGCTGTCGACCGGGTGGAGGAAGGCGGCCGCCGTCCCGGTCGATGTGAGCGTCGCGGCAATCTTCCGGGCGACCAATCCCGACTTGCCGACGCCGGAGACGATCACCCGGCCGGTCGCTCGATTGAGCCGGTCGATCGCCGCTTCGAATCGGTCGTCGAGGCGGGCCGCGGCGCGGCTCACCGCCGACGCCTCGAGCTCGAGCACGCGCCGCCCGGCCATCGTGGCGGTGCTCACACGGTCTCCCGCACGGCCCGATAGCGATGAACCGCGGCATCCCACTCACCCCGGGCCTTGAGGATGGCCTCGACGACCTCCCGCACCGCCCCATGGCCGCCCTGACGCCGGGTTGTCCAGCGCGCAACGGCCTTGATCTCGTCGACCGCGTTCGCCACGGCGATCGGCAAGCCGACCCGTTCCATCACGCCAAGGTCCGCGAGGTCATCGCCCACGAAGGCAACCTCATCCCAGTCGAGGCCGCGCTCGGCGATGATGGCGGCCAGCGCCGGGACCTTCCGGCCGCCTGAGTCCTGGATCAGGATCGGGATTCTGAGTTCCTCGGCGCGGAGCGTCGTCGCCTCGGAGAACCGGGCGCTCAGCCAGGCGACCGCGATGGGTCCGCCCCGCAGCAGCGTCAGGCCAAGCCCGTCTTGAATGTCGAAGCGCTTGAACTCGACCCGCTTGCCGTCAATCGGCCCGAGATAGACGCCGTTGTCGGTCAACACACCGTCGACGTCAAGGACCAGCAGGCGGATCCGGGAGGCTGCGGCGGAGTCGATCACGGTCAGGCTGCCCGGGCCGTGCGCCAAATCGTCACGGCGCGCCCCACCAGCGATTCGAGCTGATCGAGCGGCCATTGGGTCTCCGCATCGCTCAGGGCACGCGCTGGATCCGGATGGGTCTCGATGAAGAATCCGTCCGCTCCGGCCGCGGCGGCGGCCATGAGCAGTGCGGGAATGCAGTCACGGGCCCCGCCGCTGGTGCCCCCCACGCCTTGCCCGGGCCGCTGGACCGAGTGGGTGGCGTCAAACAACACCGGCACGGCAGCGGCCGCGCGGACTCGCTCGAAGTTTCGCATGTCGACGACGAGATCTCCGTACCCGAAAAACGTTCCGCGTTCGGTGACGGCCACTTCAGTGCCGCCACCATGACGGACCTTCTCCACCGCGCCCCGCATGGCGGCGGGGTCCATCCACTGCCCCTTCTTGACGTTCACCGGCTTGCCGGTCGCGCCGCACGCCACCAGCAAGTCCGTTTGGCGGCTCAGGAAGGCCGGCACCTGCAACACGTCGACCGCCTCGGCCGCGGCCCGGGCCTGCGCGGCTTCATGCACATCGGTCAGCACGGGCAGGCCGCTCGCCCGCCGGACCCTGGCCAGCGACTCGAGTCCGCGATCGACACCCGGGCCCCGGGCCGCGTCCATCCGCGATCGGTTGGCCTTGTCGTAGCTCGCCTTGAAACAGACCGGGATGCCCAGCAATTGCCCAATCTCGGCCAAACGACCAGCCACGGTCAGCATGACCTCGTCCGATTCGACGACGCAGGGCCCCGCGATCAGGCACGGCCCTCCGGCTCCGGCGAATCGCCAGTCGGTCACGAGCGAACGCCGGCCATCTGCTGACGGACACTCATGGGCGCCTCGCGCTCGCCGAACGCGTGCTTCCGGGCGGCCCCGACAAACGCGGCGAACAGCGGGTGCGGGCGATTGGGACGGGATTTGAGTTCCGGATGGAACTGGCAGCCCAGATACCAGGGGTGATCGGGCAGCTCGATGATCTCCACCAGTCCGCCATCGGGCGACTGGCCTGAAAGGCGGAGGCCGTGTTCGGCAAGGACGTCGCGATAGGCGTTGCTGACCTCCCAGCGGTGGCGGTGGCGCTCGCTGATCTCGGTTGCCCCATAGGCGGCCGCCGCCACACTCGCGGGCCGAAGCCGGGCCGGATAGGCGCCCAGGCGCATGGTACCACCCATGTCGGCGATGTTCCGTTGAGAGGCCATCAGGGCAATCACCGGCACGTCACACTCGGGTTCGAACTCGGTGCTGTTGGCATTGAGCGAGCAGACGTTGCGGGCGAACTCGATGATCGCGACCTGGAGGCCGAGGCAGATGCCGAAGAACGGGAGGCGATTCTCCCGGGCCCAGCGCACGGCCTCCACCATGCCCTCCACCCCCCGGACGCCGAACCCGCCCGGCACCAGCAGTCCATGCATTTCAGACAGGATCTGGCCGGCGGCTTTGAGGTCGGTGAACCGGTCGCTCGACACCCAGTGGATGTCCACGCCGACGTCGTTGGGGATGCCGGCGTGCAGCAAGGCCTCCTGGACCGATTTGTAGGCGTCGTGCAGGTCGGTGTACTTGCCGACCACGGCGATCTTCACCCGGGCCGGCGGCTCGAGGATCTTGTCGACCATCGTCTTCCAGGCGGTGAGGTCGGGCTCGGGCGTTTCCAGGTGGAGCCGGTGGCAGACTTCCCGGTCGAGCCCCTGCTCGTGGAACTTGAGCGGGATCTGATAGATCGAGGTGACATCGGGGCTCTCGACCACGCAGCCGAAGTCCACGTTGCAGAACAGCGCGATCTTCCGTTTGATGTCCGATCCCAGCGGGTGATCGCTGCGGCAGATCAGCACGTCGGGCTGGATCCCGATCTGCATCAGGTCACGAACCGAGTGCTGAGTCGGTTTGGTCTTGAGTTCGCCGGCGGCGGCAATCCACGGTACGAGGGTGAGGTGGATGAACAGGGCGTTCTCCCGACCCACCTCCTGGCGGAACTGCCGGATGGCCTCGAGAAACGGCAGCGACTCGATGTCGCCAACGGTGCCGCCGATTTCGGTGATCACCACGTCGTGGCCCGGCGCCGTTCGCCGGATGGCGCCCTTGATCTCGTCGGTGATGTGGGGAATCACCTGGACGGTCGAGCCGAGGTATTCCCCCCGGCGTTCCTTGGTGATGACGGTCTGGTAGATCCGGCCGGTGGTGATGTTGTTCTGCTGCGAAAGCGACCGGTCGATGAATCGTTCGTAGTGCCCGAGATCGAGGTCCGTCTCGGCGCCGTCGTCGGTCACGTAGACCTCGCCGTGCTGGAACGGCGACATGGTGCCGGGGTCGACATTGATGTACGGGTCGAACTTCTGGAGCGTGACGGTGAGGCCGCGCTGGACGAGCAGCCGCCCGAGCGACGCGGCCGCAATCCCTTTGCCGAGCGACGACACGACGCCGCCGGTGACGAAGATGTACTTGGTGTTTCCAGAGGCCGTCATCGTTAGGTGTTCCTCGTGGCTTGGGCAATCCAGTATCGTTCGGCGGCTGCCAGATCGTCGGGCGTATCAATGCCGGGCATGGCGGGCCGATCGAGCACGACGACTCCGATCCGCATGCCGAGGTACAGCGCTCGCAACTGTTCCAGGCGTTCGGTCTCCTCGAGCATCGTCGCGGCCGCGCCGACCCAGCGGGCGAGGGCCGCGCGGCTGTAGGCGTAGACGCCGAGGTGTTGCCAGTAGGGCGGCGGCGTTACCGTCGGCCCAGCGTCGCGCTGGAACGGAATCCGGGCCCGAGAGAAGTAGAGGGCCCGCCCCGCACCGTCGAGTACGACTTTAACCCGCGCGGGGTCATCGGCCTGGTCGGCCGGCAGCGGCACCGCCGCAGTCCCGACATCATCGCCGGCCTCGACCCGCAACACGGATCCGCGTATCGCGTCCACCGGCAGGAACGGCTCGTCACCCTGAATGTTGACCACAAGATCGAACGAGGCGAATTCCGGCCGCCCGAAGACCTCGGCCACCCGTTCCGTGCCCGACTGATGGAGATGGGAGGTCATCGATACGCGCCCCCCGACCCGTTCCACCACGCGCCGAACGTCATCGGCATCGGTGGCAACCACGACCTCGGTGATGCCCGGTACGGCCCTGACCCGCTCCAGCACCCTCACGATGAGAGGTTCGCCTCCGAGGAGCTGAAGCGGTTTGCGCGCCAATCTCGTCGAGCCCAAGCGGGCCGGAATTACGCCGAGGACGGGCATGACACAAAGTAAGAGCGCGGCCGACCGTTGTCAAAAGTCGTGCCGCGCTCACCGTGTCCCGGGTATCACCCGTCTAAAACCTATTCAGACAATATCTTACACACCGCCTCTGAAGTGGCCTGCCAACCCGGTCAAGGTCGCCTAACGGGGCGCCTTGGGGGCCTTCCCGGCCGGCTGTTTGGGCCCGTTCGCCGTCTTGGCGGCCGGCGGGAGCGGCTGTTCGGGCGTGGGTGGGGCCACCGCCGCCCCGCGGTCGGGGGCAGCGTCAGAGATGGACTGGCGAAGGTCACTCATCTCTTCCTGCAGCGTTTCCATGGCGTCTTGAATTTCACTCCGCATCGAGTCGGAACTGGCGTTCGCCATCTTCCGGCCCAGGATCCGCATGCTGTCGCCAATCGCTCGGAACCGGTCGGCCTCGAGCTGGGAGGCGCGGGCCCGGACCTCGTGCCCCCGGATCTTCTGAGCGACGTCCTTGGGCAGTACCAGGGGCAAGGTCAGCAGGGTGTTCCAGTCGCCGTCCCCGTCCTTGGCCTGCACGATCACCGAGCCGAACCTCTCCATGGTGCTGTCCACCTTGGCGCAGCGGAACGAACTGTGTTCGTTCAGGCGGGATGGATCATCGACGGTGAGCTGGCAGTCTCCGAAAGGCCGCGTCTTGCTGGAATCGGCGAGCCGGACGGTGATGTCAACCGACTGAACGGTCTCGGGGGAGCTCCGATGGAAGACGACCTTCCGGAACGTTCCCAGCCGAGTTCCGTCAAAGTTGAACGGCACGAACGGCAGCGGGATCGTCAGGTCGTCGTTGGATTCGACGGCCGAGACGACGGTCCGCTTGGTGGCTCGGAACGCCGCGATGCCGCCGTAGCCGACGCAGAAAATGACCAGCGCCGTCAGCGCGATCTTGACCCAATACCATCTCATCGTGCACCTCCCAGGCTGACTCTTGATGATGTTACAGGATGTAACGTAGCCCGGAGGGCTGTGGTTTCAAAGCACTACCCCCGAGGGTGATACTGGCGGTGGATCGTTCTCAGGTATTCCCGGTCCACGTGCGTGTAGATCTGGGTCGTGGAAAGGTCTGCGTGCCCGAGCATCTCCTGTACCGCCCGGAGGTCGGCCCCGCCCTCGAGGAGATGAGTCGCGAAACTGTGCCGCAGGGTGTGCGGAGTGACGTTTCGCTTGATTCCAGCCCCGAGCGCCGCCTTCTTGACCACACCCCAGGCTCCGACGCGGCTCAAGGGCTGGCCCCGGGCGTTCAGAATCAGTTTGCCACGGGTCCGGCCCCGGTCGAGCGTCGGCCGGATCGAATTGAGATAGACGGCCACGGCCGCGATGGTCTTCCGGCCAATCGGCACCAGCCGCTGCTTGTTCCCCTTGCCGATCACCCGGAGCAACTGGTCGGCGGCGAGGAGATCGTCGAGCCGAAGGTCGCAGATCTCAGTGACGCGCAGGCCGGCTCCGTACCCCAGTTCCAGCAGGGCGCGGTCTCGCCAGGCGAGGGGATCTTCGAGCTTCGGGGCCGCCAGGAGCGCCTCGACCTCGGCGACCGAGAGTACCGACGGCAACTTGCGGCCCCGTTTCGGCGACTCGAGACGATCGCTCGGATCCTCTGAAACCAGTCCCTCGCCGAGGAGAAAGCCGTAGTACGTTCGGAGCGACGAGACATGGCGCCGAATGGTCGCCGGGCTCAGGCCCATGTCCTTCAGGGCAAAGACGAACTCGCGGAGCTGTTGACGGGTGACCTGGTCCGGGCCGGTCACGCCCCGGTCGCCGAGGAACGTGAGGGCGTGGCGCAGATCTCTCCGGTAGTTGTCGACGGTGTGAGGGCTCGCCCCAGTCTCAAGGGCGAGATAATCCCGGAACCCTTCGAGGGCGAACGCCCGCTCAAGGCGCGCGGTCAGGTCGCTGGCCGGCGTCGCCACCACAAAAATCCGAGGGCGAGGAGGATCGCCACCGCCATCGCGACGGTGCCGAGCGCGGTGGTGAGCCGGTCCAGGGTGAGGACCACCAGGTCCCACCGGTCGCCGATCCGGGCGCCAAGCCACGTGAGGGTGGCGTACCAGGCGCCGGACGCGACCGTGACCGGCACGATGAAGCGCCAGAATCCGATCCGGTTGAGGCCCGAAAACGGCGCGACGACCGAGCGGAATCCCGGCAGGAGCCGCGTGACGAAGAGTCCGAATCCGCCGTACCGGCCGTACTGCTTCAGCAGAAAGGCCATGGCGTCGCCGCTGAGCAGCATTCGCCCCAAGCGAGAATCCGTGAATCGACCGGAGAACGCCTCCGCCGCGGCGTAGACGGCGACCGCGCCCGCAATGCCCCCGCCCCATGCGGTGAGAAAGATGGTGACTGGCTGATAGCGGCCAGCATGGGAGAGAAACCCGGCCATGACGACGAAGACGTCGGACGGCGCCGGCGGAAAAACGTTTTCGAGAAAGCAGGACAGCGCAATCAGGCCGTAGACGAAGAGCGGATCCCAGCCGGCCAGCGACTGGAGGAACGCCTCCACCTAACCCTCGACCGTTGCCACGGCCATCACGGCAATGCCCTCGCCGCGGCCGATGAATCCCATGCCTTCGTTGGTCTTGGCCTTGATGCCGACGTCACCGGACCCGATTCCGAGGACGGTCGCGAGGGCCGCCGCCATCGCGGCGCGGTGGGGCCCGATCTTCGGGCGCTCGATGATGATCGTGATGTCGACCTGCCGCACGCGGCATCCGCGCGCCGCCACCGCTTCGGTCGCACGTGCCAGGAGTCGCATCGAATCGGCGTTGCGCCAGGCCTCGTCGGTATCGGGAAAGAGCGTACCGATGTCGCCGGCTGCGCTGGCCCCGAGGATGGCGTCCGTCACCGCATGGGCCACGGCGTCGGCGTCGGAGTGTCCGGCAAGGCCATGGGTATGCGGAATCGTCTGGCCGGCGAGGATCAGCGGGCGGCCGGCGACGAAGCGGTGAGAGTCGTACCCGATCCCGACCCGGATCACGCGGCGGCGAACTCGGGCGCGGGATCGTCGATGAAGGAGTAGTCCTGCCGGCGTCGGCGGACCTGGTAGCCCGCGTCCGAGATCGCTCGCTCCATTTCCCGCAAGGTGGCATGGTGCGTCGTGCCGGCCGCCGATACCACGTTCTCCTCCATCATGAGGCTGCCGAAATCGTTGGCGCCGAAACGCAGGGCCACTTGGCCGACCTTGAGCCCCATGGTCACCCACGAGGATTGGAGATTCCGGACACGGTCCAGGATGATCCGGCTCATCGCCAGGGTGCGAAGGTAGGTGACCGCATCGGTCTTGGGCTGGTCCTGCATCTCGGTTCCGTCGGGCTGGAGCGGCCAGCAGATGAAGGCGGTGAATCCGCCGGTCCGGCTCTGAACGTCGCGGACCCGGAACAGGTGCTCAATCCGGTCGGCGGCGCTCTCGCCGAGGCCGTACATCATCGTCACTGAGGTCTTCATGCCCTGCCGATGGGCCTCCTCCTGGACGCCGAGCCACTCATCGGTCTGGGCCTTTTTCCTGGCGACCCGCTCCCGGATGGCGTCGACGAGAATCTCGCCCCCCCCGCCCGGGATGCTGTCGAGGCCGGCCGCCTTGAGCTGGCTGATCACCTCGGCCACCGAAAGTCCGAACCGCCCGCTGAAGAACACGATCTCCGAGGGCGAGAAGCCGTGGATGTGGATCGGGTGATGCTTCTTGATGTAGCGCATCAACTCGAGGTACCAGTCGAACGGGATATAGGGATTGTGGCCGCCCTGGAGCAGGATCTGGACGCCGCCGATCGCCTTACACTCGTCGATCTTCTCCCCGATCTTCTCGAACGGAAGGACGTAGCCCTCGTGGTGTTTCGGTCGACGGTAGAACGCGCAGAACTTGCAGTCGGCGACGCACACGTTGGTGTAGTTGATGTTACGGTCGACGATGTAGGTCACGACCTCGTCCGGATGGTGGCGGTACCGTTCCCGGTCCGCCAGGCGTCCGAGTTCGAGCAGCGGGGCCCGCTCGTAAAGGGCGAGATATTCCTTGAATTCGGCCGTGGTGCGGTCAACAATCATGAGACACCATCCCCGCCCTCAGGCGGCGGTAATGAACGAGAGCGACCCATCGGGTACGAGGCCATCCTGCGCGAGACGCCGGAAGAAGTCGGTCAGTCCCGCCAGATGCCGGTACGAGAGCGCATAGTCGAGATCGTTGAAGTAGTCGCGGGTCGTGCGAGCGTCGATACCGGTCGCTTCGGCTGCGACTGCGGCGAGATCATCGAGATGGACCAGACCCCACGCCCGTGAGTCGAGCAAGGCGTGGTGGGCCCGGCGGACGGCCTGATGATCGGCCTCGCGACGGGCCGCCCAGACCGCGAAGACGAACGGGAGGCCGGTCCACTCCTTCCAGGCCAGGCCGAGATCCGTCATGTACGGGTAGGCCGACTGGGCGGCCAGCACCAGCGCGGCATCGCCGATCACCAGCACCGCTTCGTGCGGGAAGCCGGCGAGCGAGCCCAGGTCAGACGACTCGGCCCGAACCGTGGCGAAGCGGGGCCGGACCCGCCATCGGTGCCGGCACAGCCGCTCGAGCAGGAGTACCGAGGTGCGGGACGACGCCGTCCGGAGGACGGTGGCTCCGTCGAGTTCGTGGACCGGCCGCTTGCTGAACAACGCCACACTCCGGACCGGTCCGTCGCACGAAATCGCGAGATCAGGCAGCAGGTGGTAGGAAGCGGCATCCCGGGCATACTCGACGGCGGAAACGACGCTCAGGTCGAGTTCCCCGGCGGCGAGGAGATCGTTCAGTTCGGCCGCCGTGCCCGATACCAGGCTTCCGTCAAAAGGCACCAGGCCGCGGTCGATGCCGGCGTAAACCGGATAGCAGTTGATCCACGGGATCCGTCCGAGGCGCGGGCGCGCGCCGGTGACGCGGAGGTCGGGCGTCATGCCGCGTGGACCACCGGGGCCGCGGCGCCTTCGAGCCTTGGGGCCGACAGGTCGTCGAACTCTTCCCGGATCGGCCGATAGAAGCTGTCGCGTTCAACCGGTCGTTTGCCGACCCCGCGAATCATGTCGACCAGGCGGCCGTAGGGCATATGCATGTCGGTTCGGGCACCGGCCTCGTGGTAGACCCGCTCGTACACGACCGTGCCTTCGAGGTCGTCGCAGCCGAACTGCAGCACAATCTGCGACATGAACGGCGTCACCATCGGCCAGTGGGTCTTGATGTGATCGATGTTGTCGAAGAAGAGCCTGGCCACCGCGACGTTCTTGAGATCTTCGTACCCGGTGGTCGCCGATCCGACCCGGCCCATCTCTTCCCCAAGTTCGTTGTTGTCGGGGTGATAGGCCAGCGGAATGAAGGTGAGGAACCCACCGGTTTCGTCCTGCAGATCCCGGAGCATCGCGAGGTGTTCGATCCGGTCGTCCGGCGTTTCCACGTGGCCGTAGAGCATGGTGCAATTGGTCCGGATCCCCAGGCGGTGGGCGATTCGGTGGACCGAGATCCACTCTTCGCCGGTCAGCTTTCGCTCCGCGATCGTGGCGCGGACGGCCGTGCTGAAGACCTCCGCGCCGCCGCCCGGCATCGTATCGAGTCCCGATTCCCGGAGCCGGATCAACACGTCCTCGACGCTCGTCTTCTCGATCCGGGCCAGGTGCGCGATCTCGACGGCGGTGAGCGCCTTGATGTGGACCTGGGGATGGCGCTCCTTCAGTCCGCGGAACATGTCAGTGTAATAGCTCAACGGCAGCTTGGGGTGGAGCCCGCCGACAATGTGGAACTCCCGGGTCGGGGCTCCCCTGGCCTGCTCGGCCTCGGCGTAGACCTCGTCGAGGCTCCGGGTGTAGGCGCCGTCTTCCCTGGGCATCCGGGCGAACGAGCAGAACACGCAGGTGTTGCGAAGAATGCAGACGTTGGTTGGATTGAGATGCTGGTTGGCCGAGAAGAAGACCCGGTCACCGTTCTTCCGGGCGTTGGCCCATTCGGCCAGTTCGCCGAGCGCCAGGATGTCGCTGGTCTGGTAGAGGGCCACGCCGTCGGCCGCGGACAGGCGGGTGCCGGCGAACACCTTGTCGGCCACCAGCCGCAGAGCGGGGTCACAGAAACGACTCACATCGGGCAGGGCGACCATGCTATCTCCATTGGCCGGAATTGCTTAACGCGGCTCCGGGGAATCTAGTGCCCCATCGGTTGGAGGGGGAGTTGCGGCCCGGTCGAGCCCCGCCCGCCGGCGGCACGAGTGCCACCGGCCGGTTGATAGCTCTTGATGATTTGGGATTGGAGCCGGCTCGGGGCCGGGAGCGCATATTCGCCGGGTCGGCCCCCGTGCCTGCCTCTGGCTGCGCGGCTAGTGGCTAGGGGATGTAGCGGCGAACCGCAAGTGAAACGTTGTGCCCGCCGAAGCCGAACGAGTTCGATAGCGCCACGTCGACGGTGCGGTCAATAGCTCGGTTCGGCGCCGAGAAGAGGTCGCACTCGGGGTCGGCGTCGTCCTGATTGATGGTCGGCGGGATCTTGCCGGTCGTAGCCACCAGCAGTGAGACCATGAACTCGAGCGCGCCCGCGGCGCCTAGCAGGTGCCCGGTCATCGATTTGGTCGACCCGAAGACCAGTCGGGAGGCCTGGTCCCCAAAGACCGCCTTCACGGCGACGGTCTCCGCCACATCGCCGAGCGGCGTGGAGGTTCCGTGCGCGTTGACGTACCCGACCGCTGTGGGACTGATCTTTCCGTCCGCCAGGCAATCCCGCATGGCCCGCTGGGCCCCTTCCCCGTTGGGGGCGGGCGCGGTCATATGGTGGGCGTCGCCACTCATGCCGTACCCGATGACTTCGCCCAGGATCGTGGCGCCTCGTCCAATGGCGTGGTCGAGGCTTTCGAGGACCACCATGGCGCTTCCATCGCCGAGCACGAAACCGTCCCGGCCTTTGTCGAATGGGCGGCTGGCTTGTTCCGGGGCGTCGTTCCGGGTGGACAGGGCTTTCATGTTCTGGAAGCCGGCGATCGCGAGCCCGGTGATCGCCGCCTCGGAGCCGCCGGCGACGATGCAGTCCGCCTTCGCCATCCGGATCAGCTCATAGGCCTCGCCGATCGCATGCGCCGATGACGCACAGGCGGACACGGTGCAGAAGTTCGGGCCCTTGAGGCCGTAGCGGATGGAGACGATGCCCGCGGCGATGTCCGGAATGAACATCGGCACGAAGAACGGGGAGACGCGGTCGGGCCCCTTCTCGATGTAGGCCCGGCACTGTTCCTCGAAGGTCATCATGCCGCCAATCCCGCTGCCGATGATGACCCCGGTGCGCTCGGGGTTCGGGAACTTGCCTTCGAGCCCGGCCTGGGTGATCGCCTG
>JANXXJ010000233.1 GCA_025350665.1 Gemmatimonadota bacterium | reverse complement strand
CCAACGAACCCGGCGCCCCGCAGCCGCAGCGGAGCAGCTATGACGATCTCCACGCCCGGCTGGCCAAGCGGGTCGGCACGGTGCCGTCGCCGGTGCTCTCGACGAGCCGCTATCCCGACACCACCGCGCTCAGCTACGACGGCGCCGGCAACGTCCTGACTAAAACGACCCACACCTATCCACGAGCCAGGTAGCCAGCTGGACCCTGGAGCGGGACTACTACGGCGCCGACGACAAGCTCCGGGTGGTCCAGCGGGCGGCGCTGGGCGCCTTCGGGCCCGATCTCGGCCTGACCTACGTCACCGCCCCCGCCGCCGGCGCCTGGGAGGACTACTGGTACGACGCCCTCGGCCGCCGCGTCCTCGCCCGCGAACGGCGCGGCGATCTCTCCACCGAGACCTATCGCCGCGATGTGGCCGACCGCTTTGTCTGGGACGGCGACCAGCTCCTCTACGAACTCCGCATCCCCGCCGACAACCCCGATCTCGCCCCCGCCGCCCGCTCTTCCGGCGTCAGCGTGACCACGGTTAGATCGACGGCGATAGGGCCACCGTCCTTGCCGGTGACAGCCACCTGGTCGGTCTGCGTGAGCTTCTGTTTGCCGAGCCAAATCTGCATCGTCGGGTTGCTCCGCTGCTCCCGTCACGATCGCCCCGGCCAGGGGGTGCTCGCTCCCCGCTCGACCGAGGCCGCCAGCCGAAGCACGCTGGATTCGTCGAAGCCCGCCGCAGGAAGCACCGCAACCAGCCGGGGCTTCCCCTCGGTAAGTGAGCCGGTCTCGTCGCTGAGCGCCGACCAGCCGGGCTTCGGCTACCCAACCCGGTGCGACGGCACCTAGGCTGGTCGCAAATTTCACGCTGGTCTGGCCCCGGACTTCGATCGTGCCGCCCGCCGCCACCTGCCAGGCGTCGGGGACAATCCAGAAGTCGTGCGCGAACAGCACGCCGGCCGTGAGCCCGATCGCGAGGACGGCCAGGACCGGCGGCGCGAGGCGGAGCGGCGCAAGGGAAACCTCACGGGGCACCAGCCCTTCGCTCGAACGTTGCGATTTCCGCAAGCTGATCCCGTCTCATTGTCTCGGCCATGGCCTTCACATCGGCACGCACCGCCTCGGGCAGGTACTCGTCGATCATCGTGATGGCCCGCCTGCGGTGGGCGACCACATTCCGGTAGACCTGTGATGCAAAGGCTTGACCGGACCGTTGCTTGAGAGCCTCGACCGTCGCCAGATCCGCGGGCAAGGCTTTCGGGTCGTATGGGTCTTTCCAGCTTGCCTCCAGGATCTTCACCATCTGCTCCAGCTCCCCGTCCTGCTTGGCATCGAGCTTCTGGCCATCCAGCCGAGATTCCTAGCAGGTTGCTGAAAAATGAAGATTTGTGATGCCAACGTCCTCGGGTGAGGCCCGGGCCCTCCGGGGCAGGAGGCCGATCGGTCGATCCGAGTTGGGGCCGACCCGGTTAGGCACCGACACCTTGCCGGATCAGGGTGCGCAACCGGACCAGATCGTACGCGCCCCTCACGAAGGTCAGGAACCAGTCCACCCGCTCCCGCCCGCGATGCCGCCGCTTCCGGAGGAGCCCCACCGTCTTGCCCCAGCCCAAGGTCTGCTCGATTCGTTTCCGCAGACGCTGGCTGACGGCGTACCCCGCAGGCCGGGTCGTCCGGCCATCGATCCCGCTGGCCCGGTGGGTCACTTGGGCCACGTGGGGCGTGAACCCCAGCGCCCGGGCGGCGGCCACGAACGCGACCTGATCGTACCCGCGGTCCGCGCCCACGGTGGTCGGCCGCGCCTGGGGCCCGCGCGCGGCCGCCAGCGCCTGGAGCATTTCCTCCGCCTGCGCCAGTTCCACCCGGGGGCCATCCGCCGGATCGACGGCGGTGAGCACGACCAGGCCATGGCGGTTGTCGGTCAGCACGCTCGCCTGATCACTCAGCTTGGCTTCCATGCCGGCCCCCTTCTTCGCCAACCGCGCGTCGGGATCGGTCGTCGAGGCGTGGGTGGCATTCGTGCGGCGCTGCCCCCGGAAGTTCAC
>JANXXJ010000217.1 GCA_025350665.1 Gemmatimonadota bacterium | reverse complement strand
GCCATGGCGGCCGCCGTGGCCGTGCTCAATCCGGCCACGCCCGCCGCCGAGACGCCTGCGCCAGAAGATGGCGTCACTTGGAACAAGGCGCCCTGTCGTTTCTGCGGCACCGGCTGCGGCGTGCTGCTGGGCATCAAAGAGGGCAAGGTGGTCGGCGTCCAAGGCGATCGCGACGCTGACGTGAACAAGGGCCTGTGCTGCATGAAGGGCTACCACGTCGGCCTGATCATGTACGGCAAAGATCGCCTCACCGCGCCGCTCAAGCGGGTCGGGCCCGGACGCTACGAGGAGATCACCTGGGACGCTGCGATCGCCCTCATCACCGAGCGCATCGCCGCCAAGCCTAAGCGCTTCGCCTTTTTCGGCAGTGGTCAGCAGACCATTCCCGAAGGCTACGCGATGAACAAGTTCGTGAAGGCCGGCCTGCGCCACAACCAGATCGACAACAACGCGCGACTGTGCATGGCCAGCGCCGCGGCGGGGTTCAATGCGACCTACGGCGTCGATGAGCCGGCCGGCTGCTACGACGACCTCGACCACTGCACGACGCTGATCAGCTGGGGCAACAACCCCGCCGAGATGCATCCGGTGCTCTTCAGTCGCGTGATGGATCGCCGGCTCAAGGGTGAGAAGATCCTGTTCATCGACCTGACCACGCGCCGCACGCGGTCGAGCGAGCTGGCCGACCACGTCGCCTTCTTCACGCCCAACAGCGACCTGGCGATCGCCAACGGCATCGCTCACGTGCTGGTTGAGCAGGGCTTCCTCGATCGGCCCTGGGTGAACGAGCATTTTCGGTTCCGCCAACGCACCGCCGTCTCCCGCCCCACCACTTCGGAATGGGCGCCAGGGTTCCGCGCCTCCCGGATCCCGTCCAAAACCGCCGGCAGCTGCTCCGCGAACCAGTTGCCCCGTTTCTTCCGCAGGTAGTCCTGTCGCTCACGTTCCCCGCCGATGGCCCGGGCCAGGTCGTTGAGCGAGAGGTGCCGGGCGGCCGAAAGGTCCACCGACTGACCATCCTTGTTGTAGAACCGGTGCGGCCCCGTGGTTCCGGTCATCTCGCGCCGAAGCACCAGATTCACCTCGACCTCTACCGCCTTGGCCAGGTTGGTGACCACCGGGCTCATGTCGAACCCGGGCTCGTGCCGATGGTGCTGATGGTTGATCGGTCGGTCGCTGCGGAGCGTGGGCCCCGCGGGAGGGAGGTTGCGGAAGGGGTGTGACAATGGCCGTGGCGCAGGCCCGCCCGTCATACAGTATCTTCGCTTCGGACCCTCACCGAGCAACGACCCATGCCAGTCCCGACCGAACCGTCACCGGCCCTCTTTTTCGACACCATCTTCGCCTTCCAGCGGTCTGCGGCGCTCCAATCCGCGATCGACCTCGAGCTCTTCACGGCGATCGGTGACGGGGCCCGGACCGTGCCGGCGCTGGCCAACGCCTGCGGAGCGCCGGAGCGGGGCATCCGGATTCTCTGCGACTTTCTCACGACCGTCGGCTTCATCACCAAGACCGGCCTGGCCTACGACCTCACGCCCGATACCGCCCTGTTCCTGACCCGGCGGTCGCCGGCCTACCTCGGCGGGACGGCGGAGTTCCTGAATTCGCGGCAGGTCACGCTCAACTTCCAGAGCCTCACCGACACGATCCGTCGCGGAGCCCCCGCGGCGAGCCTGATGGTGACGGAGAACCCGGCCTGGGTCCAGTTTGCCCGGGCGATGGTTCCAATGATGATGCCGGCGGCGCAGGCGATCGCCGAGTTGCTGGCGATCAAGACGGCGGGCCCGGTGCGAGTGCTCGACCTCGCGGCCGGACACGGCATCTTCGGCATCGTGCTGGCGCAGCACAATCCGGCGGTGGAGGTCGTGGCGGTCGACTGGGCCCCGGTGCTCGAGGTCGCCACGGAGAACGCGGTCCGGATGGGAGTAGGCAGCCGGCATCACCTGGTGCCGGGCGATGCCTTCAACGTGGAATTTGGAACCGGATTCGACGTGGCCCTGGTGACCAACTTCCTCCACCACTTCGATGCCGCGACCAACGTGGCCTTTCTCGCCAAAACCGCCCGGGCGTTGAAGCCGGGCGGCCGGGTGGTCCTGCTGGAGTTCGTTCCAAACGAAGATCGGGTCACGCCGCCGATGGCGGCGCGGTTCAGTCTGGTGATGCTGGCGGGCACGGCCACCGGGGATGCCTATACCCTGCCCGAATTGCAGACCATGCTCGCCCAGGCCGGCTTCTCGGCCGTCACCGCCCATCCGACCGGCGGCCCCGAGACCGTGGTTATCGCGACGAAATAGCCAACTCGACTACAATCGACTTACTGCAATCGACTTGCTACCTATTTGAGTCGCTGACTCAGCCAGTCAACCACGATCCCCACCACCGACGCCTCCACCTTGAGTGGCGGCGGCAGTTTGGCGTACCCACCGGGAAACCCGTCGGGATCGGGAACGAAGAGGTGGTTGAGCCCCGGGAGGACTCGGCCCGTCACGTCATGATTGCCGGCCGCTTTGAATGCGGCGACCCAATCGTTGACCTGGGTCGGATCGGCCTGACGATCGGTCTCTCCGGTTAGAATCAGAATCGCGGGCTTGCTGACCTTTTGGGCGGTGGGCGATGGATCGTAGTTCGCCATGAACCGCATGTAGGGGTCGGCCGCCGTCAGGGAGTCGATCTTGTCCTCGACGTGGGCCAGCGCCGTGTCGCGTTTGGTGGGGGTGAGCGTGGTGTCGTGGCGGATCAGGTTCGAGAGCTGGAACCGGAGCGCCCCGCGGAGCGAGTGGGCCATCCCGGCGAGCAGCACCAGCGCCTTGAGATCTGGTTCGTCGACCGCCACCAGCGGCGCGTCGATGGCGCCTTCACTGTGGCCGAGGAGACCAAGCCGCTTGGGGTCGATCTCGGGGCGGGTACGGAGAAAGGCCAGGCCGGCCCGGATGTCCTTGACGAAGTCTTCCGGCGTGGCGCCCTTGAAGGTGCCTTTGGACGCGCCGACACCGCGGTCGTCCATCCGGAGGACGGCAATCCCTCGGCGACCGAGCGAGTCGGCAAACTGCCGGAAGGGACGGTAGCCGCCGAAGCCCAGGCTTTCGTCCCGATCCTGCGGGCCGGTGCCGCTGATGGTGACGATGGCGGCAACCGGATGGTCCTTCGACGCCGAGTTCGGGATGGTGAGCGTACCGGCGAGCGTGTGCCCCATCGGGGTCGTCACCACAACCGACTCGGCGCGGTAGGGCGCCCCGGCCGGGGCGGAGTAGTCACGGGGTTCGGCGGGCTTTGCCTGGGCGAGGGCGGCAGGGGCGAGGCCGGCCGCGAGGGCCCAGGTCAAGGCGGAGATGGTGTGGCGCATTGCAGTGCTCCGGAATCAGGGGACGGCCGGATCGCGACCCGGCTGGATCCGAGGAATATCGTCAAACTAATGCCCGGACCAACCCCTTGCCCCCGGCCCCAGACGTGAGATTTTCCACGCTTCACATCCACTGACCCAACGAAGCCCCCGTCCTGCGCCGGCAGGCCGGGATCCATTCCGAGCGGCTCTGGCCGCCTGGCGAGCGGAGGAGTCGACGACGCCTGACCCGCAACGCGCCCGTTTCGCGACCTGGCTGGCGCACCGCGTGACCAGCCGCTTCAAGTCCCCTCGCCCGCGCGGCGCCCCCGAGAGCCCAGCGGGACCAGCATCCAGGCCGTGGTTCGCTGAGCTGCGATTCCAGGCCGGGACGTGCCGGGTTCTGTTACGCGGCTTCCCGCCCCCGGGAGGCCTTGACGACCAGCTCAAACTGGATGTCAGCCGTCCAAGGCCGCTACCGCCGCCCGCCACACCGCCGGATCCCCCAACCGCACCGCCTGGTCCACGCCTACCTGCTCGAGAATGACCGCCAGCATCGCCAGCCGCTCCTCGTCAGACCACAGCAGCTCGCCGTCGATCACCTCGAATTTCTCCGGCAGGAGGTCAACCCGCTGCCGCAACTCACTGCCAGCCCAGCGGCGACCGATCCGGCCGATGTTCCACACCACGGATGCCACGGCAACTCCTGTGAACAGGGGCGTCCAAAGTAGCGACCACCAACCCGGGGGACATAACCCGAACACCGCGGTATCGGATTGTCGCACCCCGCCGCTACCATTCCTTCCATGAGCCCCCATCCCCTCGCCGCCTTCAACGCCTACACCCTCCCCTTCCTCCCCGGTCTCATCGCCGGCGAGTACCCGGCCCACCAGGACCCCGACCGGGTGCCTGCCCGCCTCGAGGCCCTGCGCGCCGCGGGCGTCACCATGTTCCTCGACCTCACCGAAGAGGGCGAACTCAATCCTTACGCTCAGCTCCTCCCCGCCGGTATCACCCACCGCCGCCATCCGATCCGCGATGTCAGCACGCCCAGGGACCCGGCCGAGATGACCGACATCCTCAGCGCCATCGACCAGGCTCGCGCCGAAGGGCATATGGTCTACCTCCACTGCTGGGGTGGAATCGGCCGGACCGGCACGACAGCCGGCTGCTACCTGGTGCGCCACGGCCTCCCGGGTGACCTGGCCGTCCGCACCGTCGGCGCGCTGTTCAAGGAGACCAGGAAGGGGCTGCTCGGCCGGAACGCACCGGAAACCGAGCCCCAGCGGACGTTCATCCGCCAATGGGCCGCTCACGAGCCTAACGCCGCCGCCCACCGCTGGACCGATCGCCTGACCGGCGCCCTCGTCGGCCTCGCGGTCGGCGACGCGCTCGGCACCACGCTCGAATTCACCACGCCGGGCAGCTTCACGCCGATCGGCACCATCACGGGCGGCGGGCCGTTCAAGCTCGCCCCGGGCCAGTGGACCGACGACACCAGCATGGCCCTCTGCCTGGCCGATAGTCTGATCGCATGCGGCGGTTTTGACGCCAAGGACCAGATGGACCGGTACGTCCGCTGGCACCGCGAGGGCTACCGGAGTAGCACCGGCCGCTGCTTCGACATCGGGATCACCGTGTCGAAAGCGCTGGCCCGGTATCAACAGACCGGGAACCCGATGGCTGGTTCAATTGATCCGAAGACGGCGGGCAACGGGTCCCTGATGCGTCTGGCGCCGCTGGTGATCCGCTATGCCCACGACCCAAACGCCGCGGTCACGCTCGCAGCCGACAGTTCTCGCACCACGCACGGGGCCCCGGCGGCGGTGGACGCATGCCGCTACCTGGCCGGCCTGATGCTCGGTGCGCTCCGGGGGGTGTCGAAGGAGGCGTTGCTCGAGCCGGACTATGGAAAGCGCCACTGTCTCTGGGATGACCAGCCGCTCGATCCCTCGATTGCGGCGATCGCCTCGGGCGAATGGCGGGACAAGACCCCCCCGGAGATACGCGGCGGCTCGGGCTATGTGGTGGACACGCTCAGAGCGGCGCTCTGGGCATTCGCCCGCTCTGGAAGCTTCGAGGAAGGGGCGCTGCTTGCCGTGAATCTCGGCGGTGACGCCGATACGACCGGCGCGGTGTATGGCCAGGTTGCGGGGGCGTACTACGGTTCGAGCGGAATCCCGGCGGCGTGGCGGGCGGTGCTCCACCAGGGGGAGATGATCAGCGACTTGGCGAGAGCGCTCGCCAACCTCCCTACCGACTCCGGCGGAGCCGTTCCAATTCCGCCTTGAGCGGCGCCCAATGGGCCCGATCCTCCGCCTGGATCCGGGCCTGCTCGTTCGCCAGCGCATCAGTCACCCCGCCCTCATCCCCCGCCGCGGCAGATTTCGCCGCGGGCCGGCCTGACGCGTTGGCCGCCGCCGGAAACCGACGCGCCAGCTCCACCAGGAGCGCTGGAGTTCGCAATTCCGCCAGCCAGAAATCCACCTGCACCGGCGTGGGCCCATGACGGTGAGCGAAGTAGCTGGCCTCCACCAGCCGCCGAATCATCGGCCAGTCCTTCTCCCGCTGCGTCTTCTTGGCCAGCACCAGATCGGGCAATCCCAGGACATCGACCGCGTCACCCTGTCCATCGGCTTCGAGTGTGGTCCGGCGGAGCCACAGTTCTTCAAACGGCGCCACCCCGCGGAGGACGCCCATGACGTCCAGCCGAATCCCGTCCGCCTCCCGACAGCGAAAATGCACGGCGTGGCCGCGGCGCAGGAAGTCGAGTTCGAAGGAAGGCACCGCGACGAGTTCGGCCCCCAGTTCATCGAGGGCCGCTTGCAGGTGGGTCAGATTGTCGGGATCGAGCAGGATAATGACGTCGACGTCCCGGCTAAACTCCGCCGCGCCGTACGACACGCACGCCTGGCCGCCCATGAGCAGGCACCGGACCTGGTGCCGTCGCATCGAAGAAAGGACTTTGCGTATCGGGTTCGGGATCAAGGGATCCTCCGAGCGCGAGGAAAGTATCCCATAGCCTGGCAGATTCGGCCCAGCGCTGAGCCGGCGTCATCCGGTACCAGTCAGCCCACTCCGGCTCGACCACTTGCTCGATCGGAATCAGTGGCACTGGCTGCGTGGAACCCGGCCGTGAGGAAGGCTGCATGCCCGAAAAGCTAAGCGAACAGGCCGGCACACCCAAGCGAGGCCCTGTAGGTCGCCGACAATTGAGCCGGCCCGAGCCTTGACAGGCCCACCCCCATACGCGTTCTTCGCTGAACGGCCGGTCCCCCTCCATTTGCCGAGAACCGACAGCATGGCAGTCCTGGGCGCCATCACGATCGTGGTTCTGCTGGCCGCAATCCTCTCCTCCCGCGTCAGCCCTGTCGTCGCCCTCGTCCTGGTGCCCGTCGTGGCGGCGATCGCGATGGGCCTCGGCACCGATACCACCCGGTTCGCCGTCAACGGCGTCGCGAAGATCGCCCCCATGGCCGCGATGTTCGTGTTCGCCGTTCTCTTCTTCGGCATCATGACCGACGCGGGCATGCTCGAGCCGCTCGTGGCCCGGATCATCCGGGCCGCCAACGGGAGGCCGCCCTGGATTACC
>JANXXJ010000215.1 GCA_025350665.1 Gemmatimonadota bacterium | reverse complement strand
GCCATGGCGGCCTCCCGATTCATTCCGGTCTTCGCCATCACCATGGCGGTACGGACACTGCCCCCGGCGCGGTGGATAACCGAGCGAGCCTCGTCGCGCGTCGATCCTGTCACTTCCATCACGATCCGCTCACCCCGGTCGACCAGCTTCGCGCTCCAGGCCTGGAGATCGACCATCAGGTTGCCGTATGTCTTGCCGATCCGAATCATGGCGGCTGTGGTGAGGGTGTTGAGCACCAGCTTCGTGGCCGTACCCGCCTTCATTCGGGTGGAGCCGGTCACGACCTCGGGGCCCGTCGGAAGGAAGATCACGACATCGCACGTTTCACGCAGGACCTGCGGGGGTTCCGCGCAGGTCACCAGTACGGTCGCCGCGCCGATGGTCTGAGCCCGTCCCAGGGCCGCGCGGACGTACGGCGTGCCTCCGCTCGCCGCGATCCCGACGACCGTATCTGCCGCCACAACGCCATGGGTGTCGATCGCGGCCACGCCGAGGTTGACATCGTCCTCGGCGCCCTCGGCCGGCTTGACCAACGCGGTGAGGCCACCCGCGATCAAACCGACAACCATGGCGGGATCGGTCCCGAACGTCGGGGGACACTCGGAGGCATCGAGCACGCCAAGGCGTCCGCTGGTTCCAGCGCCAACGTAGAAGAGGCGGCCGCCGGCCCGGAACGAGCGTTCGACCAGCGAGACCGCCGCCGCTATCTCTCGGCGGGCTCCGGCCACAATGGCGGGGACCGTGGCGTCCTCGGCACTGATGAGATCGACCAGAGTTTGCGAGTCGGCGATGTCGATGTCGGCCGAACGGGGGTTGCGACGCTCGGTGAGGCGAAGCGACGCGGGTTGGGGCCGGGGCGGTTCGGCGGACGGGTCCGGGGATTGGAGAGGCATGTGGGGTTAATTTTGGCGGGTTCCCGATCGTCAACGCAACTCTGCGAGGTTTCCGTGTACCCCATCCGCGCGCTTCTGGTGGCGATTGCCTCGCCGATTTCGGTCGTTCAGGCTCAGCCGCCGGCGCCCCACATCTGGCCGTTGACCGACAGCGCGATCGTCACTGAGGGGTCACGTTCGATGGTCGTCTCGGGCAACGTGATTGCGAGCCGGGTCGGCCGGGATATCATCGCGGGGGGCGGCAACGCCATCGACGCGGCCGTGGCCGTTGGCTTCGCGCTGCAGGTGGTACACCCCGAGGCCGGCAACATTGGCGGGGGGGGATTCATGATGATCCGGCTGGCGGATGGCAAGGCGTTCGCCTTGGACTACCGCGAAATGGCGCCGGCCCGCGCCACGCGGCTGATGTATGTAGGCAAGGACGGGAATCCGACCGAGGCGAGTTGGACCGGACATCTCTCAGCCGGCGTGCCCGGCGCAGTCGCGGGGCTCGCCGAGGCGCACCGGCGGTTCGGCAAACTGCCCTGGAGATCCATTCTCGAGCCCGCGATCGCACTGGCACGGGACGGCTTCGTGGTGGACCAGTATCGGTCCGAATCGATTCAAGGGGACGCGCGGCGGCTGGCTCGTTTTCCGGCGTCTGCCGCCCAGTACCTTCCGAACGGCCGGGCACCCGCTCCAGGCACGCTCTGGAAACAGCCGGACCTGGCCCTAACCCTCGAGGTCATCCGGGATCAAGGCGCGGCCGGTTTCTACCGGGGCCCGATCGCAAACCTGATCGTGGCCGAGATGAAGCGGGGGCATGGCCTGATCACCCGGCGGGATCTGGCCCGCTACAAGGCAATCTGGCGCGAACCGATCGCGTTCACCTACCGGGAGCACACGATCTATTCGATGCCTCCGGCATCCTCAGGCGGTGTCACGCTGGCGATGATCATGAACATCATGGAGGGCTTCGGCCCCCTGCCCGCGTTCGGGACGCCGGAACTGCTCCACCGGGAAGCCGAGGCCATGCGGCGTGCCTTCATCGAGCGGAATGCGTCCCTCGGCGATCCGGCTTTCGTGAAGAACCCGATCGCCCGGATGACCAGCAAGGCCTATGCAGCGCGCCGCCGGGCCGAGATCAATCTCGGGCATGCGTCCGTCACGCCGTCGGTCGCCCAAGTCCTCAAGGACGGCCCCAACACCACTCACTATTCCGTGGTCGATGGCGACGGCAACGCGGTGAGCACCACGACCACGCTCAACAACAGTTTCGGCAGCGCGGTAACGGTCCACGGAGGCGGGTTCCTGCTCAACGACGAGATGGACGATTTCACCACGGCACCGGGCAAACCGAACAACTACGGCCTGGTCCAGGGCGCAGCCAACGCGATCGGACCCGGCAAGCGGATGCTCTCGGCGATGACGCCGAGCATTGTTCTTGGCCCCGACAAGCAGGTCCTGTTGGTCGTCGGCACCCCAGGCGGACCGACCATCATTACCCAGGTCTACCACGTGATCTCCAATGTGATCGACCACCACATGGATTTGGCCAGGGCTCTGGCCATGCCGCGGCTGCACCACCAGTCAATTCCGGACGAGATCTTCCTCGAACGCGACGGCTTTCCGGCCACGACGATCAAGGCCTTGGAAGCGATGGGCCACAAGGTGGTGGCCCGAGGCTACATGGGCGACGTCGAGGCCATCATCAGGACGCCGCGGGGGTGGCTGGGCGCGAGCGATCCGCGTCGCGGTGGAGGCGGGTCGGGCCAGTGAGACTTACCGGACCAGCGCCGACCGAAGCTTGATCAGGATCTTGGCGCCGGCCGCGACAACCAGATCCCGATCGGCCGAATTGACCGCGACCGCCGTTCCGGCCGCGGCGCCGATCACGCCTCCGACGACCGCGCCACCCTTCCCGCCGCCAATCACCCGACCCAGAATCGCGCCGGCGACCGCGCCCGCGCCAACTTTGGCGGCATCGCCGGCCTGGACGCCCCGACCCTTGAGGGTATGCTCGACCGAAGTCGAGACCGCATCGAGGTCGAAGCGCTCGTCCCCGATCGTGACCTCGGTAGCCTTGAGGGACACCTTGCCCTCATCGGACTTGTTCTCCGAAACCGCGAGTTCCGTGATTACCAGGGTGACGGTTGATCCTGCCGGAATCACCACCTTGCCGCTCTCGTCGGTGACGTCGGCGCTGACGGTGGCCTTGACCGTCTGGCCGACCTTGTGGGTCTTGGTACTGAACCCGGCGGTCACGAGTGACACCGTCGACCCGGCGGAGATTTCGCGCTTGCTGGGCGCCGGGGGTGGGGCGGGAGCAGGCGTAGGCGCCGGGCTCGATGCGGGCGGCTTCGGCTTGGCCGGCGGAGATGACGGCTTGGCCGACGGAG
>JANXXJ010000210.1 GCA_025350665.1 Gemmatimonadota bacterium | reverse complement strand
GGCGGCCGGCCGCCGTTCCCCGGCCAGCGTGATCGACCCCTGCTCCCGGGCGATTCGGGCCGCGACACCCGGCGCGAAGAACCGTTCGAAGTTGCTTCGTACCATGGCTTCGCGGCGATGCTCTTCGGCGAAGGCGAGTTTGCCGAGGCTCACGGCGGCCAGGCCGGCGAACGCAAAGAGCATCCGGGCCTCGTCTTCCCGAAAACTGCGGGCCGCGGTCAGACTGTCGACATAGAGGACGCCGAGGACGCGGTCCCTGGACGCCATGAGTGGGCTGCAAATCGCGGCCCGGACGCTTTGAAGCTGGACGGACCCACTGGTGAATCGGGCGTCGGCGAGGGCGTCTTCGGTGAGGATCGGGCTTCGATCGGTGACGGCTCGGCGCGCGATGGCTCGTGGCACCCGGAGCCCGGCGTGTTCGTCGAGCCGACTCTTTGATCGGGCGGCGATCAGCTCGCCGGAGGCGTCGTCCAGCAGCATCAGGGACACCCGGTCCACCGGCAACAGGTCGAACGTGAGGTCAACGACGGCGGCGATCAGCCGGTCGAGCTCGAATTCGCCTGAGAGCCGGCGGGCCAGGTCGAGAATCCGGGCCAGCTGGATTGATTCGAGACTGGTGTCGGCGTCGGCGGCGAGGACGACCGGGTGGATTCGGATCCCCTCCGGCGCGGTGTCGGCCACGGCTTGCTCTCGTTCCTGCGGGAGGAGCCGGAAGGTGACCTTGCCGAAGACGACGGTGTCGCCAGGGATCAAATCGCCGGTGGAGACCCGGGCGCCGTTGATGGCGGTGCCGTTGGAGCTGCCGAGGTCCCGCACCGACACACCCGCATCGGTGGCCCTCACCTCGGCATGTCGGCGGGACACGGTGACATCCGGAATGACCACGCCGCAGTCAGCGCCGCGGCCCACGATCAGCGGGGTTCCGGGCTCGACGTCGATGGGACTGCCGGCACCGATCGCCGCCAGGCGCCAGGGCCGGGCTACCATCGCGGCGCGGCCAGCAGGTAGCGGCCGGGCCCGGGAATGATGGACTCGATGATGTCGGAGCCCGGGCGGAGGGAAGGCAGAAACGCGACCCGGCCGCTGTCAGCTCGCGCCAGGAACAGCGCCCGCTCGAACTCCAGGTCATTGCCGTAGCGGCTCCGAGCACCGGCCGGCGCGACGAAATTGACCGCGTAGCTCAGTGCGACGGCGACGCCGGCGGCGAGTGACCGATCGGCGGCGAGATCGAAGCCGTACAGCCCGGGCCGGGGCCGGATCGAGATTCGGGTCGAGTCGCCGGGGACGGTCTGGAACGTCAGGCGCGCGAAGAGACCGTTGTCGGGCGGGTCGCGTCGGATGACCACGGTCCGGGTCCGCCCGCCGGCGATGGCGAAGGTCGTATCGTCCGGCTGGCTCCCGCTCGATTCGAGGACGAAAACCGAATCGAGCGTCGTGGCTCGGGGCGGTGGCGTGGCAGTGGGGCCCCGGGTGGAGGGCGAGGGCGCAGAACTCGGCCTGCCGCCGCAGTCGGTGAGAGCGGCGAACGCGATCAGGGCCAGAACTATATTGTGCCGACGATGCCGCATCGTGCCTGTTGGCTGTTGTGGTTGGCGCTGACGCCGCCGGTCGCGGCCCAGCAGTGGAACGACGGCGCCGTCCGGAGCCTCGTAGGCCGCGCCGTGCGGGAACGCGCGGCCGCGTCCCTCGATTCCTCGCTCCAATCCTACTCGGCGCGGGCCCACGGGATCCTTACGTTTCACGCGGAACTCGATCCCCGGTTCGGGCCCGGCGCGCGGCTCGTTCGCGGCGACGAACTTGATGTCGAAGTGTATTGGGAGAGGCCGGATCGGAGCAAGCAGGTGATCCGGGCCTGGCGCGATTCGACCTTCTTTCCGACGGATCTTGCCTACCACCGCGATCATCTTGGCATCGTCTCGAACGACTTCGGGCCCCGGATTCGGATTGGGGATGGGGACGAGGTCTCGGACGTGGTGCATCCGCTGGCGCCTGACGGGCCGGACTGGTACGACTACCGGCTTCGTGATACGGTGAGGATTTCGACCGGTCGACGCCGGCTGATCCTGGCCGGGGTCGACGTCAGGCCGCGCGATCCTTCGCGGCCGGGGGTCGCCGGGACGCTCTACCTGGACGTGGAACGAGCCCAGGTGGTGCGATTCCGGTTCACATTTACGGCGGCCGCTTACCGGGACCGGGCTCTCGAGGATTTGACGGTTGAGCTCGAACGATCGCTGGTCGACGACCGGTACTGGCTCCCCTACCGGCAGGAGATCGAAATCCGGCGGCGATCAGCGGTGGTCGATTTTCCTTTGCGGGGGGTCATTCGCGGGCGCTGGGACATTGGGGACTACCGGGTCAACGCCGAGCCTCCAGTGCGCGGCCCGGGGTCGTGGATCGGCGGGCTGCGGGCGCCGGGCGGGCCCGCCTGGCCTGGGCCGCTGATTGCCCAGCTCGACTCGACCCTGACTCCAGTCGAAGGCGCCGATCTGGCGCAAATCCGGGCGGCCGCCGGCCGGGTCGTGGGGCATCGCCTGACGGGAAGGACGGGGATTCGTCCGGGGGTGAGCCAGGCCAGCGATCTAATCCGGTGGAACCGGGTGGAAGGGCTGCGGGTCGGCGCCGGCGTCTCAGGGAGGGCATTCGGGCTGGATCGGGCCGCAGCCCTGGCTGGCGTTGGCCTCGGTGACGGTCGATTGACGGGCAGTGTCGACCTTTCCCGCCAGATCGGCTCGGTCTCGATCGGTCTGGATGGATCCCACCGGGTCGTGGAGGTCGGCGACCAGCCGGTCGTGAGCACCCCGGCCAACACGATCGCCGGCCTGGTAGGTGCCCGGGACCTCGGCGACTACGTCATGCTCGACCGGATCGGGCTTCGGATCGCCGGGCCGCTTGGGTCCGGCGGGGCCACTCTACAGGCCGAGGCAACGTGGGAGCGACCAGGCTCGGTTGGCCAGTCGGCGGGCTCGATCTGGGGTCACCCAAGTACCAATCCGGCACTGGGCTCAAGTCCTTACTGGACCGGGCGGATTGGCCTGGCCCGCAGCCCCGGCGGCACGGGCTATGGCTTGGCCCTGGACCTCCGGGGCGAGGTCGGTGCCGGACCAACCACGTATGCCCGGGTTGCGGGCGGCGCCGTCTGGACAGGCCGGACGACGGGCGGCGAATGGCGGATCGAGGGAACGGGTGGCGCCTCAGCGGGCGGGCTCCCGGCCCGGCGGGCCTTTCTGCTGGGCGGCGTGGGTAGCTTGCCTGGCGAGCCCTTCCGGTCGTCAGCGGGCCGAGCCCTGGTGCTGGTCCGGGTCGAGCGTCTGTGGACCCTGCCGGGACCGTCGGTCGGTTTGGGGGCCTTCGGGCGGACGGCTGCGAGCATGCTGGTAGGGCCATTCGTCGCGGGGGGCCGAACCTTTGGTCGGGTCAATGGGCCCTGGCCTCCCGGAACCCGCTGGCGGCCGGTGGCCGGCCTGACCGCCCAGGTCTTCGATCGGGCGATTCGGTTCGAAATCGGTCGGGGTTTCGGCGCCGGCGCCGTGACGACGGTCGGGGTCGATGTGGACCGCCGGTGGTGGCCGATCCTCTGACCGCTCGCCTATCTTTGTGACCGGACCTGATCATCGCTTCGAGAACGGACTTCGACCCGTGAACCAATTCGCCGACGAGTGGCTGGTACCCACCCTTGCGTCGCTCCTCTCGGAGGCGACGCTGGCGGATTTCAGGTCCAAGGCCCCGGACAACGGGTCGCTCTGGGCCGCGGTGCTCGAGCGCCGCGTCCTGACCGAGGACCAGGTGCTCCAGGCCGTAGCGACCCGGTTTCGGATGCCGGTTGCGGACCTGAATCAGGTTGAACGCCGGGTCGCCGAACTGGTGCCTGAGCAACTGGCCCGCCGGTATCAGGTCATTCCGATCCGGGCCACCGACAGCTGGCTCGACATTGCGACGGCGAATCCATTCGACATGGATGCCGAGAAAATGCTGGCGTTCGCGACCGGACTCGAGGTCCGGCTCTCGATCTGTTCGCCGGTCCGGATCCGCGAGAAGCTCGAGGAGGTCTATCGGCCCGACGATCTGGTCGAGCGGCTCCTCGACGGGATTGCGGAGGACAACGAGCTCACCCAGTTGTCGGACGAACCGGAGGACCTGGTCGGGAGTCCCGACGAGGCTCGGGCCCGGCCGATCATCAAGCTGGTCGATACCCTGCTGGCCGACGGGATCGTGAGCCGGGCGAGCGACGTGCACGTCGAACCGACCGAGGCCGGGGTCATCGTCCGGTACCGGATCGACGGGGTGCTCCGGCAGGTCATGAAAATCCCGCGATCGGCCGGCATTCCACTGATTTCGCGGATCAAGATCATGTCGGGGATGGACATCGCCGACCGGCTTCGGCCCCAGGACGGGCGCTGCCGGGTGGCGGTCAACGGCAATCCGGTGGATCTCCGGGTGTCGACCCTGCCGGCGTCGTTAGGCGAGAAGGTCGTCATCCGGATTCTCAATACCCGGGCGACCCTGCTCGACCTCGACAACCTCGGGTACCAGGCGGATGAACGGCAGACGATCGCCGGGCTGCTCTCGAACAAGGAGGGCATCATCCTGGTCACCGGGCCGACCGGTTCGGGCAAGACCACGTCGCTGTATGCCGCGCTCCGCACGGTCCAGAAGACCGGTGTCAACGTCATCACGGTCGAGGACCCGGTCGAATACCGCCTCGGCGAGCAGATCGTGCAGGTTCAGATCAACGAGAAGGCCGGCCTGACGTTCCCCGCCGCCCTCCGATCGATCCTCCGGCAGGATCCCGACGTGATCCTGATCGGCGAGATCCGGGACCGGGAAACCGCGCAGATCGCCGTCCAGGCGTCGCTGACCGGCCACCTGGTGCTGTCCACGCTGCACACCAACGACGCGCCGAACACCATCACCCGTCTGCTCGACATCGGCATGGAGGCGTACAAGATCGGGTCGGCGTTGCGCGGGATCGTGGCCCAGCGGCTGATTCGCCGTCTCTGCCCCACCTGCCGGGTGCTGGATACCGACCCCGTGCCCGAAGCACTCACCAGGTACGTGGGGGCGACGGCGGTTCGCTACAAGGCGGTCGGGTGCGCCGAGTGCGCTCAGACCGGGTACCGAGGACGATTCGCGATCGTGGAAATTCTGGTGATGAACCAGACCATCGAGCGCCTGGTCAGCAGTGGAGCGAATGCCGACCAGATCGCGGCGGTGGCGCGGAAGCAGGGGATGCGGTCGCTGTTCGAGAGCGCACTGCACCATATGCTGAACGGCGAGACCTCGATCGACGAGGCCCTCCGGGTTACCGATCCTCCGCGGGAGGACCGGACCGAAACCGCCGAGCCCCGGCGGACGCCGGCCCCCGCCCCGGCGCCGGTGGAACCGCCGCGGGCTCGCCATACCCCGGGCCCGATGGCGCCGCTGACCCTCGATCCACTGGCCGGCGCCTTCGAGTTGATCGACGACACCGACCTTCCGCCGCCCCGGTTCGAGGTCACTCGCAAGGGCTCCGTGATCCTGCTGGTCGACGACGAGGACCAGCTCCGCCGGGTCATGCGGGATCTCCTTGAGCGACAAGGCTACACCGTCCTCGAGGCGGCCGACGGGGCGGAGGCGCTGGCGGAGGTCGATCGGGGCAACCCCGATCTGGTGATCCTCGATCTCAACCTGCCGGGCGTGGACGGGTACACCGTCCTGGCCCAGTTGCGCTCTCGCGATCTCACCCGGAACCTTCCGGTCATCGTGCTCACCGCCAAGGGCGATGAGGAGAACGAAGTCCGGGTCCTGGAGCTCGGCGCCGACGACTTCATCACCAAGCCGTTCCGCGCCCGGGCGCTCGCGGCCCGGCTCCAGGCGGCCCTCGGCCGTCTTCGGGCCAACTGAACGACATCGCCGTACGGTACGTTGACGTCTACCCGATCCGGTACGTCGGCGACGCCCTCGAGGCCCTGGTCTTGAGGCGGAGCGGGGCGGTCCGCTGCCCCGGCGCGTGGGAAGCGGTGCATGGGCACATCGAACCCGGCGAGACGCCGGTCGCGGCGGCGGTCCGTGAACTGCGTGAAGAAACCGGCTGTGCCGCGGAGCGGCTCTACAACCTGAGCCGGATGGAAGCGTTCTATCTCCACAAGACCGATCAGATCGCCCTGATTCCCGCGTTCGCCGCCGTACTGGCGCCGGAAGCCGTCGTCTTCGTGTCGAACGAGCACCAGGCGGCCCGATGGCTCCCGCTGGCGCAGGCGCAGCGCGAACTTGCCTGGCCCAGGGAACGCCGGGGCCTCGAGGACGTGGCTGTGCTGCTTGGGTCGGGGAATGCCGGTCCGCTGGAGGATGTTCTCAGGGTATTCTGAGTCGCAGAATGATCGTAGGCCCGAGCGCCTTGGTGGCCGTCCTGGCTCCCTGATCGTCATATTGATCCCACTGACTGTTGCCCACGTACAGGAAATCCCGCCCCAGCATCGTCCCGATGGTCGGTTGGTCCGCCTCCGGCAGCCGCCGGTCAATCGTCGTGGCCGAGAGGATGCGACGGCCGGAATTGTCGAGGAGGAACTTGACGATCCGGGCCGGCTCGACGCCGTTCTGAACCCCGATCAGCGCGCCCCCGGTCAGGGTGAGCCCGTCAACGCCTAACGACGTCACGCCGCGCGGCACGGCCAGGCGAGTGGCGACGCCGGTCTCGAGGTCATAGCGGAGGATCCCGTGAGAGTAGTCGGCCAGGTAGATCGTCCGGCCGTCCGGCGCCGGGGCCGGCCCCTGGAGGGAGCGAAACAGGGGATCGGTCCGGCCCGTGAGCTTGTCGGCACCCGGGGCCAGCTGGTACAGCCAGGGGGAGCGCGAGTCGGTGATGAAGACGTCCCCTTTGGGGCCAATCGCCAGATCGCCGGGGACGTGGGGCAGGCCGACCGGCAGATCCCATCGGCCGATCAGGGCCCCGTCGGCTGGCCGGACCCTGATGAGCGCCGCGATCGTGGAATCGGCCGGCGCGTAGTCGCTGCTCTGCGGGAGGCCTGCGGTGGTGGCCCACAGGGCGCCGGCATCGAATCGGACACCGAGGATGGCGCCGATACCGGGATGCCTCGAGAGCCCGAGGTCGCGCGGGCGGCCGTCCCGCCCGATCGCGTAGATCGTCCGGTGGCGGACACTCGCCACGAACAGTGTCCCGGTTGCCGGGTCCACCGTCATGCCTTCCGCAAAGATCGTGGTGTCCTCGAGGGTCGCCGCGACCGCGCTCCGCCGGATCGGCGCGACCGCCGCCGCGAGCCGGGCGAGAGCCCGGGCAACGGCCGGCCGTTCGCGGAGCGCGGTCACGTTCGAGTCCGAAGCAACACCAGGGTCGGACTGGAACACGGTGAGCTGGTCGAGCGCCGAGATCAAGGAGGTCGGATCCCCCCGGCGGGCCGCGGTAATCGCGACGCCCCTGAGGTAGGCCGTCTGCTCGGGCCAGTGGCGGCTGGCCGCCAGGGCACGTTGCCAGGCGGTCTGATCATCCCCGTCTTGAAGAGCGGCGACGGCCTCCTTCCACGCGGCGCGCGCCGCGGCCGCCGAGTCGGCCGCAGGGTGACCCTGGGCGGCAAGCCGCCGTCCCGCTCCGATGAGCAGCATCGGTACCAGCAGATGGATCAGCGATCTACGGTTCATGGGTTTCCGGGCCCATGATAGCCAACGGGGCCCCCGAAGTCACGACGGTTGAACGAAACCGGGTGTTTCGGGGTCCCGACGTGGGGCGACGGTCAGCGCTGGACGGCGATCATGCTCTGAACGCGATTGAATACGGCTGGGGGCAGGATCCGCCGACCGATCAGGTCGTACTCGGTGCGGTAGGGTCGCCCCCGCGCGATGCGCTCGGCGTATTGGATGCCGATACCGGGAATTCGGGCCAGTTCGTCGACCGTGGCCCGGTTGAGGTCCGCCATGCCGGCGGGAATCGGTTCGATGGGATCGTCGGCCGACTCGGCGGGGAGCGGCGACGTATAGAGGCGGTACTTGATCGCGAGGTACACCGAAACCGGAAGGATGCGTCGATTCACAAGTTCGGCGCGGGCCCGGAACGGGCGGGCGTGATAGATCTTTTCCGCGTACATCCGGCCGATTCCATCGAACTCGAGCAACTCGGCCAGGCTGGCGGTGTTGAGATCCAGCACGGCTGTGGCCTTGGGGGCCCGGCCCGGACCGGCTGAGGCGACTCCCGCCGGGCTCGTGCCTAACAGAACTGATACAACCGCCAGCATCACGCTATATGCCGTCATGGCAACCCCCGCCGCTGTGTTTGGATGTCGGCGCCGATCCACGGCCACCGCGGAGACGGTGCGTCTCCTTTCATCCAGACGCCGCCCGAGAGAAAAAGGTTGCAGGGCGCTCGATGTTTCCCGCGTGGAACGCGTTGCCTGCGGTGAGGAGCCTAGAACCGAAGGAGAAGCTTGGCGCCGGCGATCGCCAGCACGAACGCCAGGGTAAGTCGCACCGTTCGGACCGGGAACCGCCGACTGCCGAGGTAGGAACCGACCAGTCCGGCGACGACCGCGACGGCCGCGAGGCCCCAAACGAACGTGGGCAGGGGGGCGCCGGTTCGCAGGAAACCCAGCAGGCCGGAGATCGAATTCACCAGAATGAACGGCGCCGAGACCGCAGCCGTTTCCTTGGTTTTGCCCCACCCGGCGAACAGCATGAGCGGCGTGAGAAAAATTCCTCCCCCGGTCCCCGTGATCCCGGCGAGGAGACCCAGGGCGGCGCCCGCGGCCAGGGCGACCGGGAGCGCGGGTGGCGATGTCCGGTCGCGGTCTGATGTCTGGGTCAGGAACCGGATGGCTGACAGCAGGAGAACCGCTCCCACCAGCGTCTTGAACACCTCGGCTGAAATCGGCAAGGCTCCACCGATATATGCGGCCGGGATCGACAGCACGGCGAACGGCCAGAACAGTCGCCAGCGGAAATGGCCGGCGCGGTGGAACTGCCAGGTGGCCAGGCTGGCGACCAGCACGTTCAGGACCAGCGCGGCTGGCCGGATGTCGCCGGGCGCCAGGCCCGCGAGCGCCATGACTGCGATGTAGCCGGACGCACCCGCATGCCCGACCACGGAATACAGAAACGCCACCACTGCGATCGCAGGGTAGAGCAGGGCCAACGAGGAAGAGTCCATGTCAGTGCTCGAAACGTAGCCCGATCTGGAATTGGTAGGGATCGCCGCCCCGGGGCAGCACCCCGGCTTGTTCATTGACCGCGTAGCGGAACCGCCGGTTCGCCTGATCGAACCCGATCACCCGGAGAAGGGCCACTCGATTGACGATCGGGTTCTGGGAAGAAATACCGAGCGGCAGCAGGCGCTCGGCGCCCCAGGTGGCATCGATCACGTTCAGCGCGTTGTAGAGATCGAGCGTGACCACCGCTCGAGTTCGCCCGAGCGACAGCGGCCGGGCAAGGCGGAGATCGAGCCGGACCGTGGCCGGCGTCGTGAGGTCATTCCGGCCGGCGATCCGGCCCAGATGCGTCCTGACGTAGTCGGCGGCGAGATTGGTCGGATCCGACATGACCCGGCGCATCGAAGCAGCCACATCCGTGGGAGTGGCCGCGTCATTCGGATCGAACAGGAAGGCGAGGTCGTTTCCGTTGACTTCGTCGCCGTTGATGTCGCCGTCAACTACCAGCGAATAGTGGCGCCCGCTTGAAGCGGTCAATCGGCCCGCAATCGTCACACCTAACGCCACCGGTGTATAGCCGCTCGCAACGATCCGGTGCCGAAGCTCGAGATCGGACGCCCCCCAACTCCGGCTCAGGTCCCGGGGATCGGTGGCGATCGGTGTGAAGGCCGCGGACGTCCGGGCGAGGCAACAGCCATACGTCGAGTTGTCCCGTGCGTCGGTGTACGCGTAGCCGATGTCGAGGCGGCTCCGCCCGGTCGCCGGCTTGAACGAGGCCTCGATAGCGATCCCGCCCATCCGGCCCCGGCCGCTCGACTCGAGTGACATTACCCGGCCCAGGCGGGGGTCGGCCAACGCATTCCGGACATCGGTCAGTCCGGCGCTGGTGATCGTGCTCGCGGGGACGAAGACACCGCGATTGCCCTCGGCTGCGAGGCGGAAGGCCGGCAGCGTTCGGAGGTTGCGGTCAACGTACTGGTACTGGTCGGTGGACCAGGCCGCGGTGACGCTCGCCGTCACGGCAATGGCCTGCGACAACCGATGCCGATAGCTGGCGCTGGTCTTCCATGTCAGCGGTGCTCGCTGGTCGGCGCCGAGTACGTTGACGTAGGGCGCCACGACGGCGCCCGCCGGGATGCCGGGAACCCTGGACGGGTCGGTCCGGTACGCGGGATAGTCGGGTGTCGGCACGTTCGCGCCTCGGAGGTCGATGTCGGCGAGAGTCAGACCGGTATTGAGGAGCTGATTGTGATACGCGTAGGCCGGCAGGGTCGAACTGAACAGGCCTCCGCCAAGCCGGAATAGCCGGCTGCCATCGCCCCGCGGATCCCACACGAGCTGGGCCCTGGGTGCGAGGGTCAACCAGTCGGCCGCTCGCCGATCGGTCCGCACCCCCAGGACGGTCTCCACGAGTGGGTTGGCCGCGGGCGTCGACAACTGGGCCGCGGCGTCCCAGCGCACGCCGCCTCCAAGCTGGAGGCGGGCGGTCGGACGCCAGGTGGCCTGGATGAACGCCGAGAACTCGGCCTCCGTCAGGTGTGATTCGGGCGCAACGCCGGACAGCGGAACGGTGCGGGTGAAACGATTGGGCTGCCCGTTCGCCAACGCCGCAATGGAGGGAAACACGAACAGTCCGCTCTGCGACTCGGCGATCGTGGTGTTGAGGCGACTCAGGGTATTGTCCGTCCCGACCGTCACCTGGACCTTGCCGATGCTCCGAAACAACTGCTCGGTCAGTTGAACACTCCATTCCCGGCTCTGATCCGGGGCCAGGCGGTTGCCGCCGAACTGAATGGTGGAGTTCCCGAGGGTTCCGTCGGGAAGCAGGGAGCGGACCTGCACGAATCCGCGAGGGATTCCCGGACTCGTGGGGAGGAGCTCGCGTCGCGAATTCGTGAACGAGAGGCGGAGCTCGTTCTGAGTCACCGCCGACAGCGTTGAGCGCAGCGATGCCAGGGTCTGCTGTTCGAGGGACGAGAAATCCGAGCGGGCCTCCCGCAGGGCGATGGCCTGGTCGACACCCCCCGAGAGGGGATTGTTCCAGGTCGTCGTGAGATGCCGCACGGTCAGCAGATGACCGCCGCCGAGCGACCAGTCTACCCGTGCCAGCACGCTCGTGGCGGCCGGATCTCGGGGAAGCCGGCCGAGTTGGCCATTCGGATCGTCAGTCCCGTACTGCTGTCCCAGAATCGAGAGAATCCGCTGCAGCGAGTCCCGCGCGATGCCCGCGGCGGTCTGGGCCGCGTCGGTGTTCAGCAGACCGACGAGGAGAGGGGCGCTGCCGTCCTGGCGTTCCGCCGCCAGAAACAGGTGGGCCCGGTCACGAATGATCGGGCCGCCGATCGACCCGCCCCACTGCACCGCCGAAAATGGCCGGGCGCTTCGAGCTCGTCCCTGATAGTCGGCCGCCGCACCGAGCCCATCCGAACGGTAGGTCGTCAGGAGGCTTCCTTCCCATCGATTGGTCCCGCTTCGGGTCAGCGCCGCGATCTCGCCGCCCCCCTGGCGACCCTGCGTTACGTCGTAGACATTCGTGTTGACCTCGAACGTCGCGATGGCTTCGAGCGGGGCCCCGAACGGGCCGGCGTTGTATTCTCCCCCGCGAAGGGCGTTCCGGGACCGGGCGCCGTCGAGTCGGAACTCGGTGCTGGTCCATCGCTGGCCGCTCAGGGCGAGCTGTGGGCCGGTCCAAGGAGCGAGGGCGGCCAGGTCCGAGTAATTGCGGTTGGGGGTTGGCAGCGCCCGGATCCGGTCCGCCCCGACCGCGGTGCTGCCCCCGATCCGCTCGGTGCGGTAGTCGCGGTCATCGCCGGCCACTTCGAGCGGGGCGAGGAGCGTTGGCGCCGCGATCAGCCGGAAGGCGATGACCCGTTGCTCGCCCTGCGTCAGCCCGTCGAGCCGCTCATCTGCGGGGCGGTAGCCGATCGCCCGGGCTCGGATCAGGTACGGTCCACCGATTGGGAGTTGGACCAGTGCGAACCGGCCGGTTCGTCCGGCCGTAATGGCGAACTGGCGGCCGGTGGGAACATGCAGGACCGAGATCGAGGCGGCGACCGGAATGCCGGCGGTATCGGCGACCGTGCCGGCGACGGAGGCATCCGTCGCCTGGGCGTCGGCGCCCCGAGCGAACCCAGCGAGGGTACCCATGGCGAAGAAGAAGGAACGGAATGACGTCGGAATTTTCATGCGAATCCAGTTCACGAACGGTGAGCGGTTTGGTCCCGGCAAGGCCCGGCTGCTCGAGGCGATCGATGCGACCGGATCGATTTCGGAAGCGGCCCGCACGATGGCGATGTCCTACCGACGCGCCTGGCTTCTGGTCGACAGCACCAACAAACTGTTCGGTCGCCCGGTGGTGACCGCTGCCCAAGGGGGCAAGCAGGGCGGGGGCGCCTCCCTGACGCCGTTCGGCCGGGAATTGCTCGACCGGTGGCGGGAACTCCGCTCGACGGTCGAACGGGCGGCCGCGGATGATCTCCTGCGGTTTGCCTTTTGGGCCAGGCAGGCCACATCGTAATATTCGTTTGGATATAACGCAAGACGCCCAGTTGGGCGTTCCAGCCTGATGGTCACGTTTCGCTGGCGGCGTCCTGAATCAGCTCGGCGAGCTCGGGAATGCTGGTGCCTTTGGCGCTTGACGTCATGACCAGGTCGTCGGGGTCGACATCCAGGGCCCGGGCGCGGTCCCGGACGGCCTGAATCCGTTCCGACTGGGTCAACTTATCGGCCTTGGTAAGGACCACGATCGCCTCGCGGCCCGCGTCGGCCAGCAGGTCCCGCATCATCAGGTCATCCTTCGAGGGCTCATGGCGGATATCGAGAAGCCAGACGACGGTTCGGACCCGGGGCCGGGTCCGGATCGCGCCGTCAACCAGGTCCCTCAAGCGGCGGCGTTCGCTCTGATTGAGCTTGGCGTAGCCGTAGCCTGGCAGATCGAGCAGGTAGAACCCGGGGAACCGGAAGGCGACCAGGAGTTGGGTCTTGCCCGGCGTGCCGCTGGTCTTGGCGATCTTCCGCCCCACCACCGCATTGATCAGGCTCGACTTGCCGACGTTCGAGCGCCCGAGGAACATCACCTCGGGCAGGGCCGGCTCCAGCACATGATTGGGATCGGGGAAACTGCCGACGAACTCGACCGGGAGGATCGCGAGAACGGTTTTGGGGTCGGTCGGCGGTGCGTACGAGTCGTTCAAGCTTCCTTGACCTGACGCCGCTGCTCGGTGATCACGAGGGGCTGCACCTGCTCGTTGATCGACTCCGGCGTGATCACGACCTCGCGGATATCGTCCCGCGAAGGAATCTCGAACATGATGTCGGTCATGACGCTTTCGAGGATGGCGCGGAGGCCGCGAGCGCCGGTGCCTCGTTTCAACGCCTTCCGGGCGACGGCCCGGAGCGCTTCATGATCGAACGTCAGCCCGACATCCTCGAGCTCGAAGAGCTTGTGGTACTGTTTGGTGATGGAGTTCTTCGGCTCGACCAGAATGCGGACCAGTGACTCCTCGTCCAGCGACTCGAGCGCCACGATCACCGGGAGTCGGCCCACCAGTTCCGGGATCAGTCCGAAGCGGAGCAGATCGTCGGGTTCGGCGAACGCGAAGGGACTCTTCTTGTCGACTTCCTTCGGACCGAACTCCGTCGACGTGTTGCTGTTGAAGCCGATCTGCTGCCGGCCCAGCCGCCCCTGCACGATCTTCTCGAGCCCGTCAAACGCGCCACCGCAGATGAACAGGATGTCCTTGGTGTTGATCTGGATGTATTCCTGCTGCGGGTGCTTCCGGCCGCCCTGGGGCGGCACCGAGGCGACCGTCCCCTCGAGGATCTTGAGCAGGGCCTGCTGGACGCCCTCGCCCGAGACGTCCCGGGTGATGCTCGGGTTTTCGGATTTCCGGGCAATCTTGTCGATTTCGTCGATATAAACGATGCCGCGCTCGCACTCGGCGACGTTGAATTCGCCGGCCTGAAGGAGGCGGACCAGGATGTTCTCGACGTCTTCGCCGACGTACCCGGCCTCGGTGAGGGTGGTCGCGTCGGCGATCGTGAACGGCACATCGAGGATCCGGGCCAACGTCTGGGCCAGCAACGTCTTGCCGACGCCGGTGGGCCCGAGCAGCAGGATGTTCGACTTGTCGAGCTCAACCTGGTTGTCCCGGCCGGCCGCGGCGTTGATTCGCTTGTAGTGGTTGTAGACGGCGACCGCGAGGGTTCGTTTGGCGCGGTCCTGACCGATCACATACTGGTCGAGGACGTTCTTGATCTCCGTCGGTGTCGGGACATGGGTGATGTTGTCCACCACGTCGCGCTCTTCGTCCTCGGCCAGGATCTCGTTGCAGAGGGTGATGCACTCGTTGCAGATATAGACCGACGGACCGGAGATGAACTTCCGGACCGAATCCTTCGACTTCCCGCAGAACGAACAGCGGAGGTGCTTGTCGTTGGACATTCGTCTCACGTCGGCGTTGAGGAGGCAGCCCGGCCCGGGCCGCACGGCGTGGCCCTGGATCCGTGAGGGCGAAAAGTCGCCAAGGGCCTTGGCCCGCGTCAAGAGCGCCCCGGACATGGCTCGCTCAGGCTGGACTACCTAAGCTGTTGGTTGTCAATGGTTTGGCAGACAAAAAACCGGCCGCCATCGAGATATCGGCCGGGGATAACTCGGTCGGGCTGGCGTCAGACCTTGAGAACCGGTCCGGCGGCGGCCTTCGGGGCGAAGACCTGGTCGATCAGCCCATAGGCCTTGGCCTCCTCAGCTGACATGTAGCGGTCCCGGTCGGAGTCCCGTTCGATCACTTCGATCGACTGGCCGGTATGCTGGGAGAAGAGCCGGTTCATCGTGGTCCGGGTGTGGAGGATCTCCCGGGCCGCGATTTCGATGTCGGCGGCGGTACCCTGGGAACCGCCCGACGGCTGGTGGATCATGATTCTGGCATGGGGCAGGGCGGCTCGTTTGCCCTTGGTTCCGGTCGCCAGCAGGAAGGCCCCCATCGAGGCGGCCATGCCCATGCAGATGGTGTTGACCGGGGCCCGGAGGTGCTGCATGGTGTCGTAAATCGCGATCCCCGAGTGGACGTGACCGCCCGGGGAATTGATGTACATGTAGATGTCCTTCTCGGGATTATCGGCATCGAGAAAGAGCAGCTGGGCAATGATGATGTTCGCGACGTCGTCGTTGATCGGGGCGCCCAGAAAGACGATCCGGTCCATCAGCAGGCGCGAGAAGATGTCATACGTCCGTTCGCCACGGGGCGAACGTTCGATGATGTAGGGCGGATAGAGCATGGTGGTCACGGCGGTCATGCCTCCTCGATCGTCGACTGCGACTTCAGGTACTCGAATACCTTGTCCTCGGTGATCCCTCGCTCGAGTTCCGCCAGACGCTTGCCCTTTTCGAGCTGCGCGTAGATCTCGTTGAACTGGACTCCACGGGTTGCCGCGATGGCCGCGATCCGCTGGTCGAGTTCGGCCTCGGTCGCGAAGAGTTTCTGGGCTTCAGCAATCGAGCCCAGCGCCAGCTCGCGCTTGACCTGGGCCTCAGCAATCGGGCGGAACTCGGCGTTGAAGGCCTCTTCCCGCTCATGGGGGATGTTGTACGCGTGGAGATAGGCGTGCAGGGCCCGGCTCACCAGCGATGGCGGGGCGTCGATTCCGTTGGCGCCGATGACCTCGTTCAACAACTGCTCCCGGATCCCGGCATCCGCTTCGCGTTCGGCGGCCCGTTCCAGGTCGGCCTTCACGGCGACTTTGAGCGCGGCAACGTCGTCAAAATCGCCGATGGACTTCGCGAAGCTGTCGTCGAGAGGTGGCAGGTCCTGGCGCTTGACCTCGTGGACGGTGAGATGCACCCGGCGCGATTGCCCGCGACGGCTCTCGTCGGGGTGGTCATCCGGGAACTTGATCTCAGTCTCCGTCGATTCACCGGGCTTCAATCCGAGGACCTTCTCCTCGAGGGCCGGCAGCGCCTGACCCTGGCCGATCACGATCGAATAGGGCTGGGCCGGCTTCCGTTCGCCATCCTCGATGGCGGCGACCTCGATCCGGACCATGTTGCCCTCGACTGGCGCCTGGCCCTCGATGGGGAGCCAAGCCGCCTTGGACTCGCGAATCTGGTCCAGCTGATCCGCCAGGGCCTGGTCGGTGACCGGCTGGACGGTCCGCTTGATCGTGAAGCCCCCCACTCGGGACAGCTTCACGTCGGGACGGACCTCCACGACGACTTCGAATTCGACCGGCTGACCCTCTTCATACTTGAGGTTCCGGACGCTCGGGTCGGTGACCGGCTTGAGGTCTTCCGCGGTCCGGGCCTGTTCCCAGCCTTCCCGGAGAACCTCCTCGATCGTGTATTGGCGAATGGCCTCGCCGAAGCGCTTCCGGATGACGGGAAGGGGGGCCTTGCCCTGGCGGAAGCCAGGGAGCTTCACCCGCCGGCCGTACTCGGCTACGGCGCGGTCCTCGGCGGCCTTGACCCGGTCGACCGGCACGGTGACCCGGAAGGCTCTGGAGGCCGCGTCTTCGGCGGTCTTGGTTACGGTGATTTCGGTCATAGCGGGGGGAAGATAATGGGGCGGATGGGGTTCCGCCCTCCCCCCGGATGCTCTACTTGACCCTGGTCTGGATCCCGCTCGATTGGGTGGCGGCCACGGCGTTCACCACGAGTTTGAGGGCGCCGGCCACCAGTGGGACGCCGGTTCCAACGCCGAGCAGCAGAAGATTCGCGCCAACGAACCGGGCGGTCCACCGATTGACGATGTGACGGTTGCGGGTCAGGAATACAGCCAACGCACCGCCGGCATTCAGGATGACGAACGCGGCGAGGCACCAGCGGAAGACGGTCGAGCCGAAAGCGCCAAGGGCCTCCGCGAATGATCCCATCCGAGCCTCCGAATCTGTGGAGAGGAACCCCGCTTGAGTGCGAACGGCGGGAGTCGAACCCGCACCCCGTGAGGGACAGGATCCTAAGTCCTGCGCGTCTGCCAGTTTCGCCACGTTCGCGGGGTGGATGCTGAAAACAGTACAACCTCCCGCGCCCGGGCGCGAGAGGTCGTTTCGAGGTGCAACTGGCCCGGTTACGGCCTGCGAAGCTTCTGGAGCTCCTCGCGGGCGCGAAGGACCTCGGGCTCGATGGCCCGGAGCAGTTCCTGGGTTCCCTCGTTCGAGCCGGCCCGCCCAATGGCCTCGAGCTGGGCACACAGCCCGGAGACGAGCACCGCCCCCACCGACGCCGAGCTCCCCTTGAGGGCGTGGGCTGACGACTTGATCTCGGTCGGGCTCTTCGATCCCACGGCCTTCCGAATCCGATCGATCCGGGTGGGCAGGTCTTCGAGAAAGACATCAATGAACTCGGTTACCACGTCAGGCTGCCCGTCGTCCTGAAGGGCACGGTAGCTGTCGAGGATGCTTTCGTCGATGATCACGTTCGTCTCAACCGACATCGCCAACTCCCGTTCGGTGGGGGGCCTTAATAACCCTAGGATCGGCAAACGCTTCGAAAAGCTTGAGGCCCCTGTTAGATTGCCAAGCGGTAAGTACCGCTAGGACATGAACTTCCAACGATGGATTGGTGATGAAGATCACAAGGGGTGGGGTCGTCCGGGTCGCCATTCTCGCTCTTGTTGTCGCTACCATGGGGTGCGAGCAGTCTGACCCCCGGCTCAAGAACCTGCGATCCGGGATGGGCAAGGACAGCGTTGCCGTCGCGATGGAGGGGGCGGCTGCCAAGCGAACCGACCCGTTTCTTTACAAGGGCCAGTACATCCAGACGATGTATTTCCCGAGGAAGGGCAAAACGGATTCCGCGAGCCTGACGGATCGGGCGATGGCGCCGGTCATCATGATCGACGGCAAGGTGACCGGGTGGGGTTGGCCCTACTGGGATTCGGTCGCCGCGGTGAACCACATTCCGGTGGCGAAGAAGAACTAGGCTTTGCCAGCCAAGAAACGGGGGCCGGATCCAGATGGATCCGGCCCCCGTCCGTTGAGCGGTCCGCGGCTACTTGAGCTTGACCCGAACGATGCTGGTGACGGGCTTGCCGTCCTGGGTCGGGCTCATCACCGTGAGGGACACGACCTCACCCGGCCGGGCGGCATGAAGGGCGGCCCGCAGGTCGATCTCGGTTCGAATCGGCTTGCCCTCGACCTCGGTAATGATGTTGACGCCGTTCGGTGGCGCGAGCAGCAGGTTGTCTGCCGGCCCGTACGGATCCACGGACTCGACCACCACGCCCCTGGTGGTGTTGGGGATCTCAAGCTGGCGGATCAGGTCGGGGGTGATCGGGCTGACTGTCACGCCAAGCCGTTCCTTCACTTCGGTCGACTTGGCCTCGGTCACCTTCTCGGTCGATTCCCCCGGGTCCTTCGCTGCGACCACGCGAGTCGGGTCGCCCTGGGCGATCAACCGGACGTTGTAGGTCCGCCGGGCCCCGCCCTTGCGGGCCACCTCGACCTTGACGATTTCGCCGGGGTGGCGAAACCCGACTAGCTGCTGGAGCTGGGCTGTATACTCTACCTTCTGCCCATCGATGGTGACGACGACGTCGCCCCGCTCAACGCCGGCCGCCTTCGCCGGTGATCCCTCGCCGAATTCGTTGATCTTGACCCCGTAGATATCGGTCAGACCGACGTACTCCGCGTCCTCGGCGGTGGCATCCTGCACCGTGACGCCGAGGGCCGCGCGTTCAACTTTCCCTTTGCTGATCAGCTGGTTCATTACCTGACGGGCCAGGTCGATCGGAATCGCGAAGGCGTATCCCGCGCTCACGCCGGTCGGGCTGTAGATCGCCGAGTTGATCCCGATGACTTCGCCCCGGACGTTCAGGAGCGGTCCGCCGGAGTTGCCGCGGTTGATGGCCGCGTCGGTCTGGAGGTAGTCCTGGATCGACAGGACGCTGCGGCCGGGGAGCTGAAGCTGGCCGCGGCCCTTGGCCGAGATGATGCCGGACGTGACCGTGAAACTCAGGTTTTCCGAGAGCGGATTCCCGACGGCCAGGACCCATTCCCCGACCCGTGAGGTGCTGCTCTGACCGAGGGCGATGGCCTTGAACTGCACCCCGGCTTTGGGCACGATCTTGAGGACGGCGATGTCGGTATTCGGGTCGGTCCCGACGACTTTGGCCGTGAATTCATGCCGATCGAGGAGCCGGACGGTTACCTGGTCGGCTCCATCGACCACATGGTTGTTGGTGAGGATGTAGCCGTCTTCCGAGACGATGAAGCCGGATCCGGCCCCGGTTTCCACGTTGGGCTCGTCAGGGTTGACCTGACCATGCCCTTTGGGAATTCCGAAGAAATCCTCGAACCCCGGGGGCACCCGACGGGTTGTGGTGTTCGCCCGTTCGGTCCGGCGGGACTTTACATAGACCACGCTGGGCCGGACCTGCTCGGCGACGGATGCGAACGCGTCCGAGAGGGACACGAGTGGCATCAGGGCCGCCCGGTTGCCGCTCGTGGCGGTCTGGATCACCGTGCCCTGATCGGGTTTCCTGGCCTGGGCGAGGCTGTTCGTCGGGACGTCAAGGAGCCCCGCGAACAGCAGGCCGAGGACAAATGCCAAACCGACCAACCCACCGAATTTGAGCCAATTCAATGACCGAACCGACATAGTTGCGATCTCTGCCCCGGCCGTGGCGGACGCCAGTTACCCCTCGATGACGGGGCCCCCCACCAAGCCGCCACGGCCGTTCTGGAGTGGCTGACGGGGGACCCCGTTCAATATACCCGTGTGATGCATTGGGCCCGCGGACCGTCGCGGGCCCCTCCGTCCGCTACGCCTTCTTGTTGTCGTCGACAATCTCGTAGTCGGCTTCGACTACGTCGTCCTGTTTGGGCTGGGCCGGTGCTTCACCGCCGGCCTGGTCACCCGGGGCCGATTCGGCCGACTGGGTGGCGTTCTGGTAGAGCGAAGCCCCGGCGGCCGAATAGGCGCCATTCAACTCATCGAGGGCGGTCTTGATGCCGGCGGCATCGCCGTTGCGAAGGGCCTGCTTGCCGGTCTCGACCGCCTGATCGAGTTTGGCTTTCCCCTCGGCCGACAGGCGATCGACCCAGTCCTTGGAGTCCTTCTCGACCTTGTAGACCAGCCCGTCGAGCTGGTTGCGGGCTTCGATCGCTTCGCGCCGGTCCTTGTCGACCGCGGCGTTCGCCTCAGCGGTCTTTACCATCTTGTCGATGTCGCTGTCCGAAAGGCCGCTCGAGGCTTCGATCCGGATTTTCTGCTCTTTGTTGGTCGCCTTGTCCTTGGCGGACACATGCAGGATCCCGTTGGCGTCGATGTCGAACGTGACCTCGACCTGAGGCATTCCCCGGGGCGCCGGCGGCATGCCCTGGAGCTGGAACTTGCCGATGGTCCGGTTGTCCTGGGCCATCTGCCGCTCGCCCTGCAGCACATGGATCTCGACCGTGGTCTGGTTGTCCTCCGCCGTGGAGAACACCTCGGACTTCTTGGTCGGGATCGTGGTGTTCCGCGGAATCAGCACGGTGGTCACGCCGCCCAGGGTCTCGATCCCGAGAGAGAGTGGCGTCACGTCGAGCAGCAGGACATCCTTGACTTCGCCGCCGAGGACGCCGCCCTGAATGGCCGCGCCGATGGCGACGACTTCATCGGGGTTCACCGACTTGTTCGGTTCCTTGCCGAAGAACGTCTTGACGATCTCCTGGATCTTCGGAATCCGGGTGGAGCCACCGACGAGGATGACTTCATCGACGTCCTTCGGATCAAGTCCGGCATCCTTGAGGGCCTGCTTCATGGGCGGCAGGGTCCGCTGAATCAGATCGTCCACCAGTTGCTCGAACTTGGCCCGGGTGAGGGACAGGTTGAGGTGTTTGGGGCCGGACTGATCGGCGGTGATGAAGGGCAGGTTGATATCGGTGGACTGGGTGCTCGAGAGTTCGCACTTGGCTTTCTCCGCGGCCTCTTTCAGCCGCTGGAGTGCCATCGGATCCTTGGAGAGATCGATCCCCTGATCCTTCTTGAACTCCGTGACGAGCCAATCGATCAGGCGCTCGTCGAAGTCGTCGCCGCCGAGGTGGGTGTCGCCGTTGGTGCTCTTCACTTCGAAGACACCGTCCGCGAGCTCGAGCACCGAGATGTCGTAGGTGCCGCCGCCCAAGTCGAAGACGGCGACTTTCTCGTCCTTCTTCTTCTCGGTGCCGTAGGCCAGGGCCGCGGCGGTTGGTTCATTGATGATCCGGAGGACTTCGAGGCCGGCGATCTTGCCGGCGTCCTTGGTGGCCTGGCGCTGAGCATCGTTGAAATACGCCGGGACCGTGATGACCGCCTTATCGACTGAGTAGCCAAGGTAGTCCTCGGCCGTCTGCTTCATCTTCTGGAGGATCATCGCCGAGATTTCGGGCGGGGTGTAATTCTTCCCGGCGATCTCGACGGAGGCCAGGTTGTTCGCACCCGATCCGATCTTGTAGGGAACCCGCTTGCTCTCCTCAGTCACTTCATTGGCACGGCGGCCCATGAAGCGTTTGATCGAGAAGATGGTCTGCCTGGGGTTGGTCACGGCCTGTCGTTTGGCAACCTGACCGACGAGCCGCTCGCCGTCTTTGGTGAACGCGACAACGGACGGAGTCGTCCGGCCGCCTTCGGCGTTCGGGATCACTACCGGGTCGCCACCTTCCATGACCGAAACCACGGAATTGGTAGTACCGAGGTCGATGCCAATGATCTTCGAGGCCATCGTAGCCGTCCGTAAGTTGTTGTGGGACCGTGCGTAACCGCTGTTGGTGGTGGATAATGCAACGACTGTACCGCGATATGCTGCCATTTTGGCCGTCTTGGCAGCCACGTGAGATGTAACGTCGGTTCATGACTGGCATCCGGGTCCGTTCAGCCCCCAACGGCCAGATTCGAGCTTCCTTCAACTCAGGCGGTTCGGAATGCGGTTCTTGGTCTTGGCGTCGGTGCTGGCCCTGGCGAGCTGTGCCGGCAAGGAGGAGGTCCCCGCAGGAGCGGCGGCCCAGCGAGCGGGGGGCCTGGCGGCGGTGAAGGACGACAACTCCCAGAAGGACGTGGTCAAGATCGCGGCGGGATCGCCGGATCACACGACTCTGGTCACGGCGGTGACGAAGGCCGGCCTGGTGGACGTGCTGGCGAGTTCGGGCCCCTACACGGTGTTCGCGCCGACGAATGCGGCGTTCGCCAAGCTGCCGGCTGGAACCGTTGATGATCTGCTCAAGCCCGCCAATCTCGACAGGCTTCAGGCGGTGCTCCGGCATCACGTGACCACCTCGGCTTACCAGATCGGCGAGCTCAAGGATGGCATGGTGCTCTCGATGGCGGACGGGACCCCGGCGACGATATCCAGGAAGGGGGCCGACACCTACATCGGGGACGCCAAGATCCTCGGTTCGGCGCGAGCCAGCAACGGAATGGTGCACATCATCGACGCCGTGGTGGTGCCGAAGTAGGTCCGCCACAGGGGTTCCAGCGGCTGGCTGCCGGACGCGTCGCCAGCGTGACGACGATCAGGGCACGGCAGAGCGCTTGCGCGTGATCGCTTCGATTTCCTGGATTTCGCGGGGTGTGGGGGTGATCCACTCGGTTCCGCTCTTGGTGATGACGTAGTCGTCTTCAATCCGGACGCCGGTGTTCTGGTAGCGGAGCACCGCGTCCTTCACCTTGGCGATGAAGGCGCGATTGCGGGGCGTGTCGGGCAGGATGTCGAGCAGTTTCTGGTGGACGTAGATCCCGGGCTCAATCGTGAAGGCGTCGCCGATCTTGAAGGTTCGGTCGCCGTAGTAGGCCTGGATCGGGTCGTGGACGGCCAGGCCGAGTCCATGACTGATGCCGTGGATGGCGAAGAGCATGACCTGTTGGCAGGCTCGGGGACTTCTCTGGCAGTCGGCCGGCCACGGCGGGTCGAACGTGGCGGTGGAGGACTCGATCAGCCCAAGGGCGGCCAGGCCGCGGGACCGGACGTCGATGGAGCTGTCCTGGGCGGCCTGGATCGACATGCCCGTCTTCGAGTTTCGTTCAGCGGCGCTCTGGGCATCGCGGACCAGCTGGTAGATGGCCCGCTGCTCGCCGGTGTAGGTGCCGCTGACCGGGATCGTGCGGGTCACATCCGCGGCGTAGCCTTGATACTCGCCGGCGGCGTCGATCACGACGACTTCACCCGGCAAGGCGGCCCGGCGGTCCTTCATGTAGTGGAGCTGAGTACCGTTCTCGCCGGCCCCGACGATGGACCCGTAGGCCGGGCGTTCGGCGCCGCCCCGGCGGAACGCGGCCTCAATGATCGCCTGCATGTCATACTCGTGCATGCCGGCTTCGACCTTCTGCATCAGCTCCTTATGGGCCGCGGCGCTGATCGCGGCGGCCTTCCGGATCAGCGCCATCTCCGCGTCGCTCTTCCGGGCGCGCAGCTGGTCGAGAATCGGGTGGGCGTCCTTGACCTCAAGGCCGGGGTGGCGCGCCTTGATCGCGGCGATGAACTGGGTGCCGCGGGTCATCGAATCGGCCTGGGCGAAGTCGGCGTCCTCGAAGTCCTTGAGCTGGTAAACGGGGAGCCCCAGGCCCGCGAGCGAATCGGCCGCCGGGAGCAGATCCGCGGCGGGGCGGGACCGGAGCAGGAGATCCCGGGCCAGGCCGGCGGAATCCGGCTCGGCGCCGTAGTAGAGCGACCGGCGGGGGGTCGATCGGTTGACGAAGAGGGTGGTCTCGGCGCGGCCGTCGCGAATCAGGATGAGCAGGCCGGCGTCGGCGTATTCGTAGCCGGTCAGATAGCGAAACGCCGGCAGCTGGTAGAACGGGCCGAAGTCCGAGATCGGGGTGCGGCCGCCTAACGCAATCACGACGCCGTTCCCGATCCGGGCGGCGAGGGAATCACGCCGGGCGGCGTGTTCGGCGGCGGTGATCTGGGCGTGGGCGAGGGCCGGCCCGGCGAGGGCCGCGAACGCGGTCTGGGCCATGGCCTGGCGAACGGCTGAGCGGAGTCGGATCATGGGCTGAACCTCGGACTACTGGATGGCAACCAGGTCGATGGTGAAGACCAAGATCGAGTTGGCCGGGATCGGTCCCACCGCCTGGCTTCCGTAGGCCAGGTTCGGCGGAATGATGAGCTGCCGCTTGCCGCCCACCGCCATGCCCCTCAGACCTTCATCGAAGCCGCCGATCACCTGTCCGGCCCCGATGGTGAACGAGAACGGGGTGTCGCTCGGGCCGTTGGCGTCGAACTGGGTACCGTTGGCGAGCGAACCCACGTAGTGGATGGACACTTTCTTGCCCACCGTCGCTCCCGAGCCCGCACCGACCACCAGATCCTTCCAGTAGAGGCCGGACGCGGTTTTGGTGAAGGTGGACAGCGTGATACCTAACGATGGGGCGAAGGTCGTTTCTTCGATGGTCGGCACAGAGGGATCCGTGGTGCCGCCGCTGCCGCATGCGGCGGCCGCGAGCAGCAGGGCAAGGGTTGTAGTGGCGCGAATCCGGACAATGGTCACGTCGGCATCCTGGTTCGGGTCAGGCCTGGTCCCGCGGCGCCAAAGATAGCCGGACGTCAGCTGACCGGCTTGCCTGGGAGCGGCTTGGCGTCGAGGTACTTGCCCAGCCAGGCGGTCCATCGGGCCCAGAGGTCGAGCACGGTCTCGCGGGTGGCCGGGCCGTGGTCCTCAAAGGGGTAGAGATACAGGGATGTCACCTTGCCGAGGCCGTTCAGGGCATGAAAGAGCCGCGGTGAGTTGGACGGCTCCGTGCCGACATTCTGGTCGCCGAGGCCGTGGTACATCAGGAGGGCGCCGGTCAGGCTGCTGGCGTAGAGGATCGGCGACATGTCGAGATAGGTGCTGCGGGCTTCCCAGAGATCGCGACGTTCGCTCTGGAAGTTCAACGGCGTGAGGGTCCGGTTGTAGTTGCCGTCGCCCGCGATGCCGGCCTTGAAGAACGGGGTGTGGGCCATGGCGTTGACGGTGGAGAAGGCGCCGTAGCTGTGCCCGCCGATTGCGAGCCGGGTCCGGTCGATCAGACCCCGGCGCTCCGCCTCGTCGATGACCGCTGAGAGGTTGTTGCGGAGATCGTTCTCGTAGTTGTTGTTCCAGAGCCCCGCGGGCCCGACGATCGGGACGTCGGGCTCGACGACCGCATAGCCGAGCCGCACCAGATACTGGATCGATCGGGGGCCGAACGCCGGGAACGCGTTCCGGTTGAAGGTCCGGGCATCCCGGTCGTACTCCTCCTGGCCGGAAAATTCGCGGGGATAGAACCAGAACATCGCCGGCAGGCGGGTGCCCGGCTGATATCCTGGCGGCAGCGTCACATTGACCCGGAACTTGAAGCCGTCGGGTCGTTCGACGGTGAAGCTCTCTCGGGGTGCCCGGGTCAGGTCCGGGGTGAAGTCCTCGTTGTGGGTGAGCTGCACCAACTGGCTGCCGGTTCGGCGATACGACTGCGGGACGTCGGTCGCGGATTCGCGACTCACGGTGAGAACGCCGGTCTCGAGTTCGTGCCAGGCCAGCACCTTCTCGTACACGCCGCTGTTTTCGCTGGAGTAGAGCCGGGCTTTCACTCCGGTGGCGATGTCGACCCGGTCGATGAAGGTCCTGGGCCCGACTTCGTACGGCGACTTGTCGTAGGACGTCCCGTAGTAGTACACGCTCTTGCCATCGGCGGCGAGGGCCACGGTTTCGGCGGCCTTAACGGGGCCGGCCGGATCGCCGTCAAACGATGGCGAGCGGGGCATCGATCCGTTGGCGAGGATGAGGGCCCCGGGGTTGGTGGAGACGTCGTCGGCACGGTACCGGGCCAGCGTCAGCTTCTTTGCCGGGTCGGTGAGCACGACGGCGAACTCGTACACGGACTGGCCGGTCCGTTCAGTTGCGAACACTGTCTTGTGATCCGGGGCGTAACGGACGTTCGTCATCCGGCTGTCGTTATCCACGATGCTCTTGAGGGTCGCGGAATCGAACGGCGCCTGCCACTGGTAGAGGTGGTCCTTCCGGCGGGGGCGGTTCTGACCGTCGTCGGCCCGGGTGGAGTCTCCGGGTTTGAGGGCCTCCTGCTCCAGGAAGGAGAGACCGTGACCGTCCGCTCGCCAGGCGATTTCGCGGCGCTTGACGTTGCCTTCGCCACCACCGACTCCGGGTGCATTCGGGGTTCGGGCGGTGTCCACGCCGAGGTTCAGCGGCTCTTCGATCACCATCGCCAGGGCTTTGCCGGACTGGTCCCAGATTTCCCGTACCGTGCCGAAGCTCGAGACCGGGACGAGGTAGGAGAATGGCCGGGTGATCCGGGTGACCAGGATGTGGTTCAGATCGGGGCTCAGGGAAAACCCGGCGATCATCGCGGGTTTGCCGACCGGGGCGACGACCCGGGTCGCGATGTCGACGAGCGCCAGCTGGCCGGTCGCGTGCCAATCGAGCAGTGCCTGATCGTAGGGCGTGGCCATGAGGCTGGCGTAGGTTCGGAGGCGGTTCCGGTCGTGCTCCTCGGCCAGTTTGACCCGGGGGCCTTGAGGTTCGGTCGGGGGTACCGGCATCGTGGCGCGGCCGGCCGGCGGGAAAACCGTCGCGATTTGCTTGCTGTCGTGGCTCCACTCGAACGACGTCGTCAGCGTTGCCAGGACGGGAATGCGGGTGATCTGTCGGGCCCGACCAGTCCCGGCGTCTGCCACCCAGATGTGGGTGGCGTCATCGCCGTGGGCGAAGAAGGCGATGCTCCGGCCATCGGGGCTCCACGTGGCGTTCGACACCCGGACGCCCTGGGGAACCTGAATCGGCACGGCGGTTCCGGTCTCGGCTGAAATCATCTCGAGGCCGACATTACTCCGGATCGTGAGGGTGCGGTTCCTGCCCGCCCGGAAATCAACGAAGAGCCCACCGAGTTCATGGAACGGTTTCGAAAACCGCTCCATCGTGATGGGGCCGTCTCCGATTTCCTGAAGGAACCATTTCCGATCGGGGCTGGGCTCGGCCAGGGTAATGTTCCGGTGCCGGGGTGCCAGGACCGCGCCCGCGATCGGATCGGGCGGGGCCATGTAACGTTCGGAGCGGATTACGCTGTCGAGGGCAGCCCGGGTTGTCTGGGCGCGGATCGGGGCGGCCACTGCCAAGGTAAGGGCGGCGGCCGTGGCGAGGCGGCGGTTCATCATGAGGAGCAGTCCGTCAGGGTCGCGTCAAGTTGGCGACGGACGGCGGGCAGCGCCAGTCAGGTGCCGAGGTGCTCGACCAGGGTTCCGGTCGTCTGACGCAGCAGCTGCGCGATCGTCAGCGCGACCGCGAGGGTGAGAGCCAGCCCCAGGGCGGGGTGTGCCTCCCCGAGATCCTGGAACTCCTTTTTCCCGAGGATGAGGAGGATGGTTTCGCTGGCGGCAACCGCGGTGGCGGATCGGGCCGCCCCGTCGAGCAGGGACATCTCGCCAACCATCTTGCCACGCCCGACCAGAGCCACGACCCGATCTGTCTCGGCGAGATCGTTCTTGTGGATCTCGAGGGCGCCATCCATCACGATGGCGAGGAAGGCGTCATGATCGCCTTCGTGAAACAGGGGCTTGCCGGTGTTGAGCTGATAGCAGCGCAGGTAATGCGCCAGGGTCTCGATCTGCTTCCAGGTAAACCGGCGGGACCACTCGGTACCGTCGAGCAGTTCGGCCCGTTCGACCGGGGTCGAGGGGACCAGCATTGCACCCCGGCGTGACAGTTGCTCGTGGGGCGTGGGGGTCGGGGGAATCGTGCTCGAGGTCCGGGACATTGCTGGAGAGTATCGGCCGGATCGCGCCGAACCGTAGGGCTTATTCGCCGGCGGGCGGGGGCGACGATGCGTCGGCCCCGAGCGCCCGGGCCGGATCGATCAGGAGGCCGTCCTTGCGGGGGTAGCGGCTCAGGTCGTGAACGATGCGGGCCAGGTCGTCGGCCGGGTTGCCAATGGCGGGATCGACGGCGGGAAGGAGGCCGATCACCTTGCGGCTCCAGTCGAGGCAGACCGGCAGGACGACCGCGCCGGACCGTTTTGCGATCCAGTAAAATCCAGTCTTCCAGCGGGCCCCGAGCTTGCGGGTTCCTTCCGGCGCGATGCCGAGCAGGATCGTTTCCGACCGGTTGCACTCGGCGACGACCTGATTCAGCAATCCGGCGGACGCCTTGCGGTCCACCGGGATGCCGCCGAGCCAGTACATGATCGGGCCCATCGGAAAGCGGAACAGTTCCTTCTTCCCGATGTAGCGGACCCTGAGATTCCAGGAGAAGACCAGCCCGATCGCGATCAGGAAGTCGAGATTGGACGAGTGGGGCGCCACCACCGCCACGATCTTGGGCCGGTCGGGCAGCGTGCCTTCGATCCGCCAGCCGAGCAGCCGAAGCATGAGGCGCCCCACCATCCGGGTGACCGCGCCACCGCGGCGCCCGATCGATGAGGGGACCGAGGTGATCACGACGTCTTGCTTCCTCGCAGCTTGAGGCCGATCCGCTCGACCTCCTCCATCACCCGCAGGAGATTTCCGCTCCACAGTTTGCCGATCTGTTCCTCGGTGTAGCCGCCGCGGACCAGTTCGAGCGTGACATTGCCGGTTTCGGCCGCGTTGTGCCAGCCTTCGACCCCGCCCCCGCCGTCGAAGTCCGACGCGATGCCGACATGATCGATCCCGATGAGTTTGACCGCGTAGTCGATGTGGTCGACGAGGTCGGGCACGGTGGCGTGGGCCGGAGCGGAATCGCCCGGGGCTTTGCACTTGAGATAGCTCGAGAATGCCACGACCTGGATGACGCCGCCGCTGCGGGCCAGGGCCCGGAGTTGTTCGTCGTCCATGTTCCGGCTGTGGTTGCAGAGGGACCGCACCGCCGAATGGGAGGCAATGATCGGGGCCCGGCTCAGGGCGACCGTCTGCATCATCGACTGCTTCGAGGGATGGGAGACGTCTACCATGACGCCCCACCGGTTCAATTCGGCCACGACCTTTCGTCCGAGCGGCGAGAGCCCGCCCCATTTCCAGACGTTGTCCTTTTCGCCGGTATTCGAGTCGGAGAGCTGGCTGTGGCCGTTGTGGGCGAGGGAGAGGTAGCGGCCGCCGGCTTCGGCGAACTTCCGGACGTTGTCGAGATCTTCACCGAGCGGGTAGCCGTTTTCGACCCCGATCAGGATGGCTTTTTTCCCTGCGGCATGGATCCGCCGCACGTCGGCGGCGGTGCGGGCGAGCTCGACCCGGTCGGGGGCGAGGTCCTCGGTGAGGCGGTGGATCGCGGCGAATTTATCCATCGCGGCCGCATACGCCTTGGCGTACCCCTCCGGGGTGAAGTCCTGAGTCTGTCCGACGAAGACGATCAGGAAGGCCGCGTCGAGCCCGCCCTCCTCCATCGCCGGGATGTTGACCTGGCTCGGGAGCCGGGTGGCGTAGCTCTTCTCGCGGGTGAAGTTCCCGGGGTTGATGTCGACGTGGGTGTCGAGGGTGAGCACGCGGCGGTGAATGTCCTGGGCGCGCGCCACGAGGGCCGCGTCCTGGGCGCGCAAAGCGGTCGGAACGAGCAGGGACACGGTGAGGATCACGGGCAATGGTCGCATGGTAGTGAGGGCCGGCCGAAGGAGGCCGGAATCTAATCGTCCGCGGCCGCGAGCCTCGAAAATCTCCGGTTGGATCCAGGGACGTCGACGCCCATCGCGATCCCGGTCAGGAGCGCCATGATCGCCGCCGCGACAACCAGGCGGGCCTCGAGGCGACCAAACGGCGGCACGGGGGCGCCGCCACTCAGGGTCGTGGAGGCGATGCCGGCCGCTACGGACACCACGGCCATCCATTGATAAATGCGGAGGCCCGCAAGCACCCGGGTCTGCGGCTCGGCGCGATAGGATTCCTCGACGAACCGGGCCAGGCCGCCCAGGATCAGGTAGACGCCCAGGATGAGCGGGTCGCTCCCGCCGAGGATACGAAGGCGGAGGAGCAGAATACCGACGACGATGTTGCCGACGATGGAATAGAGCGGGGTTGGGTGAATCGGAATGCCGGCCAGGTTGGCGAGCTGGGTCACCCGCGAGCGCCGGTGACGGTACCTGATTCCGACGGGATCGGGCGCGGGCCCTCCGTGACAGCAACCCTGCACCAGGCAGCGAAGGCGGCCGAGGCTCTGAATCCAGGGGGCCGCGATGGCGTAGGCGGCGAGGAGCGGGACGAGCTGCGTACCCAAGG
>JANXXJ010000204.1 GCA_025350665.1 Gemmatimonadota bacterium | reverse complement strand
CGAAGCTGACCGCCGCAACCGCGCCCATCCCGGCCAGGAGCCCCACGAACGCCCCGCGCGCCCCGGCCCGCGGCATCATGGCCAGAATGAAGACCCCCAGGATCGACCCGTAGAAGAACGATCCGAACCGGTTTACGACCTCGATCAGCGACCCCAGGGTCGCTGCGAAGGTCGCCACCCCGCAAGCGAACAGCCCCCAAAACCCGGTCGCGGCTTTCGACACGGTGAGGTAGTGGGCATCACTGGCATCGGGCCGGATCCAGCGCCGATAGAAGTCGATGACGGTCGCGGTCGACAGCGAATTGAGCTCCGCCGCGATCGCCGACATCGCCGCGGCAATCACCGCGGCGATGAAGAGACCGGCCAGGCCGATCGGAAGGTGGTCGAGTACAAAGCGCGGAATGATGTAGTTCACATCCCGCGACGGTTTCCCGGTGACCCGCGCCGCCAGGGCCAAGGCCTCGGTCCTGATCTGCCCGGCCTCCGCGTCGGCCGCCTGGAAGGCCGCGCGCGGGGCCCCGTCGGCCTGACGACCCGCCGCGGCAAGAGCGCGCGCCGCCGCCCCCCGTCGACCCTGAGCCTCCGCGAATCGGGTCTCAATTCCGGCGAGCGCCGCCGGCTCCGCCGCACGAACCGCTCGCTCATGGGCCGGATTGAAGTAGAGCGGCTGGGCCTGGAACAGGTAGAACACAAAGACCAGGACACCGATCAGGAGGATCAGCGCCTGCAACGGGATCTTCCAGTAGGCGCTCATCAGGAGCGAGCTGCGAGCCTGATCCGCCGATTTGGCGGTGAGGTAGCGCTGGACCTGGCTCTGGTCGGTGCCGAAGTATGACAGCATGAGAAACGTCCCGCCGATAATACCCGACCAGAACGTGTAGGTTTTGGTGAGGTCGAACGAGAAGTCGAATGCCTTGAGCCGCCCGACCGCGCCGGCCACCCGAAAGGCGTCGTCCGCCGGCACCGGAATCTTGTGGATCAGAACGATCACCGTCAGCACCAGGGCCGTGACGATCAGAACCATCTGCTTCACGTCGGCCCAGGTGACAGCCTGGACGCCGCCGATCATCGTATAGAGGACCGTCGGAACGCCGATCACCGCCACGGACCAGCCGAGATTCCAGCCGAAGACGGCCGAGAACACCACGGCGGGGGCGGCCAGGATGGTGCCACAGGAGAGGCCCCGGGAGATCAGGAACAGGAACGCCGTGAGTGACCGGGTCTTCGAGTCAAAACGTTTCTCCAGGAACTCGTAGGCCGTGAACACCCGCGCCCGGGTAAGAAACGGCACCAGAGTGACGCCGAGGATCACCATGGCAATGGGAAGACCGAAGTAGAACTGAATGAACCCGATCCCCGCCGTGGCCCCCTGCCCGGTCGTGCCGATCAGCGTGACCGCCGACATCTGGGTCGCCATCACCGACAGACCGACCGCCCACCAGGGAAGGCTCCGATTGGCCAGGAAGTAGCCCTCGATTTCCGTGGTGCCCTTCGACCGGCGGACCCCGTCGACGACTACGTACCCCAGGTACCCGATGACGATGACCCAGTTGAGGGGGTGCATATCAGCGGGTATAGCGTTGCTGGAGGAGCCAGAGGAGCAAGCCGGCGACGACCTGAACAGCCAGCACGCGGATCAGCACGGTGATGAACCGGGGTCGATCGACGGCGTCGGTTGTCGGCGCGGGCATGGCAATCCTCGGTTGGGCCGGGCCCCAAGAGTCACCGACGCTCCGGCTCCGCGCAAGGGGTGGTCCACTGCACAAAACCAGTCCTTGCCTGCAAACAGCCCCGGACACGCCGCAGTGGCGGTAGCTTCCGATCGTATGATTCGATCCCGTCCCGAGCCCGAGCCGGCCGCGCCGTACCGCGTCCTGGCCCTCGTCGTGTTGATGCTGGCGCTGGTGACGACCGCGGAGCACTGGGCATCGATGCAGGTCACGGCGGACGACCCGGCGTGGCGGACCATTGCCCATGCCCTCAAGTCGGAGCTGCCCCGATGGGGAACGTGGCTCCTGGCCGTTCCGCTCGCCCGCGGGTTGATTCGGAAATCCCGCTGGACCAGCTGGGCGGCGCTCCCCTCCGCAGCCGCTCACATGCTCCTCGCGTATTTCGTGATCCTCGCCCACGAGGCGCTGGCGACCGGGTCCTGAGCTACTGCCACATCGGCCAGCAGGCAACGGCCGTCTGGTTTGCGGCCCGCCTGGTCGGGCACCAAGCCTCGCTCTACGACGGCTCCTTCAACGAATGGTCCCGGCGCAAGGAGCTCCCGGTGGACGCCGGGAAGAGCCAATGATCGCCCTGGTCGGCGTGCTGGCGGCGGCCCTCCGGGGTGCGCCGGCCAGACCGGCGACCATCGCCTCGGATTCGTTCCCGCGGCTGGTGACTGTGGCGTGGGTGGCTGCCGAACGGCAGCGAACCGAGGTCGTGCTGATTCACGTCGACCGCACGCGGGCCGGATACGATTCCGCCCACGTCGCCGGTGCCGGGTTCGTCACCCCGTCGGAGTTTACCGTCACCCGGGCCGGGATCCTGACCGAGCTCCCGCCTACGGCCGATCTGGTCAGCCTGGTCGAGAGGCTGGGGATCTCCAACCGGTCGGAGGTCGTTCTGTACGGCGATTTCCTCGCCACCGCTCGACTGTTCATGACCCTCGATTACCTCGGGCACGACCGCGTGGCCATTCTCGACGGCGGTCTCGACGCCTGGCGGGAAGCCGGCCTCGCGGTAGCTGCCGGATCGCCACCGGTCACTACGGCCGGCCGATTCCAGCCCGCCGTTCGCCCCGGCACAATCGCCACGACCGAATGGGTTCAGGCGCACTTGGCCGACACGACCGTGCGGCTGCTGGACGCCCGTTCGCCTAACGAGTACAGTGGCGACCAGCCCGAGGAGGGGGTCTCTCGGCCCGGCCACCTTCCCGGGGCGGTGCTGCTCGACTGGCATACCCTCGTGGAGGGGTCCCGCTTCAAACCCGCCGACCAACTCCGGGCGCTGGTCCGGCGGGCCGGCGCCCAGGCCGGACGGACGGCCGTGGCCTACTGCCGGGTGGGCACCCGGGCGTCCCTGCTCTACTTCGTGCTTCGCTACCTCGGCCAGCCGGTCCGGCTCTACGACGGGTCCCTCAACGAGTGGAGCGCCAACCCGGCGCTGCCCGTGGTACTCGGTCCGTCGGCGTCCGAACCAGCGGGTGCGTCGACGGAGGCGCTCTGGGAGACGGTCGTGGTGAAACGAGAGGCGACTACCAGCCAGGCCGAGTACCGGTCCTACCTGGCCGGCGGCTGGAGCCAGGCTCGCGAGCGGGGCCGAGCTGCCGGACTGATCCTCGAATACCGGATTCTCACCGGTCGAGCCGAACCTGATGACTTGATGCCGTGGGATGTGGTCCTGGTGACCGTATTCCGGAACGAGGCGACGCGGCAACAGTTCGAGGCGGAGGACGCCGCCACTGCCGGGGTGAGCGTCGAGGGTCCGGCGGGCCACCGGCTCGCCCGACAACAGTACGTCACTGTTCTGCGGGAGCCGTGATCGGGCCGGCGGCGGCCAAACCTATTCGAGGTGGTCCGCCGCCCAGGCATTGATGTAATCGACCAGATCGGCGAGCGGCGTTCCGGGACCGAATAATTTGCCGATCCCCTGGGCCGTCAGGGCCTCGCAGTCCTCCGCCGGAATGATGCCGCCGCCCGTCACCAGGATGTCGCGTCGGCCCGCGTCTTCGAGCAGTTTTCGAACCCGGGGGAAGAGTGTCATGTGCGCGCCGCTCAGGATCGAGAGGCCCACCACGTCCACGTCTTCCTGAATGGCGGCCGTGGCGATCATCTCGGGCGTCTGGTGGAGCCCCGTGTAGATCACCTCCATGCCGGCGTCGCGGAGCGCCGCGGCCACAACCTTGGCGCCGCGATCGTGGCCGTCAAGGCCGGGCTTCGCCACCAGGACTCGAATCGGCCGGGGCAACGGTTTCGTGTTGGTCATCCGTGATCTCGCCTAGAAGAATACCGGTTCGCGGTACGCACCGTACACCTTCTCCATCGCGTACCGAATCTCGTACAACGTCGCATAGGCCCTGGCGCAATCGAGCAGGGCCGGAATCACGTTTCGGTCTTCCTCAGCGGCCCGCGTCAGTTCGGCCAGGCTCCGTTCGACCAGCCCGTTGTCCCGTCGGCCCCGGAGCGCCGCGAGGCGCTCGCGCTGGGTCCGGTCGGCCTCCGCGCCGATCTTGAGGATCTCAAGGGGGCGGTCGGGTTCTTCCTCGACGAACGCGTTGACGCCGACCACCGAACGCCGAGACGAATCGACTTCGTCCTGGAACCGGGAGGCGGAGGCGGCGATCTGGCGCTGGAACCAGCCCTTCTCGATCGCCTTCACCACGCCGCCCTGGGCGTCGATCTCGGCAAACAGACCTTCCGCCTCCCGCTCCATCTGGTCGGTGAGGGCCTCGACGTAGTACGAACCACCCAGGGGATCGGCGACGTTGGCCACGCCGGTCTCGTAGGCCAGGATCTGCTGGGTCCGGAGTGCCACCCGCACCGACTCTTCGGTGGGCAGAGCCAGGGTCTCGTCGAGCGCGTTGGTGTGGAGCGACTGAGTACCGCCGAGGACCGCGGCCAGGGCCTGGTAGGCGACCCGCGCCACGTTGTTGAGCGGTTGCTGGGCCGTGAGGCTGACACCGGCGGTCTGGCTGTGGAATCGCATCTTCCAGCTTCGGTCGTCCCGCGCACCGTACTTGTTCCGGAGATGGCGGGCCCAGATCCGCCGGGCGGCACGGAGCTTGGCGATTTCCTCGAAGAAATCGTTATGGACGTCCCAGAAGAACGAGAGGCGGGGCGCAAACGAATCGACCGGCAGGCCGCGGGCGATCCCGTGCTCGATGTACGAGAAGCCGTTGGCGAGCGTGAACGCGAGTTCCTGCGCGGCGGTGGCCCCGGCCTCGCGGATATGATAGCCCGAGATCGAGATCGTGTTCCACTTGGGCGTGTGGACCGAGCCCCACTCGAACATGTCCACGATGATCTTCATCGCCCGCTCGACGGGATAGATCCAGGCATGCTGGGCCTGATATTCCTTCAGCATGTCGTTCTGGACGGTCCCCTGGAGCTTCGCGATATCCACACCCTGGCGTTCCGCGGCGGCGATATAGAAGCACCACAGGAGGGCCGCCGGTCCATTGATCGTCATCGAGGTCGAGACCTGATCGAGCGGAATTCCGTCGAACAGCGTTTCCATGTCGGCCAGACTGGAGATCGCGACGCCACACTTGCCGACCTCGCCCTCGGACCGCGGATGGTCCGAGTCGTAGCCCATGAGCGTGGGAAAGTCGAACGCCACCGAGAGGCCGGTCTGCCCGCGTTCGAGCAGGAACTTGTAGCGGCGGTTGGTGTCGAGCGCGGTACCGAACCCGGCAAACTGGCGCATCGTCCAGAGGCGGCCCCGGTACATCGACGGGTGAATGCCCCGGGTATAGGGGAACTCGCCCGGCAGCAGGCCGTCGGACCCGAGCGTATCGAGGAGATCGACCGGGGTATAGACCGGCTCGACGGAACGCCCCGAGATCGATGTGAAGTTGCCGTCGGGCCGAAGCGGCAACCGGACGAATTCGGCTCGCCACTGCTCCACCTCCCGTTTGAGGGCCGCCAGCTCCTGCTCTCGCGCGGCCAACTGCACCGCGAGATCCGCGGCGGAACCATTGCGTGCCTGTGTCATGCCGTGCCCCCCTCCTTCAGGCGAGCCAGAACCTGCGCCGCCACCTCGTATGGGCTCACCCGGCCCGCCATCATGTCCATTGCCTGCGCACCGATCATCGACTCGGCCGCCGTTTCCCGCCAGAGCCACCGGTCCACCGCCCGGTTCACGACCTCCCGGGTCCGCCGGACCAGCCGGCGGCGACGACGTTCGGCCAGTTCGCCGCTGTCCGTCATGACCCCGAAGTGCCGGTCGAGGGCGTCAAGGATCGGTGCGATCCCCTCCCCCTGAGAGGCTGACGCCAGCAGGACCGGCGGGTCCCATGCGGAGCCGCCGTCCGGCTCAACCGGGATCGCGGCTCCCGCCTTCTTGAGCGAGACGCCGTGGTGGGCCTTGATCCGCCTGAACGCATTGCCCTTCCGAAGGCCCAGGGCCACTTCGATTTCATGCTGCAATTTGTCGGCCCCGGGCCGGTCGGCCTTGTTCACGACGAACAGGTCGGCGATCTCCATCACCCCGGACTTGAGCGTCTGGATCCCGTCACCCGACTCCGGCACCATGACGAGCACCGTCGAGTCGGCCATCCCGGCCACGTCCAGTTCCGACTGGCCCACGCCCACCGTCTCGATCAGGATCCGGTCGAACCCGGCCGCATCGAGCAGGTCGCAGACCTCACGGGTAGCCATCGCAAGGCCGCCTAACGAACCGCGCGTCGCCATCGACCGGATGAACACGCCGGGATCGAGCGCCACCGCCTCCATCCGGATTCGGTCGCCGAGCAGCGCGCCGCCGGTGAACGGGCTGGTCGGATCCACCGCCACGATCGCCACCGTCAGCCCCCGGGCCCGGCAGGCCGACGCCAGCTCATGGGTGAGCGTCGACTTGCCCGCGCCAGGCGGCCCGGTGATGCCGATCCGCTGGGCCCGGCCCAATCGGCCGTGGATGCCCGACAACAGGGCTTCGAATCCTGGCCGGGCGTTCTCGACGACGGAGATGGCCCGGGCCAGGGACGCCGGCCGGTCCAGCCGCAGTTCCGGGATCAGAGAGTCGGCCGTCATCAGGGCAACTTGCCACCCCACGCGGCCCTTCGCAAGCGATTCCCCGCCCAACAGTTAGGCACCCGGATCACAGCAGCAGCCAGCTCGACAGCGACAGCAGCATGAAGAAGCCGCAGGTGTCGGTGAACGTCGTCACAAAGATGGACGAGGCGATCGCCGGATCGATCTTGAGCCGGTGCAGCATCATCGGAATGAAGGCGCCGGCGAACCCGGCGACGATCATGTTGCCGGTCATCGCCAGGAACATCGCGACGCCGAACCAGGGCGAATGGACGATCAGAGCCACAATCAGCCCCGCGATAACCCCGTTGGCCAGGCCGTTGACCGCTCCAACCAGCATTTCCTTGCGAATGACGGACCCGAACTCGCGAAAGTCGATCAGACCGAGGGCCAGACGACGTACGTTCACCGCGAGGGCCTGGGTCCCGGTGTTCCCGCCCATGCCGGCCACCATGCCCATGTAAGCCGCCACGAACCCGAGCTGGGCGATCGTCTTGCTCATCAGGAGCGGAACCATCGCCGCGAAGAACGCGGTTGCCAGATTCACGATCAGCCAGGGGAGCCGGCTTCGCACCGCCTCGGTCCAGCCGGCGCCGAGGTCTTCGTCACCGGCGACACCGCCGAACTTGAGGAGGTCTTCGGTGGCTTCGGCCTCACCGACGTCCATGACGTCGTCGAAGGTGATCCGGCCGAGCAGTTGTTGCTCCCGGTTCACGACGGCGATGGCCGCCACGTTGTAGCGGCCCATCAACCGGGCGACCTCTTCCTGGTCCATCTCAGGCGGGACGGTGACGTCCGGGTCATCCATCACATCGGCGACGGCCCGGTCAGGGGCCGAGAGGACCAGCCGCCTGAAATTCATGATCCCCTTGAGGCGGCCGTTCACGTCGACGACGTACGCCTCGGAGAAATCCTCCACGTCATCGGCTTGCCGGCGGACATCGTCCAGCGCCTGGCCCACGGTGTCGGACAGTTGCACCGTGACCATCTGCGAGGTCATCAGCCCGCCGGCCGATTCCGAATCGTACTGGAGGAGGTCGGCAACCTCCTCCCGCTGCTCGGGATCGTCGACCTGGGCCAGGATCCGGCGCTGTTCCTCCGGCTCGAGTTCGCCCAGGAGGTCGGCGGCATCGTCGTCCGGCATCTCCTCGACGATATCGGCTGCCTGCTCCGGCTCCAGCGCGGCCAGGGTGTCCTCAGCGTGCTCCTCTTCCGGCAATTCCCACAGGGCCGAACCGGACAGGGACGGCGGCAGCAGCTTGACGATCTCGACCCGTTCGCCCTCGTCGGCTTCCGCCAGCACGTCCGCGAGATCGGCCGGTTCGAGCTGTTCGGCAAAGTCGAGGAACTCGGCCACTCGGCCGTCGCGGACCAGGCCGATCAGCTTCTGGGCCGCCTGGGGCGTCATCGGGTCTCCCGATCCACCACGACCGGGTCAGGTCCAATCCGGCGGACCATCAGCCGCTCAAGACGGGTCGCCGTGGCGGCGAGGACGTCGAACTCGAGCCCCGCCGCTCGCAGCCGTTCACCGACACTCGGAAACCGCCCCAGCAATTCCGCCAGCCGGCCGCCTACCGACTGGGATTGTCCCTCGGGCAGCCGGACGCCGAATCGCGCTTCGATCAGGACAACATCCGTGGAGCCGGTGGTCTCCCACGGGCCTGCTTCGGCCGGGATCCGGCGTTCGGCGGTCTCCTCGTGCCCGTCGTAGATCTCGCCCACCATCGCGGCGAGGAGATCTTCCATCGTCACGATGCCGAGGGTCCCGCCAAATTCATCCAGCACCACCGTCAGATGTCGGCGCTCGCGCTGCATGTCGAGGAGGACATCTCCTGAACTGCGGGAAGCGGGAGCCGCCGCGACGGGGCGAACGGGGACCGGGTCTCCCGGTGCAGTCTTGAGCAGGTCGAAGACGTGCACCATGCCAACAATTTCATCCACGGTTCCGCGGTAGACCGGCAGGCGGCTGTAGCCGCTGTGGACGAACGCCGCTTCGATTTCCTCGGACCCGGCGCCTTCGGGGATGGCGACGAGGTCGGTGCGGGGGGTCATCAGCTCACGAATCGGACGCTGGGCAAACGTGATGACGTTGCCGACCATGGCCAGCTCCTCCGACCGGCCGAGGGCACCGGCGGCGCCTTGGCGCCACAGGGCACGAACGTCGGCCGGGCCCCGGGTCGCGGGCTCCGGCAGGACCCAGCCGACCACCCGCGACAACGGCACCAGCACCGGCCTGAGCAGGTCGGCCACCCGCGCGGCCCGATGTTCGGTGAGCCAGCGCGGCAGCACGTAACCGCTGAACATGACGAACGGCAATGCGACCAGCAGCAACAGCACGAAGACGGCCGAGAGCGGCAGGCTCCCGGTCATTCCGTCGACCACGGCCGACAGTCCGGCTGCCAGCAGCGCGATCCCGAATCCGGTCGTGGCGGTCGCGGCGGCCAGTTCCCGTTCCGCCCGCGACAGCCAGCCGAGTGACTCGTCGGCGCCTTTGAGCCGGCGCGATACGGCCGCCGCAAGTTCGGTCCGACTGACGGTGATCAACGCCGCGGTCGAGGTCGCGCCAAAGATCGTGACCACGAGGCCAATCGCAACCGCAATCCAGATCATGACGCCTTCCCCTCGGTCTCGGTCGCCGGATGAAGCCGGCGCACCGTGACCCGGCGGACCCGGCGCCGAACGATGGTATCGATCGTGATGGCGATGTCGCCGGCCTTGAGTTCGTCCCCGGCACGGGGCACTCGCCCGGCCAAGGCCAGGACGAGCCCGCCCACGGTCCCCACATCGTCCCGGCCGAACTGGTGCTCCATTTCGGTCTCGAGGTCGACCAGGGGTGTGTTGCCCTGCACCACCCAGACGCCGTCGCCCGTGGCTTCGATCGGGGCCGCTTCTTCGGTGTCGTACTCGTCCTGGATCTCACCCACGATCTGTTCCAGGACGTCCTCGAGCGTGACGATCCCGCTCGTGCCGCCGAATTCATCCACGACAACCACCAGGTGACCCCCGCCGCGCTGGAAATCGCGCAACTGACGATCCAGCCGTTTCGCCTCCGGCACGAATTCCACCGGACGGACCAGTTGATGCCAGTCGCTCGCCTCGGCCGCGCGCCCGCTGGCCAGCAGGTCCTTGGCGTACATCACGCCCACCACGTTGTCGGGATCACCTTCGACGACGAGCAGGCGGGAGTGTTCGGCCGCGCGCAGGGTGTCGAGCACCTGGGCCCTGGTGGCCGAGAGGTCAACGGAGATGATGTCGAGCCGGGGCGTCATCACTTCTTCGACCGTCATGTCGGGCAGGCTGAAGACCCCGGACAGGCGTTCCCGCAGTTCCTGGTCGGCGGAGCGGGACGGCGGCGCCGTCCCCGCCCGCCCACCGCGATCGGCCCACGCCACGAGTACCAGCAGTGGCTTGAACGCCGCCAGCGTGGCCGACGCCACTCGGCCATCGAAACGAATCAGGCCCGGTTCGTTCGCGGCCCAGAGGCGAGGGATGAGATCACCCACGACCCACACGGACAGCACGGCCAGGAGGAGGCGGAGCAGCGAGTTGGGAAATGGCCACGCCCACCATGCGAGCGCCAGGCCGCCCAGGAACGAGGCGATCATCAGCAGCGCGAGGTGGACGACATGCAGGGCCCGGGCCGGGGAGAGCGGGCTGGTATCCCCACCCGACGGACCGAGAAGCCGCGGCAGTCCGGCCTCGTCTTCCGAGGCGAGGGCCACGGCCGCCGCCCACAGCGTGCACAGCGCGGCCAGGATCGGCGCCACGCCGAGACGGAGAGCGGCGATCAGCTCAGACACGCGAGATATCGCTCCTGACGGCGCCACATCGGCGATGCAATCCTGCTTTCGTCCTCGGGATGATCGTATCCGATCACATGCAAGGTGCCGTGGATCACGAGCCGCAACAATTCCTGCGAGACAGCAATGCGCCGACGCCGGGCTTCGCGTACGGCCACCGGGCGACACACATACACATCGCCGAGGAGCTCGCCCGTCGGGGTCGGCAGCGCGAAGGACAGGACGTCTGTCGGCCAATCATGCCCCATCCACTCGGCGTTGAGCCGGCGGATGCGCACCGTCCCGACGACCGTGACGGTGATCCGCGCCCGCTTTCGTTCCCGGCGAAGCACCAGGTCCACCGCCGCAACGATCCGGCGGGCCGAGAGCGGCGCGGTTCGGCCGGCCACTGTCACGGCGGCGGCCGCCGCCGGGTCAGCCGTTCTGGTCCTGAGCGTAGGCACGGATGATTTCGCGCACCAGCCGGTGCCGGACGACGTCTGCCTCAGTCAGATAGTAGAACACCAATCCGTCGATGCCGGGCAGAATGCGCTCGATCTGGATCAGGCCGGAATCCTCCCGTTTCGGGAGGTCGACCTGGGTCTTGTCGCCGGTCACCACCACCTTGCTGTTCACCCCGAGGCGGGTCAGGAACATCTTCATCTGGGCGCCGGTCGCGTTCTGCGCTTCGTCGAGGATGATGAACGCGTCCGACAGGGTCCGGCCCCGCATGTACGCCAGCGGCGCGATCTCGATCGTCCGGCTCTCGATCGCCTTCTGCACCCGGTCGTGCGGCATCATGTCTTCGAGGGCATCGTAGAGCGGCCGGAGGTACG
>JANXXJ010000188.1 GCA_025350665.1 Gemmatimonadota bacterium | reverse complement strand
TTTTTTTGAACGGCCACGATGGCCTCGGCCCGCTCGGCCCGCTTGGTGGCCGCCACCAGCTGCCGCTCCAATTGCGCGACCCGGCCGGCCAGCGGATCCACCGCGCGCCGGGCGGGGCCGCGGCGGACCGCCACGCCCGCGAGTTCGCCGCGGCGGCGCCCCGCGCCATGCCGCCAGGTGGGAGCTATACAAGCCTTCCCGGCGGAGCAGCGCCCCGAGTTCGCCAGGCGCCCGACAGCCGGCCGCCTCGTCCAGCACTTTCAACTTGTACGCCGCCGTAAACCGCCGCCGCTGGGCTTTGTCTGTCATCCCAACATCATACGCCTTCTTCACCGCCACAGCGATGGGGGAACCCATGGGAACTACCTCCTCACCCTCCTACACTAAACTCCAAGGACTCGGTGTCTCAGTCATATTGACAGAGAGGGGCTGGTGCCAACCACCCACGCGACGTCGCCGACCACCGTGACCGCCGGCTCACCGCCCTGGCAAAGGCGATATCCCCGGACAGGTGATGGCCGCGGTAGTCGGCGCGGGTCTCGAGGCCACCCGACTCCAGGATGGCCACTTCGTCGGCGAGGAGGTGGAGCGCGGCGAGTGAGTCCCCCTGAACCAGCGCATCATGGAAGGCGCGGACTGTGGCGAGCACCTGCTGGTCTGCGGTGGACGTCTGGGCGACGGCAGGAAGACTTCCCAGCGTGAGAGCAAAGGCGAGCCCGACGGTGCGCTGCAACATGGTGCCTCGCTTCGGACGGAATGGTTGGGACCGCAATCTAACAGGGGGATGCTGAGGGAAGTGTGAGCCGAAAGACCGCGCCCGGGGCATTACCCACGAATTCCAGCCGCCCGCCATGAGCTTCCGCGCCGGCCTTGGCGATGGCCAGACCCAGGCCGGTCCCTTCGCTCCTCCGACGGGCCGGATCGCCCCGAAAAAAGCGGACAAACAGATGGGGCAAATGCTCGGCGGGAACGCCGGCCCCATCGTCCTGCACGGTGAGCACCGCGCCGGTTTCCCGACTGAGGGTGAGCGAGACCAGTCCGGCCGGCCGGGCGTATTTCACCGCGTTGTCCACCAGGTTGCTTACCACCCGGTCGAGCATGCGCTCGTCTCCCATGACCGTCACCTCCTCCGCGGCGGCCGCGATCCTGACTCCCCGCGCCGCCCCGGCGGACTCGAAGCGCGCCACGACCCGGCGGACCAGTGCGCGCAGATCGAGCGGCGCGACGTGCTCCAGTGGAACGACCGCATCGGAGCGGGCGAGGACCAGCAGGTCGCTCGCCAGCCGGGCCAGCCGTTCCACCTCCTCGCGGCAGCGTACCAGCGTGGCGCGGTACTCGGGGGCGCTGCGGTCGCGCTTCAGCGTGACGTCGATGTCGCCCTTGAGCACGGTCAATGGTGCCCGGAGCTCGTGGCTCGCGTCGGCGGTGAACTGCCGCTGAACCTGGAATGCGCCATCGAGGCGATCCAGCATCCGGTTGAGCACCGTGACCAGCCGGCCGAATTCCTCGACATCGGCATGGGCGGTGATCCGTTCCGAAAGCGTCCCCGCCGTGATCGACTCGGCCTGGGCGGTGATTTCGGCGGTGGGCTGGAGCGCGGCAGCGGCGATGCGCCGGCCCAGCGCGTAGGCTCCCGCGGTGGCGAGCAGCGTGAGCAACGTGAGCAGGGCCGAGAACTGGGTCAGCGTCTGGTGCACCGGTTCGGTCGGGGCCGCGACCTGGAGGACGTGGTCCTGGTGCGCCATTCCGACGAGAGACAGAGGGTAGACCACGGTCCGAATGGGCCGGCCCCGCCAAACATGGGTGTCCCACCCGACCCGGCCCGCCTTGGCCTCCTCCAGGGCGTCGCGGGGCAGCTCCAAATCGGCGGTCAGGTTCCGGCTGCGGACGACCGGTTGCCCGTCGCTGGTCCAGAGCTGGCCGTACCGGGTGATCTCCACCGCGGAGCCTTCGCCGGCGGCGAGCAGCACCCCCTCGTGAAACTGAAAGTCCGATCCGGCGGCGGCGGCGCCGGCCTGGGCTTCGACCTCGGCGAGGTGGAGCAGGGTACCGTCGAGCTGGCTGTAGAGAATGGTCCGGAGCGCCAGGACGCTGGCAATGCCGACAGCGGCGAACAGCGCCATCCCGCCGATCGCCATCCGGAGGGCGAGCGAGGTGCGGAAAGAGTTCATTCAGTCGGACTCGCGCGCAGAGCGTAGCCGGCCCCTCGTACCGTTTGGATGAGCCGCCCTCCCCCCTGTTCGAGCTTCTTCCGCAGGTTGGAGATGTGGGCGTCGACGACGTTGGTCTCCGGATCGAACGACATGTCCCACACCTTCTCGAGGAGCTGAACTCGGGTCACCACCTCGTCCGGATGGAGCAGGAAGTACTCCGCGAGGCGGAATTCCCGGGGCGAGAGGTCGATCAGGCGCCCCCCCCGACGCACCTGCCGCTTCAGGCGATCCAGCTCGAGATCCTGGAATCGAAGCACCCCGCCGGCCCCGCCGGTGCGTCGGCGGGTCAGGGCGTTGACCCGCGCGACCAGCTCGTCGAAGTCGAAGGGCTTGGTCAGGTAGTCATCCGCCCCGGCGTTCAGCCCACGGACCACGTCGGGCGTGGAGTCACGGCCGGTGAGCATCAGAATGGGGACTTGGAGCCCTTCACGGCGCAGCTCGGTGGAGAGCTGGAGGCCGTTTTTCCCGGGGAGCTGGATGTCCAGCACGATCAGATCATAGGGATTGAGGTGCCCCATGAAGGCACCTTCCTCACCGTCGGACGCGACGTCCACGGCGTGGCCCTCCTCCTCGAGCCCCAGCTTGAGGAATCGGGCCGTCTTGGGATCGTCCTCGACCACGAGAATGCGCACCAATCCTCCTCCCCCCGGGAGGCTAACCGTTCCCCAAGGGATGTCCAGACAAGTGTTTTATTCTAAAGAAACCTTAACCCAATCTTGACCATGCCGTAATCGGTCCTCAGCCAGCTTTGGCCCTGTGCTGGAACTTACGGCGACAAGGGAGTGCGCTGAGATGGACTTGAAATGGGTCTTGAGTGCCCTGACGGGGATCGGAGCAGTCCTGGCGCAGCCCTCCGCTGCACGGGCCCAGATCGACTATCGAAATCTGGACGACGACCGCCCGACGCTGATCGAAGACGCCTACCCGGTCGAGCGGTATGCGTTCGAGTTTCTGACGCCCTGGCGCTTCAGCCGGGAGCGGTTCGGTGGCTCCACCCACACCTTCGTACCGGAGTTCGCATACGGCATCCTTCGGAACGCCCACCTCGGGGTCAAGTTGCCCATTGCCGGCACCAGCGCGGTTGATGGCCGCGACTGGGGGATTTCGGGGCTCCGGCTGTTCGCGTTGTACAATTTCAACACCGAGAGCCGGCTGCTGCCGGCGTTCTCGCTCCGGAGCGATGTGATGTTTCCGGTCGGCAGCCTGGCCGGTGAAGGGACCCGGGTGTCCCTCAAGGGTATCGCCACCCGCGGTTGGGGACGCACGCGAGTGCATATCAACGGCGCATACACCTTCGGACCCGACCGCCGGCTCTCGGTGGCCGAGGCTTCGAACAAATGGTGGTACGGCGGTGCGGTGGACCGGACGCTTTTCCGGCAGAGCGTACTGATCATCGGCGAGGTCTACGCGCTGCGGGCGCTCTCGGCAGAGCCGGTTCAGCTGAATGCCTCGGTTGGCCTGCGGGTTCAGTTGACTCCCTACATGGTTTTCGATGCGGGAATCGCCCGGCGACTCAAGAAGACGGTCGGGCCTGATTTCGAGCTGACGGCCGGCTTCTCACGGGCATTCGCGATCCCCGGATTCATGCCGACAGGGAGGCAACGATGAGAGACCTCGGGTTGGTACTCT
>JANXXJ010000076.1 GCA_025350665.1 Gemmatimonadota bacterium | reverse complement strand
GGGACCGGAAAGGCAAGGGCGGCATAGACGGCCGCATCGTCTGGTCCCTGGAGCGGGAGCGGCCGGTCCTCGAGCGGCTGATTGGGGACTCTCATCTGGCGAGCCTCGGGTGCGTCTCGGCTCCGGATCTGGCCGTCGCGTTCCATCGCGCCCGCGCCGGCGACGCCAGTTCCGTTGGCCTCCTGTTTGTCACGTTGTCGCTGGAAACCTGGTTGGCGGTTCGATCAGGCTGGTGGAAGCAGAACGGCGGGGATCACCCGTCCATTGAACACAACCCTTCACGCGAGGAGATGTATCATGCAGCAGTACGCTAAGCCGACCGTCACGAAGTTGGGCACCGTTACTCAGAAGACCGAGGGCGGCTACAAGTTTGAAGTGAACGAGCTGATGAGCAAGCGCGGCGCGTTCGGCAGCTGATGCGGTCGGGCGGGGCGTCGCCATCCGGCGGCGCCTCGTTTCCGTGCCGGAGGTTCCCTCGGTAGGACCCCACCCCTAGATTAAAGTCGTATCCTCATCTGAGGCCGACTTCTTCATCCCACTGATCGGAGCGATTGAGGCTCGGCTTTCTGACGTCGGCCGAACCCTGGCGGCGTGGCTGCGCCGCGGTGGGTGGCTGGCGGCGCTCGCTGTGGCCGGCCTCCCGGCATTTCTCCTCCTCGCCCCGCTTCGCAGCTACTACCTGTCCTATGTCTGGGTGTGGATACTCGCCACCTGGGTCCGCGGGTTCCGCGCGGCCAGGACCGATCCGGCGATTCGAGGACCCCTCCGGGTCGGCACCTTGGCGCTGGGGGCGGTCGCGGTGGTGTCCGTCGTGGTTGAGCTGGCCTTTCCGGCGAGCATCCCGTCTCCCGTCGTGGGAAGCATCCTTGGGATACTGTCCAGCTTCGGGCTACCTGTTTTTGCGTTGAGTCTGATCGGTTGGCCCCGCAGTCCCGATGCCAGATTCAGCCCAGCATATCTAGCCGTTGATCTTGCCGTCATTGGCCTGGCCTTGGGCCTGCTGGTATGGTGGACCCAGCGCCAGTCAAGCCACGGCATGGGGCCCGAGACAATTCAGCAGATGCTCACGGCGGTGGTGACGATCGGCGCCCTCAGCTTCGCCGTGCTTCGTACGCCCGCCGTTCGCTACGCCGTGCCCTTGATGCTGTCCGTGACCTGGGTCCTGACGTACTTCTTCGTCAATTCCGGGATCGCCCTGTTCGGTGATCTGCCGCCGGCGGTCGGTCTCGCGGCGACGATGTTCTCATTCGTCGGGGCGGTGGGAGCCGGCGAGGCGCTACGGTGCTCGTGGCAGTGGCCGTGGCGGAAAGCCGCGCTCGACCAGTCGAACCCGGTCCCATGGGTGGCCGTCATCGCCATTGCGGCATTCGTGCTCAAGATCGGCATTGACCAGATCCGCACCGGCATCGGCCCGGTGGTGATCGGCGCGGTGGTCACCATGGCCCTGCTGGTGGTACGCCAGGCCATCACCATGGGCCACAACGAGCAGCTCCAGGCCGAACGGGCCAGCCTCGAGGCCGACGCCAAGATCGCGGCGATTGTTCGCCACACCTCGGATGTGATTCTGATTCTCGACGACCAGTTCCGCATCAGGTACGCCTCGCCGTCCGCGGAGGCCCTCTGGGACCGGAACGAGGCGGGGTTGATCGGAACGCCAATGGCGTCGCTGGTGGATGCCGCGAGCCAGCCGGAAGTCGAACGCCTCCTGACCGAACGCCTCGAGCGCCCAGGGCAGACCGATTCGGCCCGGTGGCGGATCCTGGCTCGGGACGGCAGCCTCCGGCGGGTGGAAGCAGTGGCGATCAGCCTCCTCCATGAACCATCGGTCCGCGGGTTCGTGGTGACGCTCCGCGACCAGACCGATCGGATCCAGCTCGAGGAGCAGCTGAGCCAGTCGCAGAAGATGGAGGCGATCGGCCAGCTCGCCGGCGGTGTGGCCCACGATTTCAACAACCTGCTCACCACGATTCTCGGCCACGCCGAAATCGGCCTCGATGTCCTCGGCGAGGGCCACGAAGTTCGGGACGACCTGATCCAGATCAAACGGGCCAGCGAGCTGGCGGCATCACTCACCCGCCAGTTGCTGGCGTTCAGCCGGAAGCAGGTCATCGAGCCGAAGGTGATCGAGGTCGCCCAGCCAATCGAACAGGTCTCGCGGATGCTCCGCCGCCTCATCAAGGAGCATGTCACCACGGTCCTCGAGATCGGGGCCGGTCTTCCGCCGATCAAGGTCGACCCCTATCAGCTCGAACAGGTGGTGCTCAACCTGGCAGTCAACGCCCGGGACGCCATGCCGAAGGGCGGACGCCTGGTGATCCGGGCCCGCACCGAGATCGTGACCGGTGTCATGACCCACGCCGTGCTCCCCATTCCGTTGGGCGAGTGCGTCGTGGTCGAGGTGTCCGATACCGGGACCGGGATGGATGCGGCCACCCAGGCCAGGATCTTCGAGCCGTTCTTTACCACCAAGGGCGCCGGTCGCGGCACCGGCCTCGGGCTCGCGACGGTGTACGGCATCATCAAGCACAGCGGGGCGGGGCTGCTGGTCCGCAGCACCGTGGGGAGGGGGAGCACCTTCTCGGTCTATTTCGCCGTGGTCGACGAACGGCCGGAACTGGCACCAGGGGCGGATGGGTCAACCCGCCAGGCCCCCGCCTTCGCGGCGACGATTCTCCTGGTCGAGGACGAAACCGCGCTTCGGGAAATCGCTCACAAGGTCCTGGCGCGGGAAGGCTACCGGGTCTTGGTGGCGTCCGACGCCGAGGATGCCTTGACTCTGGCCGCTAGCGCGCAGTTTCCGATCGACCTGCTGCTGACTGATGTTGTCATGCCGGGTATGAACGGCGCGACGTTGGCCCGCGAACTCAAATCCAAACGCCCGCCTCTGCGGGTGCTCCTCATGTCGGGCTACGCGGGTGACGACCTTACCGGCGAGCTCAAGCCCGGCGAACGCTTCCTGCGAAAGCCGTTCACCCCCTATGTGCTGCTCGAGAATGTCCGGGTGGCGCTGGCCGGTCTCGGCGATCCCACCCCCACCGAACTGGACCGCTAAACCCCGTTCTTCGTCGGGATGTGAACCGGTTCGAGCGCCGGCCGTTTGGCGGCCTGGCCGTCGCCGGACGAACGGCCGCGAGCATGGCGCCAGACCCAGGGGATCAGGTAGCGGGTTCCCCAGCGAATCTCAGCCGCCATCGTGCCTAACACCGTGACTGGAGGGCGCGGGGGGAGCGGGTCGGCCCAGCCGGCGCCGGCGTCCGGCAGGCCCAGGGCGTGAGCGAGCGCCTCGGCGATCCGGGCGTGGCCCACGGCATTGGCGTGGAGCCGATCCTCACTCCAGAGCCGTGGGTCGGAGGCGACCGGATGGGCCGCCACATCGACGAGAATTGCCCCAGTCTCCCGCGATACCACCCGGAGCGCTTCATTCATCGCCAGCACGCGCGGCATCACCCGTCGGGCCAGCGGCATGACCGGGGTCAGGTCCGGCAGGGTGAAGCTCAGGACCGTGGCGCCGGCCTCGACCAGGCGGCGCTGGATCGTGCCAAAATCGCGCGCGAAGGCATCGACATCGAACCGGCTCGAGACGACATCGTTGGTGCCCGAGAAGATCGTGGCGAGATCGGGGCGCAGGGCCAGGGCAGGTTCAAGCTGCTCATCGAGGATGGCCCGGGTGGTTCGGCCCCGGACCCCCAGATTGGCGTACAGCAGTCGGCCCTGCGCCCGAGCCACCCGGTCGGCCAGGCGGTTGGCCCAGCCGCGGAACCCGCCTCGGCCATCCGGATCGTCGAGGCCCTCGGTCGAGCTGTCGCCGATCGCCACGTACCGCTCGAAGCGAACCGCCGTCATCGACCCGCCCCGGTGCGCCGGGTCCGGAACCGCCGGACCTTGGCCAGGTTGCCGCAGTCGGCCATGTCGCACCACAGGCGGGAGCCGTTCCGGCTGGTGTCGACGAAGAGCCAGCCGCAGCGTTCGCCCGGGCACTGGCGGATGCGCGCCGCGTCTTCCGAGCCCAGGAGGTCCACTGAGGCGAGCGCCAGACTCCAGAGGATTCGTCGAGGGCCGGCGGCGGCGGGCCAGGCCCAGACCGGGCGGAGGGATTCGAAGCGGAGAATCTGGGTCTGGTGCGCCTCGGCCGCGACGGCTGCCAGCGTCTTGAGGTCGGCCGGTCGCGGCGGCCACCCTTCGATTCTTGCCTTGAAAAGGCGATACACCGCCTCGCGGAGTTCGATCGCCCGGTTCAGCACGGCGGCGGCGGCGGCGGCCGGCGGGGTCCGCCCAAGGCGGCGGACCTCAGTCGCGGTCAGCAAGCCGCCTTCCGCGGCCCAGCGGAGCAGGGTACCGAGCCGGTCGAGCCGTTCCGAGACGATCCGGTCCCTCAGATCATGCCCGCGCCGCCGGCGGTCAGCCACCCGGCCGCCGACGGTGTTGACGAAGTCGGCCACGGGGTGACCGCCCACGCGCTTGAAGGTCGTTGCGGGAGCCGGGATCATGGTACCCGTCAAAATAGCCTTGACCGGTCGGTCGCGCATCCGTACGTTGTAACCGTTAAAATGAACTATACAGGTTACGCTACGGCGGGGGTGCTGGATGGGTGAATTGGAACGAATCGCCGATCAGTTGCGACGGGCCCTCGACGGCGACACCTGGAGCGGCCGCTCGCTGGGATCGATCGTGGGGGCGGTGCCGGCCGGCCGGGCCGCCGAACGACCGGCGAATGGCGGAAACACCGCCTGGCAACTCCTGGCTCATATTGGGTGCTGGCTCGATGTCGCCAGAATCCGGTTCGAAGGTGCCGCCCACGACCCCGCGCCGGGTG
>JANXXJ010000052.1 GCA_025350665.1 Gemmatimonadota bacterium | reverse complement strand
TGCTGGTGTGGTGGAACGACCTGGCGGGGCGAGCGGGCGATGCGGATCAGCGTGTCATCGTGGGCGACCACCAACGAGGATGTCGAGCGGAGCCTAACGGCGATTCTCGACGCGGCCCGCCGGTGCGGCGCCGGTCGCTGACGCGGCCAGGGCGGCGGTCCGGAAGATGGCGGGATCATACTTCGATCCGGGATGCCAGAGGACCCAGGACGCAATCCCCAGTCCCTCGGCCGCGCGAATCTGCTCCTGGACATGGTACCGCGTGTAGCGGGGTTGCCCCAGGGTGAATGCCTGGAGATAAGGTCGGATCTCCGCGGTTCGTCCCGGCATCGCGGCCGATCGTCGCAGGCCGTCCTGCAACGCCCGCCTGACCATTTCATACGGTGCGCCGTTGGGCCGGCCTATGCCGTAGACGCCGTGGCGGTAGTGACTGGGGTACACCATCGGTAAGACCACATCGGCCGACCTGACCAGATCCTCCCACAGTTGTCCAATTCCCATGTCATCGACCGCGGTCGTCGTCAGACCGAAGATGTCGATGGTGAACGGGACCCCGAACGCCCGGGTCCGGCTGCCGAGCAGCTTCAGATTCCGGGCGACCCCGGACCGGACCGTTTCGCTGTCGCGCCGCGCGGCGAACACCGCGGTCACCATCCGGCTCTTCGGCTCGTCGGGGAACCGAACATAATCGTACTGGATTTCCTCGAACCCCATCGCCGCCGCTTCCCGGGCGAGTTGCGCAGCATAGACCCAGACCGAATCGTTGAACGCATCGACCCAGGCCGTGCCCTTGCGGTCGGTCCAGATTCCGCCGTCCCTGGTTCGGATGGCCCATTCGGGCTTCCTCCGGGCCAGCAACGGATCCTTGGCCACAACGATCCTGGCGATCGCCCGGATGCCGTGCTTCCTGAGCGTCAGGAGACGCCGGGCCGCATCGCGGGCCCGGAGTGCCGTGTTCGCTCCAATCGCGATCGCGGTTGGAACGGTAGACCGATAGGTGAGGAATCCGGTGTCGTCCTTGACGTCGATCACTAGGGCGTTGATCTCGGTCGAGTCCGCGAGGGCGACGAGGCGGTCGAACCGGGAACCACCGAACGCCCAGGCATTGACGTACAGCGCCCGCCACGGTGCCTTCCGTATCGAGGCCGTCGAATCGGTGGCTTGGTTCCAGGCAGGTGTGGTGACCACGAACGCCGCGGCGAGCAGGGCGCTGATCAATCGGGTTTCTTGACGGGGCATCCTACCGCGTCGACGGGCGTACCCCGGGGAGTGCCGGGACAGCGGTCGAGGCCGTCGAAAACGCCGTCGCCGTCGGTGTCGGTCGGGCAGCCGCGCAGGTCGACGAGAGCCCCGGCCGGCGTTGCCGCGCAGCGGTCGCGACGGTCCGGGACGCCGTCCTGGTCCGAATCCGCGTCGGCCACGGTGGAGGCCACCTTCGCCGGGCGCCGGAGGAACGAAAGCCCGAAGCTTGCCCCGGGCGAAGTGTAGTTGTAGGCCGAGCGCGACCGGATCATGCCCTCGAACCGGAGCGATATCAGATCGCCGATCGGGAGCCGGAATCCTGCGGCGCCAGTCATCGCGCCATGGGCGGAACAGGGGGTCGTGCCGTAGAAGCAATTGCTCGGGAGCAGCTTCCCGTAGCCTCCGCGGAGGTACAAACTCCCCGGGCCAACGGGGATGTTGTACAGGACGCTGGCCGCGACATGAAGCAACTGGAAGGTCTGATTCGAAACTGGTTGGCGAGGATTGGAGTAGTCGATCTCTCCTTCAATTTCGGCGTGGCCCGGCAGCAACAGGCCCAATCGCGTCCCGACGCCGAATGCGCTGAGCGCGTTCATGGTCGATGTCTTGCCGTGCCACGTGCCCAAGGCGGAGAACTCCACCGCGCCGGCCCGTTGGGCCAACACCGGAGCCGTCCACCCTGTCGCCAGGCCAACTACCAACCATCCGAGCCGCATGCCGTTATAGATAGGACACTTACGTGCCAATGACAAGAAGAATCCCCCTTGGCCGGACCGGGATCCGCTACTAGCATACGGCGACCCAGACCCCCCATCCGGAGGCTCCGCTTGCGAGTCACGATCCAATTCTGCGTTCAGTGAAACTACGAGCCCAGAGCCGCCAGGCTGGCGGCTGAGCTCAGGCAGGCCCATCCGAGCGTTGACGTCACCTTGCTGCCGTCCTCGGGCGGGGTTTTCGAGGTGACGGTCGACGGGATCCTGGTGTTTTCGAAACGCACCGAGAAACGGCATGTGGAGCCGGGAGAGGTCGTCGAACGAATCGACGCCCTGCGGCACAAGCAACCTTAGGACGAGGCGAACGCGATGCGGATTGCGATCTCCACCGGGGGCGGCGACGCACCGGGGCTCAACGCGGTGATCCGCGCCGTGGTACTGTCGGCTCACCAGCGGGGATGGCAGTGCTTCGGCATCCGGCGTGGCTATGACGGCCTTTACCGCCGGGGCGGCGCCCACACGTTCGCCTACGCCAAGCCGTACGACGGTCCCGACCGGCGCCGGGGCGAGCCCCGCGGGGGCCTGGTTGCCTTAGGGCCCGATCAGGTCCGCGGCATTACGCACCTCGGCGGGACAATTCTTGGCACGACCAACCGCGGCAATCCGTTCCGGTGGCCGACGCTCCTTCCCGACGGCACCGTGCAGGAGATCGACCGCTCGGACGAACTCGTCGAGGCCTTCAAGGCCCGGAGGCTCGACGCCCTGGTTGCGATCGGCGGAGACGGCAGCCTCAGTATTGCGCACGGCCTCTGGCAGAAAGGGATCCCGGTCGTCGGCGTTCCGAAAACGATCGACAATGACGTGGTCGGCACCGAGTCGACGTTTGGCTTCGACACGGCGGTTGCCACGGCAACCGAGGCGCTGGACAAGCTCCACACCACCGCCGAGAGCCATGACCGCGTTATGGTGGTTGAGTTGATGGGCCGCTATGCCGGATGGATCGCGCTCCACAGTGGCCTCTCCGGAAGTGCCGACGTGATCCTCATTCCGGAAATCCCATTCGACATCGAGAAGGTCTGCGAGAAGATCCGGGCTCGGGAGTTGGCCGGCCGGAACTTCTCGATTGTCGTGGCGGCAGAAGGCGCTCGGCCCAAGGACGGCAAAGTCGAACTGCTGGAAGAAGCGAAGAAGGGGTCGGTCGAGCGGCTGGGAGGGATCGCCTCGCGGATCGCGGCGGCCATCACCGAGCGGACCGGAAAGGAGACCCGGAGTCTCGTGCTCGGGCATCTGCAGCGGGGCGGTTCGCCGACGACTTTCGACCGACTGCTGGCGCTCCGGTTCGGATCGGCCGCGGTTCGGGCGATCGGCGAGGGTGCGTTCGGCACGGTGGTGGTGTTCACTCCGCCAACGGTCAGTCGCCGACCGATCACCGACATCATGGGGAAACAGAAGGTCGTGCCACTCGACAGCGGCATCATTCTGACCGCCCGAAATCTGGGGATCTCTTTCGGCGACTAGCCTGTGACGAAGGGCGTCGTCGGACCGCCCAGGGTCGATGCCGGTCCCGGTCGCCACATCAGATGCCGTTCGATCAACCCGGCCACCTCGGCATCTTTGGCGGTCACGCCTCCGGCGCTGTGGGTGGAGAGGGTAACCATTACGCGTGGCCAGCTGATCAGCACGTCGGCGTGGTGGTCGGCCGCCTCGCAGATGAATCCGATTGCGTTGGCCACCAGCATCGAGCCTCTCCAGCCATCAGTCTGGTAGACTCGGCTGATCGAGTTCGCCTCGAACACCCAGGGCGCCGTGGGTCCTAGCGCGATAGCGACTTCGGCGGCCGTCAAGGTCGGTTCCATCGTCAGGTCCTCGTTTCGATCCGGTACCGGCCGCTCTGGCCTGGGCTTTCCTCGACATCCACCAGAATTGCCCGCATGCCGCGACAGCCGGAAATCACCAGGCCTTCCGCGACGGCATTCGCAAGGTACTCCGCCAGCAGCTCAGCCGTTGTGTCGGATACTGGTACCAACGCAACGTGGGCTGTGGGGAACACGAATCGTCGGACGCCGCGGTACTCGACGACCGTAGCGTCACCGTCGGCGGCAATCCTGACCGCTTGGTTCTCCACCGGGACCAGAACTCGATGGTCGATCGCGTCGATCACCGGCCGAAGGACGGTTTTCACGATGGCAAAATCCACGACGAAACCGGTGGTCCGGTCCACCTCGCCCTCAACGACTACGGTGACGACGTAGTTGTGGCCATGAAGAGATTCGCACTTGTGCCCCGGGATGGTGAGAAAATGGGCGGCCGAAAATGTGAGGTAATCCTTCGACACCGACACGGAGAAGGCTCCGCCGGACGGATCACCCTGCATGGGCTACCGGCCGCTTCTCCTTGAGGACGTTGGCCCCCGCGATTCGTGTCGTGATCCATGGTCTGGTCATGCGTCGCCTGCAACGATCTTGCGGCCGATGATCTCCTTCATGACTTCGTTCGCTCCGCCGTAGATCATCGACACGCGATTGTCGGTATAGAGCCGGGCGATCGGATATTCCTGCATGTAGCCGTACCCCCCGAACAACTGGAGGCCGTGGTCCGCCACCCGTTGGGCCATCTCCGTGCACCACCACTTGGCCATCGAGGCCCGTTCGGTGGTCAGCGCGCCGGCGATCAATTCGGTGATGCATTGATCGACAAATGCCTGGCCAAGTTCGACGTCGGTCAGCATCTCGGCCAGGACAAACCGAACGTGCTGCAAGGCACCAAGCTTCTTGCCGAACGCCTCCCGTTGGCGGCAGTGCGCCGCCGTCAGGTTGAGGGCCGCTCGCGCGGAGGCGACCGAGGCGACGGCGATGCAGAGACGTTCGACCGGGAGGCTCTGCATCAGATAGGTGAAGCCCCGGCCTTCCTCGCCGAGAAGGTTGGCCGCCGGAACCCGAACGTCGTGGAAGAACAGTTCGGACGTATCCTGGGCGTGAAGGCCAATCTTTTCCAGCACTCGGCCCCGCTCAAACCCTTCCATTCCGGCTTCGACCACCAGGAGGCTGATCCCCTTGTGGCCAGCGGATGGGTCGGTCCGGGCCACTACAACCACCAGATCTGCCACCGCTCCGCTGCTGATGAACGTCTTTTGTCCGTTCACCAGGTAATGGTCGCCCTGGCGGATGGCGGTCGTCTGAATCCCCTGCAGATCGCTTCCGGCGGCCGGCTCGGACATGGCGATGGCAGAAATCAGGTCCCCGCGGACGCACCCTGGCAGCCAGCGGTTCTTCTGGTCGGCGTTGCCATACTTAGTGAGGTAGGGAACCACAATATCGGTGTGCAGCGGGAAGGCCACGCCATTGACTACGGCGAGGGCCAACTCCTCGGCGATCACCACGTTGTACCGGTAGTCGGTCGTGCCGCTGCCTCCATATGCCTCGTCGACATCCATGCAGAGGAACCCCTGTCGTCCCGCGGAGGCCCAGACTGACCGGGGGATTTGGCGAGCCTTCTCCCATGCCGCGTGGTGCGGAAGCAGTTCGCGTTCGACAAATGCGCGGAAAGCGGTGCGGAAGGCTTCATGCTCTGGCTCGAACAACGGACGGGTCATGCGGGCATCCAGGTTTCGGGCCGACGGGCAAGAGAGCGACGGTAAGGTATCGTCGGGTTCGCCACAGGCCAACCGGGGCCCCTGCCTTGGTTTTTCGTGACCGGCGTCCATTGCCGGGGACACTCAGTCCCAGTGCGCCAAAGGCGAAGTCGTTTGGCGACAACGCATTGCGTGATGGCACGTCGCTCGCATAGTGGGGAGGCGTAGACGTCATCACGCTTTTCGCATCGGCAGGAGGTCACAATGAACGGTCGCAGGTTGGTATTCGGTCTGGGCATGGCATCGCTGGTACTGGTGGGTGCCCCTTCTTCGGCTCGAGCTCAGCGGGTGGGTGCGGACATTCGTATCGGTGATGGGCCGGTGGTTGGAACCATCCACATTGGCGACCGGTACGGGTATCCCCGGCCTCGCCGGGTCATGTATGAGCGCGACCATCCCCGCCGGATCGAAGTTCGCAATGATCGGGGCTGGCGGCCCTGGAAGCACCGGGACGCCCGACCTGTGGTGGTCTACTACGATCGTGAATACAACGAGTACTACGGTGGCTATAGTCAGGGTCTCGAAGAGATTCGGGTGTATCAGGATGGAGATCGCTTCTATCGATTCGATGACCAGGACTACCGTCGCGAAGGCTGGTATCAGCGTGACAACGGGCGGTGGGAGCACGACCAGGATCGCGATTGGGATCGTGAACACCGCCGGGACCGAGATCGCGATGATCGGTGGCGCGACCGGAATCGGGACCGAGATGACGACGACCGCGACCATCGGCAGCACTAGCGCGTCGTAACAGAGTAGGACGGGTCGGCCACCCTTCCCCACGAGCCCCCTTGCTCGAGACCGGCCGGCTCAGTAAACCCGAGGCTCCCAGCCAAGGGTACAGACAACCCCGCGACGGCGGGGTTGTTTGTTTGTGGGCATATTGTTCGGATGCCAGGAGGGGTCGCCCATGCTGTTCGCGGGGTTCACGGTGGTTTCATGTATGCTCTCTCAGCCCGGGCCGATCGGGGCCGTCGGGGACTCACTGGTGCGTCTCTTCGAGGCGGGAAGGACGTGGGCCCAATTTGTTGAAGGAGCCCGGGCCCGGCGGGAAGCCTGGCGTGACAACTACGCCGACGGTCGACCCGATGCGACGTTAGTGGAGCGGGCTCGCGCGGCCGGTGCGTGGCGGATCGTGGCCGTGGCGGAAGACTGGTGCTTCGATTCAGTCAACACGCTTCCTTACCTCGTCCGTCTGGCCGAAGCGGTGCCCGCGATCGAGATTCGGATTGTCAGCTCGGCGGAAGGTCGTTGGTTGATGAAACGGCACCCGACTCCGGACGGGCGAGCGGCGACGCCGACAATCGTCATCGTTGGGCCGGATGGCGAGGAGCGAGGCTGTTTCATCGAGCGTCCGGCGGGCTTGCGGACCTGGGTGGTGGAGAAACGGCCAAAATTGAGCGAGTCGGCGTTTCAGGATGGCAAGGCAGCGTGGTATCGAAATGAGCGGGGTCGGGAGACAACGGCCGAATTGGTTCGGTTGCTGGAGGCGGCTGCTCGCGGGGAGGGCCGTTGCCGATGATGGTCAGGGTATTCTGATCACCAGGTCGCTGACGGCCGCTCCGTCGACTTTCGCGGCCATCTGGAACCGAATCGGCGGAGTGGCGATGCCCAGTCTGGCCGCTGTCGCAGGATCGACCGACAATTCGTAGTCGCCGGGCTTGATTCCCATGGCGTAAAACTCACCGTCGCTGAACGTCACGATCGTTCGGGTTCGCCCCGTCGTCAGTTCGGTTAGCGTCAATGCAATCCCGGCAACGCCCTGTGTTCCGGTCGCTCTCATCACTCGTCCATCGATCACGCCGCCCGGTGCTACGGGGATATCCACAATCCGGTAGCGGTTGGGGGTCGGCTCCACGGCGACGGCGGCCTCGGTCGGGACCCAGAGCGGCGAGGCGAGGCTCGCCGAGTCCACCGCGATCACGGCCCGTTCATATGGCGTGACGTTCCAGAGGTGGTATTCCCCCTTGGTGTCCGAGAATCGCGTCTCCATGCCGATACTCACTCGGACGTTCGCCAACGGTGTCTCACCCTCATCGAACTGACCGTTGCCGTTCGCGTCGAGGAAGACCCGGCCGGCGATGCCGGCCCGTTCGAGCGAAGGCCCGGCGGACAGGCGCAGTTGGCGGGTCTCTCGATTGTACAGCACCGATCCCTGTACGAACTGGGTTGCAACGGTCTGACCGCCGACCCGAGTGAGCCCGGTGATCGATCGGACGGTCGCCAGGTTGGCCGCCACGTTGAGCGCCAGGGTCTTTCCCTGGAGCCGGCTCCAGCCGCCACCGGCCTCGATTCGGATATCACGATTGATATTCCTGGCGGCGTAGGCGTTTAGGGTGACCGGTCGAAACCGTGCGCCTGTCTCGACCAGCGTCCGGGCCGTGATTTGGCCGAAGAAACGGCCCAACGTCGGGAGCGGCAGCAGGAAGGTGTTGAGTTCGAGAGTGGTTTCCCCGGAGGTGGCGGCAACGGCATTTCGGGTCTGCCGCCAACGGATCGCCGGGAGCAACTGGACCTGACGCCACTGATAGGAAGCACCGAGTCGGCCGCTCGTCGATGTGGCCGACCCGGTCCGAACCACGTCCACGGTTCCGTCGAGGTAGAACGAACCCAGGCCGTCCACGGGCCGATAGAGGCCGCTCAAGGTGACCTGGCTGGTCCGGCCGTCAGGAGTGAGGATCGGCGAGCGGACGCCCTGGGCGAATCGGTTGGCTTCAGCGGTGATCATCAATCGGGCATTCGGTTCGTATCTCAGGCCGATCCGAGCCACGGCGTTGGCCACCACGTCGGCCTGCACGCCGAATGCGTTGCCCAGGCTTCCGGTGACGGTTGCATACGGGTGGAAGAGATTTCCGAGCGAATCCGGGCGCCAGAATTGATCGACGCCGCCGCCGACCGTCCACCGATTGGACAAGCCGTACTTCAAATCGACGTTGCCGGTAGCGCCGCACCGGTCGGTTCGGCAGGCGCCCGCTGAGACGGCGTACTCAAACCGTCGGCTCGGGAGGCGGCCCGATTCGACGCGGTAGTTGCGGTTGAAACGGCGGACCTCTCCGAAGGGGCCGTAGGCGATGAAGTCCACTGGGTTTTCACCATACGCGATCGGGGCGTCGATGGAAAACCGCCCCAGCGCGTTGACCGAGTCGAACGCGATCATCCGGCCGCCACGGAACGCCTCGACCTGCCAGCCGGGACCCAGATCGCCGGTAAAGGCGACCTCGCCGATCTGGTTGGGTCGCAGAAACGGGGTGTTTCCGAAGCTCACGCCTCGGAGGTTGCGGGGGCGGGGCCCGCCGCTGATGCCGTCACCGAGCCGAAGCTGGGTGAGCCAGGGGTCATTGCGGCGCACGATCGACCATGCCGCATCGGTCCGGAGTCCGGTTCGTCCGCCGGCGGACTGGTTCTGCACCGTCGCGGTGAAGGAGCCACCGAACAGGTCGAGTCCCACCGCGGTGGCGTACGCCGCGTCGCGAATCGGGTGGCCGCTTGGGGCATAGACGCTGTAGTCGACGACCATGCCGTCCACGCGGTGGTGCGGCCCTTCAATGAGGCGCTCGGGAACGAACCGGCCGTCTCCCAGCTCCTGTTCCCGGCGGCGGCGCCAATCCCGAGTGATCCGGCTCGCGATCGGCAATCCCGAGGCGTCGACTGCTGAAATAGTCAGGTCACTCCAGTTGACGTTCCATTCGACGCCAAGCGCAGTGCCGAAGGGGTCGAGGGCGAGATAGACCTCACCGTCCCGGGCGATGACTTCGGTTGAGTCGAGGGCTCGAATCAGACGACCGACGGTGAGGCGGCGCAGATCCGCGTCGACCGCGAATGCGGTTCCGGCGGGCTCGATCACCGCCTCGATCGACCGGGCGGTTCCGCCGGTCTGACGGATCTCGGCCAGGCTTAGCACCTGGCTCACCGGGATGAGTGCGGTGGTGCCGATCCGATAGGCCATGACCGTCCGGGAGGCGATCCGGCCCAGGGCCACCTCGACGATCACCGGCTCCGCGGTGTCTCGCGCAATCGGTTGCACCGGGGCGGGCGTGAGAGCGCCTAACGTGATGGTCACAACCGCGGTGATCATGGCAGGGTGACGGTGACCTGCGCGTCCTGTGATTTTGCCGGGAGCATCTGCTCCGGCGGCAGGTCGCTTCGCTCGGACGCCAGCGCCAACCTGAATCGGTAGCGGCCGGCGGGCAGCGTGCCGATGCCGAGGCTGAACCGGGGGTCGATGTCGTTATAGACCGCGAGTGGGACGGAGAAGTTCGCGACGACCTGATCCTTTTCGTCGAGCAGACTACCGCGGGCCGTGCCGACGAAGGCGGCGTTGCCCTGGCGGACGAGCCTTGCGCGGATCTGGAGCGAGTCACCGATCCGGGTGACGCGGGGCGTTTCAACGGTGATCCCGGTCGTGACAGCACCTTTTCGATACTGGAGTGGAATGATGGTTCGGACTTCGAGGTCGAGCCCGACCTGAATTCCAGCCGGCAGCGAGTCAGTCGAACCGACGTCGACTTTGCCGCCCTTCGCGGTGATCATGATCCGGCTCCAGTATTCGCCGTCGGCCAGGTTGGCGGGCGTGCGGGCGAGGAGGCGGACGGTTTGGCGTTCGAGGGGACCGAGCATGGTGCGCCGCGGATAGGCGTCGATCCATTCGGCGGCCGATCGCGGAGAGCCCTCGGCCGGGGTGGCGAGCTGGAAATCGCCGGCGGAGTCGGTGACCGGGAAACCGAAGAACGTGGTGATGGTGATTTCGGACGGAGTCGAGCTCGGGTTGTAGAGCGTAATCGACGTGCTTCGGGTGCGGTGGTCGATCACCACCGCGTGGGGCGCGACCAGCACACCCTGGGCAACAAGCGGGGCCGCCGTACCGAGCGCGACGAGGACGGACGCCAGGGTGCGGCGCATCAGAAAATGGTCACCGTCATCACGACGGTGTTGCTGTAGCTGCCGACTCGCTGGGCCGCGGCGGGTGTCACCCGTCCGCCGAGCCAGACGTTCGCGTCCACGCTGCTCGTCATGGTGAAGGTGGCGGTGGTGTTCGGGTTGAACGCCACCGGCACGCTCGCGGGGGCTGTTCCCTTGGCCATGGCATCGCTGGCTCCAAACGTGATCGGCATGGTCGCTCCGGTCGGCCCGTTCAGCTGGGTCGGGAGCGTGAACTGGATCCGGATCCGTGTTCCGAGGGCCGGTGTTTTGAAGTAGAATTGTCCGCTGCGGGTCGGGTCGTTGGCGATGACTGTCGCCGCGACGCCCTGAATGACCGTGCCGAAATCGAGATCCCGGACGCCCTGGACCACGAGCTGCGCCGAGCAGGGCGTAGTCTCGATCGCCAGAGCGACCAGAGCGAGGATCAGCGGTCGGCGCATCGGAGGCAGGGGCCGGAGCGCGAAGGCTCACGGGACGCGGCGCGGCGGGAAGCATAGCCGGTGCCGGGTCTGTGAGCCGTTGCGCGCCAGGTCCCAGGCTCAGAAGTAGGTGAGGGTCAGCGTCACCGTGTTGGTGTAGGTGCCGACGGCTTGGGCGGCGGCCGGCGTTACCGTTGCGCCAACGAAGACCCAGAGTCGGCCTGCGCCCGCGACGTTGCCGAAGGCGGTGGCGGTGGTACCGGCCATACTGGCGATGGTGGTGCAGCCACTGGTGTTCAGCGCAGCTGACTGGTTGTAGCAGCCGGTCCAGGTCCCGATCGGCAGGTTGTTGACGCCGCTGGTCAGGTTGGCGGGCAGGGTGAAATTGACGTTCACGTTGGCGCTGGCCGTGCCGGTGGCGTCAAAGCGGCCGGCGGCGGCGGCGGTTTCGGAGATGGACTTGGCCGTTCCCTGAATCACGATGCCGAAGTCGAGATCCTGGCCGTTCGTGATGGTGATCGGCTGGCGCACGAGTGCCTTGGCGTTGATGGTGCCGCTGGTCTGGGCGGCGGCGGAGCCAGCCAGGCTCAAGCCGGCGAGTACTGCGACCGATACTCTAGTGAAGAGACGCATTGTGCCTACTCCCTTTGTCTGATGGTTCGGGTTCGCTTGCCGTTCACGGGGAGTGGCCGCTCCCCGGACTGATGGAGGGGTATGGCAACCAGTATGCCAGCCGGGTGCGAGTGTCTGCACTTTGGTCGTGTGTTGGTGTTGAGATTAGATAAGTAGTTGTTAGGTATGCAGTTGACTTTAACGTCAGTTGTCTGATTCTGGCTACCAAGATTGTGATTTTCGGTGGTCCGGTCTGGTGGACCCCGGCCAAAAGGCCCCAAATGCAGGTTGTTGACCGATCGCGAGCTCCGGTGTTCGGGGTAGTTGCGGGCCTTGCCCTGCTGGGCATCGGCCGGCTGGAGGCGCAGGTGTCCCGGCCGGTGACTGTTCGGGTTCAGGTGGTACTGGCGGGGGTGAGCAGGGCGGCCTTGTCGGTGGGTCGGGCGCTCGCGGTGGGTCGGGGGCCTGGCCGCCCAATGCGAGCGGACGTCGGGGTCGCGACGGTTGCGGTGGTGGTGGATCGGCGGGCTGTTCTCACCATTCAGTATTTCCGGAATTAGCGCCACTTCTCAGCCGGTCAATCCCGGGCGATCTTCCCGCCATGAACCGGCAGGTCACTCCGCTCGATGCGCTCGAGGCGGAATCGATATTCATCATCCGCGAAGTCGCTGCTGAATTCGCCCGGCCGGTGCTGCTGTTCTCCGGCGGGAAGGATTCGAGCGTGATGCTGCACCTGGCGGTCAAGGCGTTTCGGCCCGGGCGGATCCCGTTTGCGGCAATGCACGTCGATACCGGCCACAACTTCCCAGAGGTCATCGCATATCGGGACGCCCAGGTCGCGTTGGCGGGGGTCAGGCTGATCGTGGCGTCGGTCGAGGATTCCATCCGGCTCGGTCGGGTAGCCGACCCTACTGGACCTCGTGCCAGCCGAAACCGGCTCCAGACCGTGACGCTACTCGACGCGGTGGCGGAACATCGGTTCGACGCCGTCTTTGGGGGGGGCAGGCGTGACGAGGAGAAGGCTCGCGCCAAGGAGCGGGTCTTCAGTTTCCGGGATGAGTTCGGGCAGTGGGATCCCAAGAGCCAGCGGGCCGAATTGTGGTCACTCTATAACGGACGGCATCGGTCGGGTGAGCACATCCGAGTTTTTCCGCTCTCCAACTGGACCGAACTCGCCATCTGGCGCTATATCGAGCGCGAATCGATCCCGTTGCCCGTGATCTACTACGCCCACCATCGACGAGTTTTCCAACGCGACGGGATGTGGCTGGCCGAGACGGCGTTTCTGGCCCCAGGCCCGGGCGAGGTGGTGGAGGAACGGGTGGTCCGGTTCCGGACGGTCGGGGATGCGACCTGCACAGGGGCGATCGAGTCGTCGGCTGCCACGGTGGAGGCGGTGATCGCCGAGGTGGCGGTGGCGCGACTTACCGAGCGAGGCGCCACCCGGGCCGATGACCGGATCAGCGAGTCGGGGATGGAAGACCGAAAGCGCGAGGGGTATTTCTGATGGATCTCCTCCGCTTTGCGACGGCTGGTTCCGTGGACGACGGCAAGAGCACGCTGATCGGCCGGCTCCTGTACGAAACGCGCCAGATCTTCGACGACCAGCTCGCGTCGGTCGAGCAGACCAGCCGGGACCGCGGGTTCGACTACGTCAATCTGGCCCTGCTGACCGACGGGCTCCGAGCGGAGCGAGAGCAGGGCATCACCATTGACGTCGCCTACCGTTACTTCTCGACCCCACATCGCAGCTTCATCATCGCCGACACCCCCGGGCATCCCCAGTACACGCGGAACATGGTGACCGGCTGCTCGACGGCGGATCTGGCGCTGGTGCTGGTGGACGCGCGGAACGGCCTCCTTGAACAGTCCCGTCGTCACGCGCTGATCGCCTCTCTCCTCAGGGTCCGTCACCTGGTGGTATGCGTCAACAAGATGGACCTGGTGGGGTTTGCGGAGCCGGCCTTCGACCAGGTCCGGGAGGCGTTCACCGAGTTCGCCGCCCGGCTCGAGTTTACCGATGTGACTTTCATCCCGATGTCGGCGCTTCAGGGTGACAACGTCACGGTGCGTTCGGCCCGGATGCCATGGTACCGGGGGCCCACGTTGCTCTGGCACCTCGAGAACGTCTATGTCGGATCCGATCGGAACCTGATCGATCCGCGGTTCCCGGTGCAGTATGTGATCCGGCCGATGATGGACGCGGCGCACGACTATCGGGGGCTGGCGGGTCAGGTGGCGGCCGGCGTATTCCGACCGGGAGACGACGTGGTCGTGCTCCCGGGCGGCCAGCGGAGCCGGATCGCCGGGATCGATCTGGCGGGCTGTCCGGCGACGGAGGCCTATCCGCCGGAGTCGGTGGCGCTCCGGCTGGAGGACCCGATCGACGTCGGGCGCGGCGACATGCTGTGCCGTCCGAACAATGCAGCCACGGTCGGGCAGGACATCGAGGCGATGATCTGCTGGTTCGGAGACCGGCCGATGGCGCCACAGGGCATGTACGCCATCAAGCATACGACACGGAGCGCCCGGGCTCAGGTTCGGACCCTCCGGTACCGGCTTGACGTGAACACGTTGTCGCGGGACGAGGGGGCGGGTCATCTGGCAGTGAATGAGATGGGACGGATTGCGCTCAGGACGACCACGCCGCTCTGCTATGACGAGTACCGCCGGAACCGCATTACCGGTTCTTTCATTTTGATCGACGAGGCTACCAACGGGACGGTTGGCGCCGGGATGATCCTCGGTGCGACCTTGGATTGATCAGCCGGTCGCCGCCGCCACGGGCCGAGCCGTCCGGGTGTGGGTGAGCCACCCGTGGCGGTCGGGTGCCCGTCCGTTCGCGACATCCAGGAAGGTCTGCTGCATCAGCCGGGTCACCGGCCCCGGTTTGCCCTGCCCGACGACGATCTTGTCGATGCTCCGCACGGGGGTGATTTCCGACGCGGTTCCGGCAAAGAAGACTTCGTCCGCTACGTAGAGGGATTCTCGCGGCAACTGTTCTTCGCGGACTTCCAACCCCAAGTCTCCGGCCAATGTGAGGACGCAGTCGCGGGTGATGCCGGGGAGGATGCTGCTGCTGATTGGCGCGGTATGGAGCCTGCCGTTCCGAACCAGGAAGACGTTCTGGCCCGATCCCTCGCTGATCAAGCCATCGGTGCCGAGGGCGATGCCTTCCTGGAACCCGTTGGCGAGCGCTTCCATCTTGATCAGCTGCCCGCTCAGATAATTGCCCGCGATCTTGGCCATGGCCGGGAGGGTGTTGGCTTCGACCCGATTCCAGCTCGACACGCAGGCATCGACACCGGCCTCAAGCGCGCCCTCGCCGAGGTAGGTTCCCCAGGGCCAGCAGGGGAGGTAGACCTCAATCGGGCTGTCGAACGGCACCATGCTGGCGGCGCCGTATCCGCGGATCACCATGGGACGGAGGTAACAGGCCTCAAGACCGTTCTTCTCCACCAGGGCGCAGCAGCCGGCGATCAGCTCCTGCAGGGAGAAGGCCGGGTCCATCCGGTAGATCCGGCAGGAATTGAGAAGCCGGCGGAGGTGGTCCTCCAGCCGGAAGACGGCCGGGCCGTCGGGCGTGTTGTAGCAGCGGACTCCCTCGAACACCGCCGAGCCGTACTGCATCGAGTGGGCAAGGACGTGGGTGGTGGCGTCGGCCCAGCGGATGAACTTCCCGTCGTGCCAGATCCAGTCGGTGGCGGTGAGCTTCACAGGTCAGGGCCTCGAAAAGGGACGAACGCAATGTACCTCCGCCGGATTCTCGCGCAACGCGTCGGTCGCGGTGGGGGCTTATGATTGGGCATCCTTCTTTCCATTGAGGTTCGCATGGTCCGTCATCTCTCCGCCCTCCTCGTGTTGTCGCTCAGCGGTGCCGCCGCGGCGGTTGCCCAGAGCGGCCCCGAAGCCAGGCTCAAGGAACTTGGCATCACCCTGCCCGTCGTGGGCAAGCCGCTGGCGAACTACGTCCCATCCGTCCGGACCGGCAATCTGGTCTTTCTCTCGGGGCACGGGCCGGCGCAGCCGTGGGGTCCGACCGCGACCGGCAAGCTTGGCCGCGAACTCACGGTGGAGCAGGGATACGAGGCGGCCAAGAATGTCGGGATCAATCTCCTGGCCTCGCTCAAGGCCGAGATCGGCGATCTGGCCCGGGTCAAGCGGATCGTCAAAGTGCTCGCCATGGTGAGCTCGGCGGAGGGGTTCGACAAGCAGCCTGAGGTGGTGAACGGGTTCTCGGATCTGATGGTCAAGGTGTTCGGCGACAAGGGGAAGCACGCCCGGAGTGCGGTGGGGATGGCGGAGCTACCGAGACACCTGGCGGTGGAAATCGAGATGGTCGTCGAAGTCGAGCCGTAGGCTGATGCATCCGGCCCGCGATCACAACCTGCCGGTCGATCCGGCGATCTATCGAGCCGCGCGGCATCCGCGGGGCCGGGTGATTGTGATTGCGCCGACCCGGGCCGCATGCGAGACGATCGAGCTGGCCCTGGGTGCCGACGTGGAGACGGTGCTGCTCCGCGAGCATGGGGCGGAGCTGGTGGCGTGGGCCGAGGCGGGCAAGGGTTTCGGGATCGTGGCGGGGACGGGGACGGGCAAGACCCTGTCGACCCGGGTGATCGCGCAGGCGATTCTGCGGGAGTCGCTCCGGTACGGGGTGGTGAACCGGGAGCGTGAGGCCACGCCGGAGACGCCGTCGTGGAATGTGGTGATCGTGACCACGGGGATCGCGCGGCGCTGGTTCCAGGATGATCTGATCACGGCGAAGGACACGCTGGTGGTGGACGAGATCCACCAGACGTCGGCGGAGCTCGAGCTGTGCCTGGCCCTCGGCAAGCGGGCCGGGTGCCGGTTCATCTGGCTCAGCGCCACGGTCGATCCGGCCTTTTACGCCGCCTATCTCAAGAGCGATCACGTGCTCGAGACCAGCGCGTTCGATCCGGCGCTCCGGGCCCGGGTG
>JANXXJ010000360.1 GCA_025350665.1 Gemmatimonadota bacterium | reverse complement strand
GGCGGCGCCACGGCCGATCCGGCGCCCGGGGCCCCAGCGGCTGCCCGGCGATGGCTCGATCTTCGGCGAGGTCATCGTCGATGGCGGGGTCAACGTGTTCGACGTCCTCGGCCTCCAGAACGTATCGGCTGCGATCTTCCCGCTGCTGACCCGCCTCAACGACGATTTCGCCGTGGCGGGCGATGTGTTCCCCTTTAATGCCCCGGGCCTGGGCGAGATCGGCGATGCCATCCCGCCGGGGCTCGAATCCGATGGCAGCCACGAAGTCGACGTCTTCGATGCGCTGGCCGTGGCCAACTACGTCGCGGGCATCACCGTTCCGGTCGTGGGCCAGCCGATTCCCGGGCGAACGCCCCGGCCGGGGCAGGCGCCGTTGACCGGCGTGATCAGCGCTGATCGGACGCTGAGCCGCGACACCGTTTATCAGTTGAGTGGTCACGTGATCGTCTCGGGTACCGGAGTCACGCTGACGATCCAGGCAGGCACTCGGATCGAGGCGGATCCCGCCGTGCGGAGCGCCCTGTCGATCCGGTTCGGTGCCCTTATCAATGCGTTGGGCACCCGCCTGGAGCCCATTGTGTTCACCTGCGGAGGCCCGGCTCCGGTGGCCGGATGCTGGGGTGGACTGACCGTAAACGGCGCCGCCCTGATCAACAACGGCCTCTTTGGCGGCGGCCTGGTCGGGTGCCCGCAGAAGGTCGAGATCGGGGGAGGGATATTCGGCGGCTGTCTGATTCAGCATTCTTCCGGAAGTCTCCGATACGTTCGGGTGGAATTCGCCGGCGCGCCCTGGCCAGGCAATCCGTCGCCTGCGGCCGCTGTGGCGCTGAACGGTGTCGGATCTGGAACAACGATCGAGGATATCCAGATCCGCGAAGCCGCGGGCGACGGGTTGACCATTTCGGGCGGCCGCGCCCAGATCAGGGAGCTTGTGGTGACCCGGGCCGCTGCTCGCGGACTCGCCTGGACCGACGGCTGGCAAGGCAAGCTCCAGAGCGCCATCGTCTATCGGACCCAGGGCGGTGGCCCCGCGATCGAAGGCGACAACGCCGCTTCCGATCCGCTCGCCGCGCCCCGATCGCATCCCACGATCTACAACCTCACCATCTCCGAGGACGGGGGTTCGGGCGGGCCCGGCTATCCGCCGGCGATTCTCCTCCGTCACGGGACCGGCGGAGTCCTCGCTGACATTCTGGTTGCCGGATGGCGGGGAACCGCGGTCGAGATCAATGACGCCGAGACCTGCGCCCGGGTCCAGGCCGACAGCCTGGACGTTCATCACGGCATCTTCTTCGGCAATCAGGGCGACTTCTCCACCGATACCGACTGTGTCGATGAAGTGGTGTTCGGTGCCGCTCCGCCGCGGGCCAACCTGTTCGCCGATCCACTGCTGATGAATCCGCGCTTCACGATCTCGCCCGACCTGCGGCCCGCCGACGGGTCCCCTGCGGAGATCGGCGTGGCGCCGCCGGTCGACGGATTCTTTGATGTTCCCCGGTCGTTCCGCGGTGCAGTCTCCACCGGCGGCGCCGGCCGAGTGCCTTGGTATGCCGGCTGGACCGTCTGGTACTGACGATGCCGACTCCTCTTCAGATCCGTTGGAACGCTGGGACCGACGACGGCCTGGCCGAAATCGGTGAGTTCGTCGCGGAACCGGATGATGACGGGATCCGGGTTTGCGGGCACCTCAGTACGGGGACAAGCGGCTGGGTCCTCCGGGCCGAAGCCGGCTGCCGGCGCGCCGTAGTGACCCTGCAGGTGACCGCGGTCGAACGGGGCGAGGTCCGGCATCCTGACCTTGAGTTCCATCACTACGAAGCCCGGATCCGCGTCCGCCGCAGCGGGCGCTACCATCTCCGGATCCTCCACTCCTATCTCCCGCGAGGCGAGCCTGGCGAGGGGTACGGCCGGCCCGTATTCGAGGGCACCGTCCTGGTGCAGGCGCCCACCGGGAAATGACGTAACAACCAGCCAGGGCCCCTCATCCTCGCCCGATCTCTGCCGATACCGCCCGATCTCTGCCGATACCGAGAGAGCCGGCCCATCCAGGGCCGGCCTCGGATCGGAGGACGGCATGCGGTGGGGATGGCTGGTGTTGGCCTCGGGCCTGGCCGCCTGTGCATTCGAGCCAGAGGGCGCCCGGCGGATCGACCCGTTGCCCGCCTATCGGACCTGGTGGGAACGCACCCAGGCCTGCTCCGGCCGCCGCGGCGATTTCGGCAGGGTCGACTTTTACGTCGTCCCCGGTGCCGAATTCTCCTGCCCAACCGGCCA
>JANXXJ010000350.1 GCA_025350665.1 Gemmatimonadota bacterium | reverse complement strand
CCCTGGTCGGGCAGGCGTTGGCCCGCCTGCCCGACCACGCCGGCTACCACGCCGACTTTGGCCTGGCGCTCCTCGACTCGGGTCACACCGACGACGCCCAGGTGGAATTCGAAGAATCGCTCCGCCTCGAGCCCGGCCAGGCCGACGCGTTAGGCGGACTGGCTGAACTGGCCCTCGACCGCGGCGACGCCGGCCGGGCGGCGTCGCTGGCCGACCGAAGCGGCCCGGCCGGACGCCGCATCGGTCGGATCCGGGGACGGCTCGCCGCGATGGCCCAGCGATGGGACGAGGCCGTCGATCACTATCTCGGGTATCTGGCCGAGTCACCGACCGACGCGGTGGCGTTGTTCTACCTCGGTGTGGCGTTGCAGGCGCAGGACCTGCTGGAACCCGCGGCGGCCGCGTATGCCCAGGCCTCCCGCCTCGAACCCGAGTTCTTTGAGGCGCAGGCCAACCTCGCAACGGTTCTGACGGCACTGGGCCGCGCTGCGGATGCCCTCGACGCCGCTGAACGCGCGGTCACCCTGGCGCCGGATCGACCCGGCGCGCTGCTCAACCGGGCCAACGCCCGGCGGGACGCCGGCGACGTGGCCGGAGCCCTCGCCGATCTCACTCGCTCCGTTGCCCTGGCGCCCGGCTTCGCGGAGGGATGGTCAACCCTCGGCAACCTCTACCACGATACCGGCGATCTGGCGTACGCGCTCGACGCACATCGAAGGGCAGTGGCGGCCGCGCCCTCGCTGGCCCAGGCTCACTGGAACCGGTCGTTCTCTCTCCTCGCCAGCGGTCAACTGGCCGAAGGGTGGGATGAGTACGAATGGCGGCGGCTCACCGTCGCGGCCCGGCCTGAGTCTCGGGACTATCCGTGGGCACCCTGGAACGGTGAAGCCGTCAAGGGCAAGCGGGTTCTGGTCTGGCGGGAGCAGGGCATCGGGGACGAACTTCTCTTTGCCACCTGTCTCGCCGATCTGGTCGCGGCCGGCGCGCGGATGACGCTGCTGGCGTCGCCGAGACTGGTGCCGCTGTTCGCGCGTTCATTCCCGACGATCATCGTCCTGCCGGACGGGGCCGAGCTTGGCCAATCCGACTTTGATTTCCAGGCTGGGATCGCCAGCCTGCCGCGGGTCCTCCGGCGCAACCGCCCGGACTTCAGCAGGTCCGGGGCTTTCCTCGTGCCGGATCCGGCGCTCAGGGCCGAATGGGCCCTCCGGCTGTCGGCGTTAGGCCAGGGACCGAAAATCGGCCTGTGCTGGCGCAGCGGGCTGTTGACGCCCGAGCGAGCTCGCCACTATCCCGATCTCGGGGCCGTGGCCCGGCTGCTGACGACTCCGGGCGTGGTCTGGGTCAACCTGCAGTACGACGATTGTGCCGCCGACATCGCGGTCCTGGAGGCCGGAACCGGCGCCCGGATTCACCGATGGGCGGACCTCGATCTGCGGAACGATCTCGAGGGCGTGGCCGGCCTGGTGGCGGGGCTGGACGGGGTGGTCACGGCGGCCACGGCGGTCAGTTCGATCGCGGCGGCCCTCGGGCGGCCGACCTGGCAGATGGACAGTGGCAGCGACTGGACCGTGTTCGGGGAACGGGTCTCCCCGTGGTTTCCCAGCTTGACGGTCGTGCGGCGGGCGCCGGACGATGCGGGATGGCACGCCGTGGTGGAGGATATCCAGGCCGAACTCGCGTCCCGGCCCGGCGCTAAAGGTTTCTGACATGGATGCCGACAACTAGGAGTAACGACAGAAGGCCTCCGGCAAACCGGGAATCGCCCGGGGCTCAATCGGTCGTAATGCGGGTCGGGGAGAATCCCCGGCTCCACACCCTAGAACAGGAGTTGGACCATGTCAGAGATTTCGTTGTCCGCTGGCGTTCGCTCGAACCTTCTGAGTCTGCAGCAGACCTCCAGCCTGATCGGCACCACCCAGAAGCGCCTCGCCTCCGGCCTCAAGGTCAACAGCCCGATCGATGACGCGACGGCCTACTTCACCGCCGCCAGCGCCCGCGGCCGCGCCAACGATCTTGGCGCCCGGAAGAACGAGATCGGCGAAGCGATCCAGACGATCAAGGCCGCGTCGAACGGCGTCGACGCGATCGCGAAGCTGATCGATGCCGCCAAGGGTATCGCGGAGTCGGCTCGTTCGGCCACCACGGCCGGCCGGTCCACCTTGGCGATCCAGTTCAACGAAGTGTTGAAGCAGATCGACCAGGCGTCCACGGACTCGAAGTACAAGGGTACCAACCTGCTCGCCAACGCCGGCGAACTGGTCGTCAAGACCAACGAAGACGGCACCTCGAAGATCTCGATCAACGGCTTCGATGCCACGTCGACGGTCGGTCTCTCGGTCTCGGCGATCGCCTCCAGCACCTGGACGGTGGACAGTGCGCTTGACGCCGCGGTGAGCCAGCTCAACGCTGCCCAGTCCACGCTCCGGACCAACACGGCGACCCTCGGTGCCGTGTCGAGTCAGCTCTCCATCCGCGACAACTTCCTCGACGAGGCGAAGAACGTCCTCCGTGAGGGCGCGGACAAGCTGACCGTCGCCGACCAGAACGAAGAAGGCGCTCAGTTGCTCTCGCTGCAGACCCGGCAGCAGCTCGGCGTCATCTCGCTCCAGCTGGCGAACCAGTCGCAGCAGGCGATTCTGCGGCTGTTCTAGTCGCGGTAGTGCACGACGGAGGGTGGGGAGACAGTCTCCCCACCCGACGTCTCTTCAAAGGTGGTTGAGATGGCAGCGATCGTTGATGGAATCGGACTCAGCATCACCCCGGCGCAACCCGCCGGCCGGTGGGCGGTTCCGCTTCCGTCTCCGTCAGAAGACCGGACGGATCGCAGCCAGCCCGCCGTGGTGGCGGGCCATGACGGCGTAGGACGCTTCGGCGAGCTGGGCCGTCTGTATGCGGCGCGCGGTCAGGTCCTGACGGAGGCGGTTCACGTTCGACAGGCCATCCGGAAGTTGAGCCGGGTGGCCGATCGGGCCGGCGACGTGGGGCAAGCGTTGGAACGAGTCAAGTTCTATCCGCCCTATCCGACCGACGAGCCGGTGCGGGCGAAGGGGATCCGGGAGTTCAACGGGATCGCCCAGGAAGTGAAACGGATGGTGGGCAACGGAGAGGCGCCGACGGTGGAACTGAATGCGCTCCGTCCCGGGGCCACGTTCGCCGAGCTTGACCAGGCCGCCCAGTCGGCGGTTGAGGTCCAGGGCCGGTTCGACGCCCAGCGGGCCTCGTTGGCCCAGCACGCGGCGAGTGGGTCGGGCGCCGAGGCCGAGGCCCAGAGCAAGCACGTCGGGACAGAACTGGGTGGCGTGGACAGTGCCGGGTTGTCTCGCCGGGCCGCCGACCTGCTTCGCCAGATCGCCTGACGTCATGCCCCTCCGGATTTCGCTCAAGGCCGGCGAGCGGCTGATCGTCGGGGGGGCCGTGGTACGGAACGGTCAATCCCGGGCCGATCTGCTGATCGAGAACGACGTGCCGATCCTCCGCGCGAGGGAGGTCATGTCGCTCGACGAGGCGACCAGTCCCTGCCGCCGGATCTACTTCGCGATCCAGCTGATGTACGTCGACCCGGACCGGCTGGTGGAACACCAGCAGCTCTACTGGCAGATGGTTCGTGAAGTGATTGCCGCGTCGCCCAGCACCAATGCGTTGCTCACGGATATCAGCACGCGGATCAGTGACGGCCAGTACTATCCTGCGCTCAAACTCGGGCGCAAGCTGATTGCCTACGAAGAGGAATTGATCAGTCATGCCGAATCCAGCGCTTGAAGCCTACGCCAACGTCGACAAGATCACGGCCAGCGGACGGCAACTCGAAGCGTCGGCGCTGTTCCGGGCCGCCCGGGCGCTCCAGCTGGCGCAGGACCACTGGGGCAAGGAAGGGGCGCAATCGCGGCTCGACGAAGCCCTCAAGCTGAACCAGCGCCTGTGGACGTTCTTCCAGGCGGAGCTGGGGGCGGACGATAACCCGCTTCCGCTCGAACTCAAGGTCCATCTGCTCAAGCTGATCGAGTTCATCGACAAGCGGACGTTCGATGTCATGGCCTTTCCCGCGCCCGACAAAGTCACGATCCTGATCAACATCAACCGGAACGTGGCGGCCGGCCTCTCGGCGACGCCCGCCGGTGTCGCTGCCTAGCCGGAATTCTTCCCGCCCCCTAAGTTGCCAGGACCCAACCCCGGGGCGGGTCCATGGCGGTTGATCGAATCAGTCTGGGAATCATCGCGGCGCTGAGCCTGGCCGCGCCGACCGCCATGCGCGCTCAGGACACCGGGCGGGTCAGCGGCGTGGTTCGTTCCCCCCAGGGGGATGCGGTCGATGCCGTCGAGATTCTCGTCCAGGGCACTGCTCTCAGATTCCAGTCTACCCCGGATGGCCGGTTCACGCTCACCGGGCTCCCGGTCGGGCGGCTGGTGCTGGTGTTCCGCCGGATCGGCTATCGCCCGGAGGCGCTGGCGGTGGACGTGACCGCCGACCCTCGCGCGCTCGGTCCGGTCATGCTGGAGCCCGGCGCGTTCAAACTTCCCGAGATCTCGGTCTCGGCCCGCTACGCCAAGCCGTCCCGCTACGCCAACACCACCAAGTACGACGACTTCTACCGGCGCCGGAAGATTGGCGGGGGGATCTACCTCGACCGGGATTTGGTGGACCAGCGGTTTGTCGGCAACACGTTCCAGATGTTCCTGGGGCTGAGCGGCGTCCATGTCGACCTGCAGCCGCCCGGGGTGGGGAGCAAGCTCTGGTTCTCTCGCTGCAACGAATCGCCGCCTGCCATCGGGGTCTGGGTCGACGGGGTCCGCCAGTTGCCGCCGTGGGGTATCGGGAGCGGCTACGGGCTGGCGCCGGACCGGGGCCGGAAGGGGGTACTGCCCAATGCGGCCTCGGCGGTCTCGGACCAGGGCGGCGCTGACCGGGCCAGCGACCTGCGAAGCCGGTTCGTTGAGGAAGTGATCAACTCGGTCAGCCCAGCGGACATCGAGGCGATCGAGGTCTACAAGGGGCCGAGCGGCCTGCCGGGTGAGTTCAACCAGGGGGACAACTGCGGCGCCATCGTCATCTGGACCAGGGAGGGCGGGGTTCTGCGCGGGGCCGCCCCCCAACAGGGAACCCGTTAGGCTGAGTGCCTAACGGAGGTAGTCGGAGAGACTGAGGTTGATGAGGCGGCCGGTGGCCGAGTACGACGCCTGGATTGTGGTCTGCAGTGAAAGCAACTTGGCGGTGGCTTCCTCGAGCCCGACATCTTCGACCGCACCCCGCATGTCGGCGAGATCGTTCTTCATCACGGCGTTGGTCTTCATCGTCGATACGATCTGATTGCCGGTGGTGCCGGTCTGGGCCGTGGAGATGAGCAAGTCCTGGCTCCGGTCGAAGACGGTCTGGACGGCCGTCGCGACCTGGGCCTCGGTCTGGTTGTTGGCCGGGTCGACGGCGTCCCGCAGCGCCTTGAGCGCGGCGATCGCCGGGCCGACGTACTGGTCCCCGGTGTGGTTCGGCGCCACCTTGATTCCGTCGGCGATCTCGACCTGCCGCTGCCGGGTGCCCCCCTGATAATTCCCGTAGGTCGCGCCCGCGGTCAGGTCGAACGCCGGCGTCGTGGACTTGTCCCCGGCCAGGATGTACTCGTTGCCGATCTTGGTGTTGCCGAGGGAGATGGTCTCGTCGAGCAGCCGGGTCAGCTGGTCGGCCGCCACCTGGCGCTGGGTCGATTGAGCGGCCGTGTACGGCGGGTCGCCCTTGCCGAAGCTCAAGGCAAAGTCCCGGGCCTGGCGGAGCAGGTCGTCGACATGGCTGACGACGGCCTCCTCGGTGCCGAGCCGGACCTGCGCCCCGATGCCGTTCTTGGTGTACTGGTCGATCGCCCGGGTGCCCCGTTGCGCCCGGATCACGGTCGAAGCGCCCAGCGGATCTTCGTCCACCCGGGTGAACTTCTTGCCGGACGAGATCTGGCGCTGGAGTTCGGCCAGGCGGCCCAGGTTGCCCTGGATCTCCCGCAGAGTCTGATCCCGCCGCATCGAGTTGGTAATCCGCATACAGCCTCCCCCATTGGCCCCGCCGTTGGCGGCCCAGGTATATTGATTATCGACACTTACGAAGCAAACCTTGAGCCAAGGTCCGAGGGGGCATGGCCACCATTCTCTGCGTCGATGACGAACCGTCCGTCGGGGTCGTCCTCGAGGCGGCACTATCCAAGCTTGGTCACACGCCCGTCCTCGCCAACAGCGTGGACGAGGCCGTCAAGGCCGCCGGGCGCCAGCAGTTCGATCTGATTATCTCCGACTACCGGATGCCCAACGGCACCGGGATCGACCTCTTGTCCACCCTCGAGAAGGAAGGGCATCAGATCCCGGTCATCATCATGACGGGGTATTCCTCGGTCGAGCATGCCGTCATGTCCCTGCGGAGCGGGGCGATCGACTACCTGACCAAGCCGGTCCGCCAGGAGACCCTCCGGATCGCCGTGACGCAGGCCCTCGAGGTCATCCGCCTCCGGAAGGAAAACGAGACCTACCGGCAGGAATTGTCGGGCCTCCGGGGGAAGCGGCAAATTCTGGGCGAGAGCCAGGCCATGCGCCGGGTCCTCGAGGTCGTGGCGACGGTGGCGCCGACCAAGGCGACGATCCTGCTGCAGGGTGAGTCCGGTACCGGCAAGGAACTGGTGGCGCGCGCCATTCACGAGCAGAGCCCCCGGAGGGACCGGCCCTTCATCACCATCAACTGCGCCGCCATGCCCGAAGGCCTGGTCGAGAGCGCGATCTTCGGCCACGAAAAGGGCGCCTTTACCGGCGCCACCGCCCGTACGGCGGGCGCCTTCGAACGGGCCAGTGGCGGGACGCTCCTCCTCGACGAAATCTCCGAAATGCGGCTCGACCTCCAGGCCAAGCTGCTCCGGGTGATTCAAGAACAGGAGTTCGAGCGGGTCGGCGGCCAACAGTCGATTCGGGTGGACGTACGCCTGATCGCGACGACCAATCGTGACCTCAAAGTCGAGGCCGAAGCCGGCAAGTTCCGCCAGGACCTCTACTACCGCCTCAATGTCGTGCCGGTTCACCTGCCTCCGCTCCGCGACCGGGTCGAGGACATTCCAGTCCTCGTGCATAACTTTGTCGGCCGTGCCGCCTCCCAGCTTGGTGTCGAGGTGGCCGGAGTGACGCCGGAGGCCGTGGCCGTGCTTCAGCAGCGCTCCTGGCCCGGCAACATCCGCGAACTCATGAACGCGGTTGAACGGGCCGTGATCCTGTCCCGGGGCGGTGTGCTTCGGGCCGAAGCGTTCATTGAGGACGCGAGTTCAATCGGGGTCCGGTCCTGGCCGAGCCCCGCGCCGGCGGTGATGGCCGCGCCTGGCGGGGGTGCGCCGGTATCGAATGCGATCGCGGCCGGGTCCGCGGTGGACTCGGTGAACCTCGATGAACTCGAGGCCGCGGCAATCCTGCGCGCCTTGGCAGCAACCGGTGGCAACCGGACCCGCGCCGCCAAGTTGCTGGGTATCAGCGAACGCACCCTTCGCAACAAACTCAACAATCCCAAGCCGGCCAAGGCCTGAGCAGTTGCCGCCGACGGCGGCAACTGCTTCCGGCTGAACTTTCCCCCCGGCCAATCGATCGCCGCGGCCGGCGCTGGGGAGTCGGTCGGCTCCGTTTCCGCTAATCCCATCAGTCACAACGACTTCGCAACAATCCCGACAGGGCCGACCCGTTCCTGACGAATAGGTATGGCGCTTGCCCGAGGGAGGTCCGGCAACTCCCTTCTTCCGGGTCAGGCAAGATGATTGGTGGACTGTTCGGACAAAATTCGCTCTCGTCCCTCCTGCGCGGCGGGCTCGAGGAAGCGAGCGCCACACAGCGGGGGATCGGGCAGCGGGTGTCCGATGCGCTGGCCACCAGCACGGCGACCGGATTCACCGAGGTCAGCCAGGCGGCGATGGCCAAGGCAAAACAGACCGAGTCCGACATCCAGCGCGAGATGGCCTCCCTGGCCGACACCCAGCTCCGGTTTGAGGCGGACGCCCAACTCCTTCGGCAGACCTACCAACGGCTCCGGACTGCGATCGGCAAGAATGGGTAGCATTCCGGATTTTCCCACGACGCCGCGTCCGATGCGCACCTTCATGCGCTCGCTTGCGACCAGCGCCCAGGGCATGGCGACCCAGCAGAAGTTTCTCGACATCATCGCCGAGAACATCAGCAACGCCGAAACGACCCGGACACCGGAAGGCGGCGCCTACAAGCGCCAGGTGGCAGTGGCCTCCCGCGACCCGCGGACCGGCGAGATCGGGGTCCAGGTGGTCCAGGATGGGCACGAAGGACGGATGGTTCATGATCCGGCTCACCCCGATGCCGACCCGAACGGCAATGTCTTCTATCCCAACGTCGACCTCAACACCGAGATGGTCGACCTGATGCTCGCTCGCCGGCTCCACGAGGCGAACCTGTCGGCATTCCAGACCGCCAAGCAGATGCTGCGGCGGGCTCTCGACATCTGAGGCTGATCCATGCGCGTTGACGGTAATTCCGCCATTCAGGCCTATGGTCACGCCCCGGTCGGCAAGACGGCGACGGTGGCGCCGGCCCGGCCCGGGGCCGACCTCAAGTCGGTTCTGTCGGCCGACGAGCTCAACTACTTCGCCGAGCTCGAGCGTCTCGGGCCGTTGACCTATGGCCGGAACGGCAAGACCGGCGAGGCCCATGCGCCGCCGCCGGTCCTCGGTCAGCGGCTGGACGTGAGGGCGTAACCGATGACCGCGCCCATTGGCCCGCGGTCGGGTCTCCTTTCGCCGATTGAACGCAACGGCGGCGGTATCCCGCTCGAAAGCGGCGGTCCGTCGTTCGGTGACCTGTTCAAGCGGGCCCTCAACGACACCTCCGGCATGGAAGACAATGCCAAGAACGTGATCAACTCGTTCCTCCGCGGCGAGCCGGTCGAACTCCATCAGGTGATGGCGGCCAGCGAAGAAGCCTCGATCTCTCTCGAACTGCTTGTCGAAGTGCGCAACAAGCTGTCCGAGTCCTACCGTAGCATCATGAACATGCAGATCTAATGGCCAACGATCTCGTACAGCAGATGGGTGGGGCGGTCGGACGGATGCCCGCGCAGCGGCGCCTGGTGCTTCTCGGCGGCCTGCTGGTCGTGATTGCCGCGGTGATCGGCGTCGGGATGTGGGCGGCTGAACCGGCCTGGGTCGTCCTCTATAGCGGCGTCACCCTCGGGGATGCCGCCCAGATGACCGATGCCCTCGACAAAGCCGGCGTCCGGAACAAACTGGCCACCGACGGGTCTCAGGTTCTGGTCTCGAAGCAGGACTACGCCAAGGCCCGCGTGCTGCTGGCCAAGTCCGACCTGCCCGGCAACGGCCGGCCCGGTTACAAGCTGATCGACCAGCAGAACGCCCTCGCCAACGATTTCATGCAGCGGGTCACGTTCCAGCGGGCGCTTGAGGGAGAGCTGTCCCGGAGCATCAGCGGAACGGCCGGGGTCGAGGTTGCCGACGTCCACCTGACCATGCCCGAACCCAGCGCGCTGCGTCGCAACGACCGGCCGGCCAAAGCCGCCATTCAGCTCAAGATGCGCTCCGGCATGCTGCTCGCGCCGGGCGCGGTGCAGGGTATCATCGCGGTCGTCAGCAGCAGCGTCGACCGGCTCCTGCCGGAGAACGTGGTGGTCACCGACGAAAGCGGCCGGTTGTTGTCGGCCTCGCCGGAGGACGGGAGCACGTTCGGCGGCGCCAGTCGGCAGATGGAGATGCAGCAGTCGGTTGAACGGTACCTGGCCGGCAAGGCTGAGCGGATGTTGGAGACCGTGGCCGGTCTGGGCGTCCCCCGGGTCCAGGTCAGCGCCCATCTGAATTTCGATCAGGTCGAGCGGTCGAACGAGTCCTTCAACCCCGACGGGCAGGTTCTCACGGCCGAGGGCCGGAGCGAGAGCCAGGCGGCCCCTGACGGGTCGGGCGGCCAGACCATCGTCAACAACACCTATCAGAACTCCCGGACGTTCGAGAAGATCCTGACGGCCGGGGGCGGCATCACGAAGTTGTCCGTCTCAGTCGCCATTGACGAGCGGTCGCTGACGGCCGATTCGACGTCGTCGACGCCGGTCGCGGACCGGCTCGCCAACGTCGAAGCCCTGGTCAAGAATGCCATCGGATTCGACAGCGCCCGCGGCGACCAGATCGCGGTCAAAGCGATTCCGTTCGAGGTCGCGACCAGAGACTCCGTCGCGGCGCCGGCGCCCAGGAGCATGATCGACCTGGCCGAACGATTTGCCCGGCCCGCGGTCGGATTGATCGCTATCGTGTCGCTGCTGGTCGTGGCGCTCCGGACGCTCAAGACCCTGCAGACGATGCGGTCGCCGGCAAGCGGTGCTGACCGGCCCGGTCAGGGACAACTCTCGCCGGCCGCGGCCGCCGCCGCGATGATTCCGCCGCTCGGCCCCACACCGGAGAACGTCCTCCTCAAGAACCGGGTGGTCGAGGAGTCCAGCGACAAGCCCCAGCTCATGGCTCAGGTGGTTCGGGCCTGGATGACCGAAGGAAACCAGGCCTGAGGCCTGACGGAAACAGACGATGACGAGCACCGCCCTGGCCCCGACCTCCTCCAAGGACGCGACTCCGCTGACCGGCATGCGGAAGGCGGCCATTCTCTGCATGACGCTCGGCAAGGACAGCGCGGCCGAGATTCTCAAGCTGCTGAGCTCGTACGAGGTCGAGGAACTGTCCCGTGAAATCGCGGTCACCCGCGCCGTGGAACCCGAAACCGTTCAAAATGTTCTGACCGAGTTCCGGAAGGTGTTCCAGGCGGCCGAGGCGGCGGCCATGGGCGGGGTACTGGTGGCCCAGGAGATTCTCGAGAAGGCCCTCGGCTCCCAGCGAGCCAAGGTGGTTCTGGAGAAGATCCAGGAGCAGATCACCGATACCGGTCTTCGCCGTCTCAAGAAGGCGGCGCCGGACCTCCTGATGAACGTCCTCCGGGGCGAGCATCCCCAGACCATCGCCCTGATCCTGGCCCATCTCGACTCCCGCCAGTCCGCCAGTGTGATCGCCACCATGGACCAGGCCCTTGCCGGCGACGTGTTGTATCGGGTCGCGCGAATGGACAAGATCTCACCCGAGATTCTGGCCTTGGTCGAGATTGGCCTGACCAACAAGACCGACCTGAGCCTGAGCCAGGAGATGACCACGTCCGGCGGGCCGTCCACCGTCGCCAAGGTGCTGAACCTGACGGGGGGCACCCTGGAGAAATCGCTGCTCGAGGCCATCGACCTCAAGAGTCCTGAAATCGCCACCCAGGTGAAGAATCTGATGTTCGTCTTCGAGGACCTCAAACTCCTCGACGGCCGGGCCATCCAGCGGTTGCTCCGCGAGATCGACGGCAAGGAGCTGGCCTTGTCCCTCAAGGCGGCGAGCGAGGAACTGAAGCAGCACATCTTCGCCAACATGTCGGAGCGGGCCGCCGCTGCTCTCAAGGAAGAGCTCGAGTTCATGGGACCGGTCAGAGTCCGTGACGTGGAAGCGTCGCACACCCGGATCATCGAGGCGATGCGGAGCCTCGAGGATCAGGGCGAGATCATGGTGAGCGGGCGGGGAGGCGACGACGATGTCATCGCCTGACCCGTCCTCCGTGCCGCCCTGGGCACTGATCGCGGAGGCGCCCGGCCAGGGTCCCTGGGGCTTGCCGGACTTCGCCGCCGCCGGCGGCCTCGCCCCGGAGGCTCCTCTCGATCCCCTCGAACTCGCCCATCAGCGAGGGTACGAGCAGGGCCTGGCCGAGGGCGTCGCCCAGGCCCGGCGGGAACTCGAGCCGGCGCGGGAGGCCCTCGTCCGGGCGGTCGGGGAGATTCGCCGCGAGGTCGGTGCCGCCCGGCAACGGGCCGAGGCAAACCTGTACGCGCTGGCCCTGGCCCTCGCGCGGTGGCTGATGCTCCGCGAGGTGGCAGCCGATCCCGCCGCCATCGAACCGCTGATCAGGCGGGCGGTCGCATTGCTTCCCGCCGGGTCCACCATCGGCATTCACGCCCACCCGGCCGACGTTGAAGCGCTGAGCCAGGGACTTGGCTTCGTGGAGCCCGACGGCCGCAGCATCGCGGTCCACTGGGTCGCCGATGTATCGCTCGACCGGGGGAGTTTCCGCCTGGTTAGCCCGGAACGCATCATCGATGGCCGCGTCGACGTGGCCCTGAGAGCCTTGTATGAGCGACTGGCAGGAGAGTGACACCGCGGTCGCGCTGGCCGCGACGCCGCGCTTTCTGGTCCATGGCCGGGTCACCCGGGTCATCGGCCAGATCGTCGAGGCCACCTCTCTGGAAGTGGCCGTCGGCGAAGTGTGCCGGATTCACGTCAGTGAAGAGATTGGGGTGCTGGCCCAGGTCGTCGGGTTTCACGACCGGGGCATCATGCTGATGCCGCTCGGAGATCTGGACGGCATTCACCCCGGCGACGTCGTGGCACCACTGGGCCGCTCTCTGTACGCCGAAGCCGGCGACGGTCTGATCGGGCGGGTCTTGAATGGTCTGGGCCGCCCGATCGATTCGAACCGGCCCATCGGGCTCACCCGGCGCTATCCCCTGTCGGCCGAGCCGCCCAGCCCGCTCGAGCGGGACCGAATCCGGGCGCCGCTGGCGACCGGGGTTCGGGCGATCGATGGGTTTCTCACGGTTGGCCGCGGCCAGCGGATCGGCATCATGGCGGGCAGCGGTGTCGGCAAGAGCGTCCTGCTCGGGATGATCGCCCGGCACACCAGCGCCGACGTCAACGTCATCGCGCTGCTGGGCGAACGAGGGCGCGAAGTCCGCGAGTTCATCGAACGGGACCTCGGGCCCGAGGGCCTGAAACGCAGCGTTATCATCGTGGCAACCAGCGACCAGGCGGCCGTGGTGCGGGCTACCGGCGCGCTCGTGGCCACCGCGATCGCCGAGTACTTCCGGGACGCGGGCAAGGATGTCCTCCTCATGATGGACTCGGTGACCCGCGTGGCCATGGCATGGCGGGAGGTCGGCCTCTCCGTTGGCGAGCCGCCGACGACGAAGGGGTACCCGCCGTCCGTCTTCGCCTCATTGCCGCGGCTGCTCGAACGGGCAGGCACCGGCAAGCGGGGGTCGATCACCGGCCTGTATACCGTGCTGGTCGAAGGCGACGACTTCAACGAGCCCGTCGCGGATGCGGCCCGGTCGATTCTCGACGGTCACATCGTGTTGTCACGGAACCTCGCCAACCAGAAACATTTCCCCGCGATCGACATCCTCGACAGCGTGAGTCGAGTCCGCGATCAGGTGACCTCGCGCGAGGACCTCGACGCGTCGAACGCGCTGCTTTCGCTGGAGGCGACGTACCGGTCTCAGGAGGATCTGATTACCGTCGGCGCTTACAAAACCGGCACCGATCGACAACTCGATACCGCGATCGCCATGCGGCCCAACCTGCTCGGCATCGTCCGCCAGCGGCCGGACGAGAGCAATGACCTCGAGACGACCCGGGCGATGGTGCGCGATCTGTCGAGCCGGACCCGTCAGGTGGTCGGGGCGACCCCGTGAAGGCCTTTCACTTCCGTCTTGATCGGATCCTCCGGCTCAAGGAAGAGGCGGAGCAGCAGCGCGCTCGTGCGATGGGCGAGGCGGCCCGCGCCGAAGCCACCAGTGACCGGGTCTGCCTCGAGCAGGCCGCCTACGCGCAGGGGGTCGGCGACCGAGTCTCCGCCGCCACGAGCGTGGCGACCCATGCCGGCGTGCTCCGGGCCCTTCACCTTACGACCCTGGCCGCGATGCACCAGCTCGAGGACGCCGAACGGTCCCGGGTGGAGGCTCGGAAGGTGGCCAACGAGGAGCGGGTCCGGTTGGCCGAAGCGCAGCGGGAGCGGCGGACGTTGGAACGGCTGAAGGAGCACCAGCGCGAGGCATGGGGCAAGGAGCTGGCGCTGGATGAGCGGAAGACGATGGACGAAGTGGCCGGACGGACGCGGGGGATCCGGCGATGAAACAAACGCTGATCCTCGCCCTGTTCTCCTTCGTCGTCGCCATTGTCGGCTCGACCTGGTTCGTCACCAAGGTGATGCCGCCCCGGGATACCGCGCTGGCCATCAGAGCCGGAGATACCGGGTCCGCGAAGCCGCCCGCGGCGCCGAGGAAGGTGACCAGATCGGACTCCGGCGCCAAGGCGAAAGGCGTCAAGGCCGATTCGAGTCAAGCGGACAGTTCCTCGGGAAAGCCGGGGGCCAGGGGCGTGGACGCCAAGGCGCCGGCCAAGCCGGTGGACAAGGCGGCGGCCGAAGCCGAGGCGACCCTTCGGGCCAAGAACGTGGCCAAAATCCTGGCGCAAATGAAACCCAAGGAAGCAGTTGGCATCATGGCGAAACTGACGGATGACGAGGTTGATCGTATCCTCCGCCAGCTCAACGCCAAGCAGGTGGCGGCCTTGTTGGCCGTCTTACCGGGTGAGCGCGCCGCCTCGATGAGCCGGCGGCTCCTCGACCCCAGACCGGGTCGCGAAGGAGGAAACTGAATGACTGTTCCCATTCTGATGGCCGCGGCAGCGCCGGCCGACATCAACCCGGCCCAGGCTCTGCCGCAGGCGGATGGCGACGACGGCGGGTTCGGTGCCACGCTCGGCGCCGCAATGGCTGCCCAGCTGGCCGGCCAACTGACGCCGATTGTGCCCGACCCGGTCCCGACCCAGCCGCTGCTCCAGTTGCTGACTGATGGCGATTGGCGGCCGGACGACGGGCAGCTGCCGAGTACCGACGAACCGGCAGCCGAGCCGGGGGCGGACACCCAGGCGGGTACCGGCCACGACCTGGCCATCGTGCCGCTCGAAAAGAGTCTGGCGAACTGGTTCGCAGCCGTTGGACGCCGGGGCGAGACGACCGAGCGGGCCGTCGTGCCGCCTTCGGGCGATCCCGCCGAAGTGGATCTTGACGCAGCTTCCGCCGACCCTGCCGCCGCGGATGCTCCCGGGGGATCCCCGGAGGCATCGGGCCAGACCGTGCTGGTCTCGGTGGCCGCTGTGCCGGTCGCGGCGCCACCCAATCTGCCTGCGCCGGGAAACTCGACCCCGGGGACGGATCAGTCCGCGCCGGCGGACGATGAAACGGCTCGTCCCGATTCGGCGCCGGCCGATCGCGCCAGTGGCCGCGCCGCTGCCGGTGCGCCCGATGTACCGAGGCCCACTGAGCCACGGGGGCGATCCTTCGACCACTACGATTCTCCGCTGACCCAACAGCCGGCCATCGAAATCGCCGGTTTCACGTTTCACGATCCGGCTGAGGAGCGCGGTCATGGGACCGGCGAGTCGCCCGGCCATCCAAAATCGGCCGAGCCCGCCGCTGAATGGGTCGCTCGCGTTCGTGACTACAAGGTCACCGGCGGCGACGGCCCAGCGCGGGAAGCCGGGCGTCGGGCCAGTCCTTTGGCGGCCCGGCCGGTCGAGGAGCCGGCGAAGTCGGCCCGATCGGGCGAGGGGGCGGTGAAGGCAATCCCGCAGGCACGTCTGGCCGTCAGCGCCGAACGCGACAATGGTCGGAGCCGGCGGGAAGTCCAGTCCGCCGCGCCAGCCGAGCCGTCGACGCAGCGCGTCGAGCGACCTTCGGCCGACGGTGGACCCCGGACGGCACCGGTCACGACGGCGGCTGGGCGGCCGCTGGTGGATACGACTTCCACTGCCGGCCCCGAGTCCACCGCGCCAACCGTGACGGACCCGGCGGAACGGATCGCTCGGCGGGTCGATCACCTCATGCTCGACCTCAAGGACGATCAGGGTGACTACGGGAAACTCCGCGTGTCGGTCAGCGGCTCGACCGTGCGAGCCACGATCATGCCCACCGATCAAGCGATGGCCGACCGGCTCAACGTCGAAATCCGGCAATTGCACCAGAGTCTGACCGAACGGGGATTTCCCGAACCCAAGGTGACGGTGCAGAACCCGGCCTCCATCGAATCGCCGCGCTGGAATCCGTTCGTCCG
>JANXXJ010000166.1 GCA_025350665.1 Gemmatimonadota bacterium | reverse complement strand
GGACGGGGCGGTGCTGATTTCCGGACGGGCGGCGCTAAAACGACGCCGCGCGCCAGAGCCGGGCCAGCACGATCAGTCCCAGGATCAGCGCCGCGGCGAGTCCAAGCGGCCAGACGAAGAGATTGCTGAACAGCTTGGAGTCCTGCTTCAAGTGCATGTAGAACATGGCGACCAGGGCGAACTTGGCGGCCGAGAGCACGAGGAGGATCGGCACCACGATCGGCTCGACCACCGCGTGGAGGATCGCGGCCGGCCGGTGACCGACTTCGTAGGCGGCGACCTCGAAGAACGTCAGGATGAACAGCACGATCGCGATCTTGCCGTACATCATCGGGCTGGGATGATGGGCGTCGTCGTGGCCGGGGGCAGCTGAATGGGCGTCCATGATGGCTCCGTTATCGCATCAGGTACACGACGGGGAAGATCACGATCCACACCACGTCGACGAAGTGCCAGTAGAGGGCCGCCAGCTCGAGATTGAGCGACTTCTCGGGTGGCAGTTTGCCGCGGGCGGCGAGGATCAGTACGGTCGAAAGCCAGATCACGCCCAGCGTCACGTGGCTCCCGTGGAAGCCGGTGAGCGTGAAGAACGTGGTCGAGAACAGGTTGGTGCTGTACCCCATTCCCTTGTGGTAGAAATGGGTGAACTCGTAGACCTGCATCGACACGAAGAAGACCCCGCACATCACGGTGGCGCTGAGCCAGCCGAGCAACTTGGCCCGGTTGCCCTTCTGGGCGTGGTAGAGCGCCAGCACCACGAAGAACGAGCTGAAGAGCAGCACGGCGGTACCGGCGGTCACCAGCGGCGTCTCGAACACCCCTTCGCAGGTTTGCATCTTTCCATGCAGCAGGCACTGCGATTCGGCATGCGGCAGCGGTCCGACCAGACTCTTGCCCTTGTAGACCAGATAGGTCGAAATCAGCGAGGCGAAGAACAGGCATTCGGAGCCGATGAAGCCCCAGATGGCGATCTTGCGGCTGTCGAGCCCGGTCGACGTCCAGTGGTGCTCGTCGGCCGGGCTCATCTCGGCGGTTGCAGTTGCGGCTTGGGCCACGTCGTATCTCCGTCTGTTATCCCACGATCCCACGTACAGTCTGGTCCAGTGCCTCGGTCCGGCCACGGTGCTCAGTGGGGCGGCTCGAACGCCCACCGGAAGACACCGAAGAAGAGCACGGCCACCCCGAAGAGCGTGAACTGCCACCAGTGCACCGGATTGACCCGGATGAAGAGCAGACTCCCCAGCACCAGAAAGACCCCGATGGCCGACACCAGCGGCCAGTAGGACGGGTTCGGCATCGGGATGTCGGCGCCGCTGACGAGCGCCGGCTCCGGCAGATGGCCACCGGCGGCCCGGCGGGCATCCCACTGCGGCACCGAGCTTCCGACCATCGGCAGCTTCGGGAAATTGAATTCCTGGGGCGGCGACGGGATCGACCATTCGAGCGTGGCGCCGTGCCACGGATCGGCCGGCGCATTGGCCGGACCGAACCAGGTCTTGATGATGTTGACCAGGAAGATCAGGAACGAGAACGCCAGGATGAAGGCCCCGATGGTCTCGAACTTGTTCCAGAACTCGAAGCCGAGCCCCGGCGGATAGGTGTAGACCCGGCGCGGCATGCCGTTCAGCCCGAGGAAGTGCATCGGGAAGAAGGTCATGTTCATCCCGACGAACATGAGCCAGAAGTGGGCCTTGCCCATGCCCTCGTCCAGAAGGCGCCCGAACATCTTGGGCCACCAGTAATAGGCGCCCGCGGTCAGTCCGAAAATCGAGCCGCCGAACAGCACATAGTGGAAGTGGGCGACGATGAAGTAGGTATCGGTCTGCTGCAGATCGGCCGGGGGGGCCGAGTGCATGACCCCCGACAGCCCGCCGATGATGAACAGGGCCACCATCGCCAGCGCCATCATCATGGCGGTGGTGAAGCGGAGCGAGCCGCCCCAGATGGTGCCGATCCAGTTGAAGATTTTGACCCCGGTCGGGAGGGCGATCACCATCGTCGCCATCGAGAAGAACGTGTCGGCGAACGGGCCCATGCCGGTGGCGAACATGTGGTGACTCCACACGCCGAACCCGACGAACCCGATGAAGATCCCCGAGAACACCATGGCGGTGTAGCCGAAGAGCGGCTTCCGGGAGAACACCGGCAGGATCTCCGACGTGATGCCGAACGCCGGAAGGATCAGGATGTAGACCTCCGGGTGGCCGAAGATCCAGAACAGGTGCTGCCACATGATCGGATCGCCGCCGCCATCGGGCATGAAGAAACTCGTCCCGAAGTTCCGGTCCATCATCAGAAACACGAGCGCCACCGTGATGACCGGGAAGGCGAGCAGCAGCAGCACCTGCACCACGAAGCTCATCCACACGAACATCGGCATCCGGAGCATCTTCATGCCCGGGGCCCGCAGATTCACGATCGTGACGAAGAAGTTCAGCGCCGCCGCGATCGAGGCGATGCCCAGGATCTGGAGGCCGATCACCCAGAAGTCGATGTTCATGCCCGGAGCCGGCGCCGCCGCGGTGGCCGCGATCACCCGGCTCGAGGTCAGGTTGGCGTAGCCGAACCAGCCGCCGTTCGGCGGCGCCCCGACCAGGAAGCTGGCATTGATGAACAACCCGCCCAGCAGAAAGACCCAGTAGCTGAAGGCATTCAGCCGGGGGAACGCCACGTCGCGGGCGCCGATCTGGAGCGGAATGAAGTAGTTGAAGAACATCGCCGACAGCGGCATGACCCCGAGAAAGATCATGGTCGTGCCGTGCATCGTGAACAGCGCGTTGAACGTGTCCGGATCGACCAGCTTGCCGTTCGGACCCATCAACTGCAGGCGCATGATCAGCGCCTCGATGCCGCCGAGGAGGAAGAACAGGAACGCGGTGGCACCGTAGAGAATGCCGATCCGCTTGTGATCGACCGTGGTGATCCAGCTCCAGATCCCGGTCTTGGGATGAGCGTGATGGATCGCCGGGGCGCGATGCTCGAGTACCGAGGTGGCCATAGTCGTTCGCCTCGCCTTACTTGTGCGCGCGGAGATACGCGACCAGGGTCGCGATCTCGTCTTCCGTCAGGGGCCGGGGCAGAATCATGTGACTGCCTTTCTTCATGCCCTGCGGATCCCTCAACCACTGCGCGAGATTGGTGGGGGTGTTCTCGTACATGTTGGCACCGATCGTGGTCCGGCCGCCCACGTGGCTCAGATTCGGACCGCGCAGCGTCATCGCACCCGCCAGCGGCGTCCCGACCATCGCGTGGCAACTGATGCAGCCGCCGGTGAGGAAGGTCGTGGCGCCCTTGGTCATGATGGAATCGGCCTTCCAGACGCTGTCCACCGCGGCCGGCACCTTGCCACCCTCGACCAGCGGCGACCCGACCCGCTCGGCCGCCACCCACTTGTCGAAATCCGCGTCATTCAGAACGATGACCCGGAGACCCATCCGCCCGTGCTGGATCCCGCACAGCTCGGCGCACTGGCCGGTGTAGTCGCCAACCGTATCGGCGGTGAACCACAGCGGGTTCACCTTCTTGAGCTTGGTCTGCGAAAAAATCGGGAAGACGTCCCGCTTGGCGGCCAGCTGCGGCGACCAGAAGCTGTGGAGCACGTCGGCGCTCCACATCCGGAGCCCGATCATCTTCTTCTGCGGGACCACCAGTTCGTTGGCGGTTACCACGCCGAGTTTCGGATAGCGGAATTCCCAGTACCACTGATGTCCGATGACGTCGACCTCGACCGCCGGATTGGGCGCCGGGAGCGAGGTCTTGAAGATCGTCTTGACGGTCGGGATGGCGATCAGCACCAGAATCACCGCCGGGATCGCGGTCCAGATGATCTCGAGCGTGGTGTTCCCGTGGGTCTGCACCGGTTCCGGATCGTTCGGCTTGGCCCGGAAGCGCCACAAGGCGTACACCAAGGCGCCCTCGACCAGCACGAACACCACCACCGCCCACCAGAACGTCGTCCGGAACAGCTGGTCGATGAGGCGCGTGATGTCCGATCGAGGATTGAGCGTCGTCTGCGGGTAGTTGTCGGCGCACGCTGCGGCCAGGATCACCAGACCCAAAAGCACGGTTCTGGCCAGCCACGCGCGCCCTACACGTTCGGGGCGTCTATCCATTCGCTGCAATCCGATATATGGGGACGATTGGGAACCGGAGGACGATGATCTCCCCGGACGGCGAAGATTAGTTGAGACAAGGGGTTGGGTCAAGAAATCAATCCGGAAAACCGGAGATCCGGGCTCGGGTTTCGACGCCCCGGGCCATCCGGCCCTGCTCCGGACCCCCGGCCCGCTGGCGGCTGGGTGACTGCTATGATATCGTTGTCACAGACCGACACTCGGACGCCCGGCTGGCTACCAGCCGGGCCGACTTGCTTTTACCCCGGACGGCATCCCGGCATGATCCAGGAAATGCGCGAAAAGCTCGGCCGGGAAATCACCGCCCTGAGCCACGAACTGACGGTCACCCTGCCCCAGGCCATCGCCACGGCCGTGGCCATGGGCGACCTCCGGGAAAACTCGGAATACAAGGCCGCCCTGGAACGCCAGCAGCTGGTCCAGGCCCGGCTGGGCCAGTTGCATCAGCGCCTGGCCCAGCTGTCCGAGATCGCCAATACCGAGGCCCCCACCGACCGGGTGGGACTCGGTTCCAAGGTGACCGTCGTGGACATCGACACCGGCGAGAAGGACACCTACACCCTGGTGCTGGCCGAAATGATGGACATCGATGCCGGCCATATCTCGCTGATGTCACCGCTGGGCCGGGCCCTCAATGACCGGAAGGTCGGGGAAGAGGTCTCGCTCCGCCTCCCCACCATCAGCCGGAAGCTCCGGCTGATCGAACTCGTCACCGTCCACGAGACGGGGTGAGCCGATGGAATTCCCGCCCCGAAAGCTCCTGGTCGTCGGTGACCGGGTCCTGATCCGGACCGAGGAGGGTGAGGAACGGACCCGGGTCGGGCTCTACCTCCCGGCCACCGCCATCGATTCGCAGCAGGTGCAGGAAGGCACGATCATCGCCACCGGCCCCGGCGACCCGATGCCCGACGCTTCGACCTTCGACGAAGAGCCCTGGCGGATCGGGGAGAAGACCCCCCGGTTCCGGCCGATGCAGGCCCGGGTCGGCGATCACGCGATCTTCTTTCGGAAAGCCGCCGTCGAGATCAGTTTCGAAGAGAAGAAGTACCTCGTGGTCCCGCAGGCCGCGATCCTGGCCCTCGTCCGCGACGAGCTGCCGATCTGACGCCCCCGGATTTCCCCCCGCCGCGCACGTTGTTCAGCCGGGCCTTCCGTCTGCGGTGCCCGGTCTGCGGAGGTCATCCCGTGTTCCTCACCTGGGTCAAAATCTGCCCTTCGTGCCCAGTCTGCGGCTTCCGCCTCGACCGTCATGAACCGGGGTACTGGCTCGGCAGCCTCACGGTGAACATCTTCGCCACCGAGGGCGTGATCATGACGCTGTTGGTGGCCGTCATGTTCGCCACCTGGCCCGAAGTGCCGTGGGACCGGCTTGAGACCGCGGGGCTCGTGGCGGCGATCGGGGCGCCGGTATTCGTGTTCCCCTTTACCAAGATGTTCTACCTGGCCGTGGACCTCTGTTTCCGGCCACCCGAACCGCCCGATCTCGCCACTCCGATCGAGCGCGGATTTCTCGCTCCCCGTCCCACCCCGACCGCCGGCTCGACCAGCGGCTGACCTGAGGTCCATCGATGAGTGACGATCGCCCCACGCAGCTCCGGAAGTTCGGCGAGCGCTACACCGCGGCCTGGTGCAGCCAGAACCCCGAGAGCGTGGCGGCCTGCTACGCCCCGAACGGATCCCTGACGATCAACGGCGGCGCCCCCGCCGTGGGACGCGCCGCGATTTCCGAGTCGGCCCGGAGCTTCATGACGGCGTTCCCGGACATGGTGGTGTCGATGGACGACCTCCTCGACCTGGGCGACCGGGTGATCTACCGGTGGACGCTCGCGGGCACCAACAGCGGGCCGGACGGGACCGGGAAGCGGGTTCGGATCCGGGGCTTCGAGGACTGGACGATGTCCGCGGACGGACTCGTGGCCGCGTCGCTCGGCAGCTATGACGCCGCCGAGTACGCCCGGCAGGTGGAACGAGGGGCGGAGTCCGCCGAGGAAGCGGGGCGGGCAATCGCAGTGGTGAACGCGGCGCTCGACCGGGCCCTGGTGAGCGGCACCCCCGAGGACGCCGCCGCCCATTTCACGGTCGACGCGCTGCTCGGGGAATCAGGGATGGCCGATGTCGTGGGCCGGACCGCCATCGCCGCGTTCCTGACCCGGGGTAACCAGGTCAGGACCGTGACGTATCATCTGGTCCATCGCGAGGAGTTGATCCTGCTTGGCGACCGCGCCATCGAGTTCGCCCGCTTCGACGAGACCAAGATCGTCCGGGCGAACGGCGCTGAGGTCACGGAGCGCGGCCGGTTCGTCACCGACTGGCGCCGCGAAGCCGACGGCGCCTGGCGGATCGCCCGGATGGTGATCAGCGACCTGCCGGCCGCCTGATCAGGGCGTTCCCTTCGATCCGCAGGTCCCGTCGGCGGCGCGGACGGTCGGATACTTGATCCCGAGCTGTTCGAGGTAGGTCGGGTAGCGCGACGGATCGTAATAGAACGGCCGCATCTGCTCCCGGTACTTCCCGAGGATCGCGGTATTCAAGTCGATGGCCGGCCGGTCGTCGGGCCGGATCAGCGGCTCGTACTTCACGTCCTTGGTCTGGACGTTCCGGAAGTAATCCCACGCATCCGCCACCAGCTTCGGCGAGAGCAGCAGATCCAGGACCGTCATCGCCATCGCCTTGGCCCCCGCCGTGGCGCCCTTGTGGGCGAGCGGGGTGGCCATCGAGATCGCGTTGGCCCAGTTGTGGCCCGGCAGGCCCGGGATGTTCGACGGAAACCGGAGCGTCACCGTCGGCACGTTCCAGCTGACGTCGCCGATGTCGTCGGACCCGCCGCCCTTCATCTCGTCCATCGTGGGCGGCGTCTTGAGCGAATCGACCAGGCTGTCGAGGCCCGTCACCTTGGTCTTGATGTCGGTCTGCACCGCCCGGGCAAACTCCTGGTCCGCCGCCGACCACTGCGGCATCCCGACCGCCTTGATGTTGTCGGTCAGCGCCAGGGCCACCGGCTTGTTGTAGTGCCCGGGCCAGGCCGAACCCAGCATCCGGACCGGGTCGAGCGTCGTGGCCGTCATCATCGCCGCACCCTGCGCGATCGAATCGCCAATCGCCCAGAGCCCCTTGATGCTCGGGTAGTCGAGCTCACGGAAGTAGTACCAGACGGAGGCCACCTGCGGGACGACGTTGGGCTGGTCGCCACCGTTGGTGATGACGTAGTGTGACCGCTGGGCCAGCCGGAGATGCTCGCGCCGGAAGTTCCAGCCCAGATCCATCAGCTCGACCGCGTCGAGCGCGCTCTTGCCCCGCCACGGCGCAGCGGCCGCATGGGCCGTGGCGCCACGGAACGTGTACTGGACCGACACGAGTCCGGTGCCGTCGGGCTGGCCCCAGTTGGTGCCGAACTTGTTGTCGACGTGGCTGAACAGGTTCACGTCCACGTCCTTGAACAGCCCGGCCCGGACATAGTACGCCTTGGTGCCGATCTGCTCCTCGGCCACGCCGGGCCAAATCTTGAGCGTGCCCGGAAGCTTCTCCCGCTCCATCAGCCGTTTGACCGCGATGGCGGCAGTGATGTTGACCGCCTGCCCCGAGTTGTGGCCCTCGCCGTGGCCGGGCGCGCCCGGCACCAGCGGCGCCCGGCAGGCCACGCCCGGCATCTGCGACGCCTGGGGAATGCCGTCGATGTCGCTGCCTAACGCAATGACCGGTTTGCCCGAACCCCAGGTGGCCACCCACGCGGTGGGAATGCCGGCATAGCCCTCCTCGACGGTGAACCCCTCCTTCCGGAGCAGGGCCACCAGGTACTTCGAGGTCTCGAATTCCTGGAAGCCGAGCTCGCCGAAGCTGAAGATCTGGTCCACCACCTGCTGGGTGAACCGGGCCCGGGCATCGACATCCGTCACGACCTCCTGCTTGAGCCGGGCGAGGCGCGGGTCGGGCTTCGGGGTCTTCTGCGCCGAGGCGGTCGAGGCGGCCGCCCCGATCAGGGTGGCGAGCGCAATGCGCCGGATCATCATGGCGTCCCCTTGGACCCGCAGGTCCCATCGGCCGCGCGGGCGGTCGGGTACTTGACGCCGAGCTGCTCGAGGTAGGTCGGATACTTGGCCGGGTCGAAGTAGAAGGGCCGCATCTGGTCGCGGTAGCGGGCCAGGATCGGCGCGTTCAGCTCGATCGCGGGCCGGTCCTCGGCCCGCATGAACGGCTCGTATTTCTGGTCCTTGGTCTGGACGTTCCGGTAATAGTCCCAGGCGGTGGTCACCAGTTCGGGCTTCTTGAGGATATCGAGCATCGTAAGGGCGATGGCCTTGGCGCCCGCGGTGGCGCCCTTGTGGGCGACCGGTGTGGCCATCGCGATCCCGTCGGCCCAGTTGTGGCCTGGCGTGCCGGGCACGTTCGACGGAAAGAAGAGCTGCGCGGTCGGCACCGCCCAGGAGACGTCGCCGATGTCGTCGGAGCCGCCGCCTTTGCGATCATCGTCTTTGGGCGGAAGCTGGAGCCCCTTGGCCAGAGTGTCGAGGCCCTGCTCCTTCACGCCAAGTTCCTTCTGGATCGCCCGGGCAAACCGCTGGTCGTCCTCCGACCACTTCGGCATCCCGATCCGCTTGATGTTGTCGCCGAGCGCCTCGGCGTAGGCCGGGCTGAAGTGGGGCGGCCAGGCCGATCCCAGCACCCGCACGCTCGCGAGCTTCGTCCCGGTCATCATCGTGGCGCCCTGGGCCACCGAGTCGCCGACGGCCCACAGGGCCTTGATCCGGGCCGGGTCGAGCTCCCGGAAGAAATACCAGACCGAGGCGGTGGACGGCACGACGTTAGGCTGATCGCCGCCGTCCCGGATCACGTAGTGGGACCGCTGCTCCAGCCGGAGATGCTCGCGCCGGAAGTTCCAGCCGGCGTCCATCAGTTCGACGGCGTCGAGCGCGCTCCG
>JANXXJ010000333.1 GCA_025350665.1 Gemmatimonadota bacterium | reverse complement strand
CGCGGCGCCGAGCGTGGCGGAGTCCCGGGTGGCGTCGGCGGCATACACGACATAGCCAACCAGTGCAGGGCCCTGGAGCCCGACCTCGCGGATCTGGGCGATAGCGGCGGTGATGCCGGGCTGTTGCGCCAGGATGGCTTCGACTTCGCCCAGTTCGATCCGGTAGCCACGGATCTTGACTTGGTTGTCCAACCGCCCGAAGAACTCCAGCGTGCCGTCTGGTCGCCACAGAACTCGGTCGCCGGTGCGATACATCCGGGCCCCCGGCACGAACGGGTCATCCAGGAACCGTTCGGCCGTCAGCGCGTCGCGATTGTGGTAGCCGGCTCCAACGCCGACGCCAGCGACGTAGAGCTCGCCAGCCACGCCTGTCGGGACCGGGCTCCCGCTCTGGTCGAGTACATAGGTCCGGGTATTCGCGATTGGCCGCCCGATCGCGACTCGGCCGTCGAAAGCCTGCCGGGGGGCTACCCAGAAGGTCGCGTCGATCGTCGTCTCTGTGGGGCCATACAGGTTGATCAGGTCGGCGCTCGAGGCCGAATGGAAGGCCGCGACAAGGTCGCCGGTGAGGGCCTCCCCTCCACAATACACTCTGCGAAGAGTGGCGCAATCGCCGAACCGCCCAGTCTCGAGCAACATTCGTAGCAGCGACGGCACAACCTGGAGGGTCGTGACTTGATGGTCCCGAATCGTTCGGATCAGCTGCTCGGGGTCACGATGGGCATCGGCTGGCGCCATCACCAGGCGCCCGCCAGAAAGTAGCGGGGCGTAGAATTCCCAAACGGATGCGTCGAAGCTGACCGGTGTCTTCTGGATCGTGGCATCGGCCGGACCACATGGGAACGCTGTCTGCATCCACAACATGTGGTTCACGATGGCCCGATGGGAGATTCGGACACCCTTGGGGGTACCCGTCGAGCCGGAAGTGTAAATTAGGTACGCGATGTCCGTTGGGCCCGGGCGCGTCGGTGTCACATTCCCGGGTGCCGGCTGGCCGGGCCATTCCCGCTCGAGCGATACGATCGACGCTGTCGTAGGCGGGAGGGCGTGGCGTTCCTTGTCGGAAGTGAGCACGACGGATGCACCGCAGTCTTCAAGGATGAACCGGATCCGCTCGGCCGGGTAGGCAGGGTCGATTGGCACATAGGCTGCCCCGGCCTTCAGAATTCCCAGCAAGCCGACGACGAGCGATGCCGATCGCTCAAGGCAGATTGCGACGATGACGCCGGGCCTCACGCCGAGCCCCGCCAGTTCACCCGCGAGCAGATTGGCGCGTCGCTCAAGCTCGGCGTATGAAAGGCTCGACGTCGCGTCCACCACGGCCGTCGCATCGGGTGATCGAGCAACCTGAGTGGACACGAGGTCCGTCAGAACGAGACCATTCGGGAAGTCGCGGGTGGTGTCGTTCCAGCCGAACAGGACTCGTTGGCGTTCAGCTGGGCTGATGATGCCCACGGCGCTCACCCGCACCTGCGGGTTCTCCACCAGGCCGCCCAGGAGAATCTCGTAGTGCTCGAGGAGACGGCACACCGTGCCCTCGTCGAACAGGTCGGCGCGATATGCGACCATGATTCGGAGCCCCTCGGGTAGCACCGTGAGGGACGCCGAGAGTTCGACTTGCGCGGCACCCACATGCAGCCGGGCCGGTTCGACCTGGCAGCCCGGGAAGGCCCGGGTGGACACCGGGTTGTTCTGCAGCACGAACAGGGTCTGGATCTGGGGAACGGCGGCGCCGCGATCGCGGAGCACCGACGAGAGACGCTCCAGCGGCAGTTCGTCGTGAGCAAAGGCCGCCACCGCGCGGTCCCGGTAGCCCCGCAGATACTCGCGGACCGTGGGGTCGCCGTCCATGCGGGCCCGGATCAGCACGGTGTTGACGAAGTCGCCGACGATCTGCTCGGTCTCCGGCGTCGGCCGCCCGCCGACCGGGGACCCGACGACGAAGTCGGTCTGGCCCGAGTAGCGGAACAGCAGGATCTGCCACGCCGCCGACAGGAACATGAACGGGGTCACGCCGAGATCGGCCGCGGCCTGGTGCACGCGGTCGAGCAGCTCGCGCGGCAGCACGGCCATGCGCTGGTCGCCGGTCCCGAAGTTGTTGCGGCCCCGCGGTCGATCCGTGGGCAACTCGAGCGAGCTGGGGGTGCCCGCCAGCGCATCGGCCCAGAAATCTACCATGCGGTCCAGTCCGTCCCCTTCGAACCGGGATCGCTGCCAGGCGGCGTAGTCACCGTATTCGAGAGGTAGCGGCTCGAACGACGCCGACTCGCCGCGGCGGGCGGCCTCGTACGCCGTCACCAGGTCGCCCCACAGGACCGCGTGGGATCCGCCGTCCATCGCGATGTGATGCGCGAGCAGCAGCACGAGGTGCTCCTGCTCCGAAAGCCGGTAGACTGCGGAACGAAGCAGCTGGTCGGCGCCCAGATCGAAGGGCACGCTCGCGGCCGCCCGGGCTCGCTCAAGAGCAGTGGCCTCGGCGTCGGGTCGACCCCGGAGGTCCACCACTTCCGTCCAGACCGGCCGCGGCGCCTCGACTACCTGGCGGGCTTCGCCGTCGATCATCCGGACGGCGGACCGCAGCGAGGCATGCCGCGTCACCACTGCGTCGAGGGCCGCCTGCCACGCGGCGGGGTCGAACGGTCCGGTGATCTTTCGGACCACGGGGATATTGTACGCGGGCGACGTCCGGTCCATTTCGGACTGGACCCAGATGAGCTCCTGTGCGAACGAGAGCGGACTGCTGGTCGGGTCGGCCCGGCGGGGGATCACCACGACCGGCTCGCGGGTGTCGGTGCTCGCGAGTTGCGCCGCCAGGCGGGCGGGCGTCGGATGGTCGAACACCGCCTGGATCGTCGCCGCCGAGCCGAAGCGCTGGCGGAGGCGCGCCACCATCCGCATCGCGATGAGGGAATGCCCCCCGAGACGGAAGAAGTCCTCCGTGCGGCCAACTGTCTCGAGCGTGAGCACCGCCGCCATGATCCCGGCCACATGGGCCTCGTCGTCGTTGGCGGCGGGTTCGATGATCCGGTCGTCCGCGGTCCCCGCCGGTTCGGGAAGCGCCTTCCGGTCCACCTTGCCGTTCGGCGTGAGCGGGAGCGCGTTTAGCACCGTGATCGCGGCCGGGATCATGTACTCCGGCAGCCGGCCGCGGAGGGCGTCGCGGATCGCCTGCGGCGCCGGGGCGCCGGGATCGATCACGATGTACGCGGCCAGGCGCGGCTCGCCGGGACGATCGGTCCGGACCATGGCCACCGCGGCCCGCACACCGAGGATGGCCGCCAGCGCGGATTCGATTTCGCCGAGCTCGATACGGAAGCCCCGAATCTTGACCTGATCGTCGAGCCGCCCGAGAAACTCGATTACCCCATCCGCGCGCCACCGGGCCAGGTCGCCGGTGCGGTAGACCCGGTCCCCCGGATGGAGGGGGTCGGCGCCGAATTTGGCCGGATTGAGCTCGGGCCGGTTCAGGTAGCCCCGAGCCACTCCGGCGCCCGCGAGGCAGAGCTCGCCCGCGACTCCGATCGGCGCCGGCTGACCCGACCGTTCGAGGATGTAACTCCGGCACCGGTGAATCGGACGCCCGATCGGCGCCGGCCCTTCGAACGAGGACCCGTCCCAGGTCCATTGCGTCGCGAAGATCGTCGCTTCGGTCGGCCCGTAGAGATTGGTGATGGCGACCGAGGGCCAGATCGCCCGGGCGCGGCGCAGCAGGTCGCCGGGCAGGGCTTCGCCGCCGCAGAACATCCGGGCCACCCGTCCGGCCCGTTCGGGCTGATCCGATTCAGTCAGAAGCTGGAGGAGCGCCGGCACCAGGGGGACCACCGTCACGCCGAGCCGGGCGATCGTGTCGAGGAGTTCGCTGGGAATTCCTTCGCTGCCGCCCTTCGGAAGCGCGACGGCTCCGCCGGCCGACAGGGGGACGAAATACACCCAGACGCTCGGGTCGAAGACCATCGGATAGGTCTGCAGGCAGACGTCCGCCGGTCCGAAACCGTGATCTTCCCGGAGGGTATCGTTCGCGTTCACCACGGCCCGGTGCGGCACCATCACCCCCTTGGGACGGCCGGTGGATCCCGACGTGTAGATGATGTACGCCAGGTGGTCCGCCGCGATCGTACTGGCCGGCGGATGATCCGATTCGCCGGACGCCGTATCGGCCAGATCGACAGCGAAAATCGCCTCCGCGCCGGCGATCGAACCGTGGCTCAGGTCGGCGAAGACGACCCGCGCGGCACTGTCCGCCAGCATGAAGGCGATGCGCTCGGCCGGATACTGGGGGTCGATCGGGACGTAACAGCCGCCGGCCTTGAGCACGGCGATGATTGCGGTGAGCGCCTCGGGCGAGTTGCGAGCCACGATCGCGACGGCCACGTCCGGCCCCACGCCTAACGTGGCGAGTCGTCGAGCCAGGTGATTGGCCCGCCGGTCGAGCGTGCCAAAGCTCATCGCTCCACCGTCCCAGACCACAGCCGTCGCCTCGGGATTCCGGGCGGCGTTCCGTTCGAAATCCTGATGGAGCAAGGCCGCGCGGCCGGGTCCGGCTCCGGTCGCGTTCCAGTCGTCCAGAACGAGGTGCCGTTCCGGTTCCGGCAGGATGGCAAGCCGGCCCAGGGTCGTCGCGGGATCGGCAACCACCGCTTCGAGAAGCACGCGGTACCGGGCCAGGAAGCGACCGATCGTCGCGGCGTCGTAGAGATCCGTGTTGTACTCGAACGAGGCGCGGAAGCCACCGTCCGGGACCGTCGTCAGCATCAGCGTCAGCTCGAACTTGGCGCTGTCCTTCGCCGCCCGGAGCCGCGTGGCCGCGAGGCCCGCGAGCTCGAGCCCCGCGTCCATTCCCTCCAGGAGCTGGAACGCGGCCTGGAACACCGGGCTTCGGCTTCGGTCCCAGGCGAGGTCGAGGGCTTCGAGAACCATCTCGAAGGGCGCGTCCTGATTGGCGAGCGCCTCGATGGCCGTGTTCTTCACGCGGTCGAGGAATGCGGCGAACGGCAACTCGGCGGCGACCGCCGACCGGATCGCCAGCGTGTTGACGAACGGTCCGATGAGGGGCTGGGTCTCGGGCCGGTGACGCCCCGAGGTGATCGACCCCACGACCACCTCGTCCTGGCCGCTCATCCGGGCCAGCAGCACCTGGTAGGCGGCCAGGAAGGTCATGAACGGCGTGGCCCCGTGGCTCC
>JANXXJ010000330.1 GCA_025350665.1 Gemmatimonadota bacterium | reverse complement strand
CGCGGCGCCGAGCTGGCCCTTGCCGCCGTCGATGACGACGAGATCAGGGAATGGCTCGCCCTCGTCCCGCCGTCGGGTAAAGTATCGGGTTACCACTTCATGGATCGCCGCGAAATCATCCTGCTGCGCCTCGCCCTTGATCTTGAATTTCCGATATTCGGCTTTCCGGGGACGCCCAGCCTCGAACCAGACCAGCGATCCTACGGTATCGCGCCCCTGGTTGGTCGAGATATCGACGCAGATCAGGGTCCGCGGCACCGTCGACATGCCTAACGCCCTGCCAAGAGCATAGACCGGATCGTCGGCCCGCTCATCGGTCTCGAAGCTTTCGAGCTTGAGGCTCTCGAGCAGATGCCTGGCGTTCTGATCGGCGAGATCGAGCCAGCGCCGGCCGGTTCCCCGCTGCGGTACGGCCCAATCCGAATTGCCGAACAGCTGCTGGACCTGGTCGTAGTCCGCCGATGGAAATGGCAGCAGGACGCGGCGGGCCCGCCCTTCGGCGAGGTAGTAATACCGGATCAGAAAGTATTCCAGGATGGCGGCGTCTTCTTCGTCGTCGAGGTTGTCGAGGATCCGGTGGTCCCGCGCAATCAGGCGGCCGTCGCGAACTCTGAGCAGCGTGCACACCGCATCGTCGCCGTCGCGGGCGTATCCGACGACGTCCGCATCGCCCCCCGCCATCAACTCGACGGTGCCCGGTTGATCGACCTGTTCGAGCCACTTGAGCGCGTCGCGGAGATCCTTCGCCCGCTCGAAGTCCTCCCGCTGACTGGCGCTGGCCATCATGTCCCGAAGCCGGCCGCGGACGTCGGCGGTCCGGCCCTCGAGAAAGCGGACCACTTCGTCGATCATCAGGCGGTACGAGGCCTCGTCCTGGCGCCCAACGCACGGAGCCTGGCATCGTCCGATATGGAAGTCGAGACAGGGACGCTCCCGGCGTTCGCGGGGCAAGTCGTCGGCACAGCTCCGCACCGTGAAGATCCGCCGAACCAGCGCCAGGGTCCGCCGCATATCGGAGACGTCGGTATAGGGCCCGAAATACCGGGCGCCCGGCAGGTCCCGGCGCCGGGTGACCAGCACTCTCGGAAACGGCTCCTTCAGCGTGACGGCGATGGACGGATAGCTCTTGTCGTCCTTGAGACGGACGTTGAAGCGGGGCTGGTGCTCCTTGATGAGGTTGTTCTCGAGGAGCAGCGACTCGACCTCGCTGCCCACGACAATCGTTTCGACGTCGGCAATCTGCCGCACCAGCAACTGATTCTTGGGACTCAGCGCGTGATCGGTCGCGAAGTAGCTCCGGACCCGGCTGTGGAGATTCTTGGCCTTCCCAACGTAGAGGACCCCACCGTCGCGGCCCTTCCAGAGATAGACACCGGGGCCGTCCGGCAGAGTGTCGAGCTTGCGCTCGAGGCTTTCCGGGGGCGGGACGGTCATCGGCGCCGCGACATCCGAGCCCGGAGCGTCGCCATCGTCGGCGCTCCCAACGCGGTCGCCAGCACCAAGTAGAGCAGCCCGAACACGGCCAGCACGAACAGCCGGTTGGTCCACCGCTCGCTGAGCATCACGTTCGGCACCGTAGCGACGGCGGCGGCGACCCCGGCCGCCAGCCACAACTTGAACAGGAGTCCGGCGCCGACCGAGAACCGGCCGATGTGCCGGGCGAGCGAGCGCCGCAGCAACCCGGCCTCAACCCAGCCGGCCAGTCCGGCCGACACAGTGAGCCCCACGGTTCCCCACCGGGGGTTGATTCCGAGCAGCGGCGGCAGGTAAAGTGATGCGCCGATGCCTAACGCGACCGTCAGGCTGACCCGCACCAGGGCAAACCGGAGCGGCGACCGGGTGTCGCCGAGGGCGTAGTGGGCCGAGGTGAACAGGCGGCCGAGCGTCGAGGCCAGAAGACCGATCGTGGCGCCGGCCATCGTCCCCCACAGCCAGTCGGTGTCCTCGAGCGTGAACCGGCCGGTCTGGAGCGCGAGGCCTGCGATCGGCCGCCCGAGGACGATCATCGCCATGGCGGACGGCACGATGAAGAAGGCCACGTTCCGGGAGGCCCGCTCGATCCGGTCCCGGAGGGCCTGCGCTCCGGTGTCCTCCGCCAGATCGGGCAGCTCCGCCGCGGCGATCGAGACGCCGAAAAGGCTGACCGGCAGGGTGTAGAGCAGCTGGGCGTTGGTGATCGCGGCGACGGCACCGATCGGAAGCCAGCTCGCGATGATGCCGTCGAGGAACGCGCTCACCTGGACGACACCCCGGCTCAGGAGGGCCGGCCCGAAATTCCGGACGACCGTCCGGACCGACGGGCTCCGGCGGTCGAGAGATATGCGGACCCCGCCGAGCAGCCGCCAGACCCTCGGCAACTGGACGGCCAGCTGCACGATCGCACCGATCCCGGCGCCGTAGGCGGTCCAGAGCACCAGGCGGGCGTCGTTTCCCCGATAGGCCCCGACAATGGTCGTGGCGATGATGGCCAGGTTCCACCCGACCGGTGCCGCGTAGGAAAGGAAGAACTCCCGATGGGAATTGAGCACGCCCAGACACCAGGCGGACATGACCAGCAGGCCAACGCCCGGAAACATGATTCGTACCAGGTCGATCGCGATACGCCTCCGGGCGCCCTCGAATCCCGGGGCCAGGACATCGACGAAGATTGGCGTGCCGAGCACCCCGATGACGACAACCAGGGTGACGACGACGGCCAGCAAGCCGGCCGTCGCCCCGGCGAGCCGCCGGGCTTCGTCGGTCTGGCCCTGGGCCCGAAGACGGGCGTACTCCGGGATGAACGACGCCGAGAGCGCGCCTTCGCCGAAAAGATTCTGAAGAAAATTGGGGATCCGAAACGCCGCGGCGAGCGCGTCGGCGGCCGACGTCGCCTGGCCGAAGTAATGGGCCAGGACCCGTTGTCGAACGAGGCCGAAGATCCGGCTGGCGAAGATGCCGGCTGCCACCCAGGCAGCGCCGCGGCTCGACGACGAGCGACTCATCCGCGCCGGCTGAACCAGTTCGCGAGGTGGTCGGCGAGCGGCCCAAGGAGCGACAGGCCATAACGGCCGGACAGGGCCGGCAGCCCGAGCACGCGTTCCTGCGGGACCCCGTTCGGATGGACCGCATTCCTGACCCGATCAAGCTGGGTCACGAGCTCGGCCTGCCGGCGTTTTTGGGCCTGCAGCAGGCGTTTTTCGAGATCGGCGGCGTGCCCGAGTTGGCCATTCAGCGCCGATTGGACGGTGCGTTCGAGGGTCAGGTCGATTTGCGTGGCGACCTCGGCGATTCGCCGGTAGACGGCTTCGATGCCGCTCCGGAGGTCGGCAAAGGCCGGCTCGAAATCGCTTGGCGCCAGCCGGCGCAGGATCCGATGCTCGAGCACCTGCGGGTCACCGGCCAGATCATGCAGCGTGGCCCCGAACTTCTCCAGGGCCCGATCCACCCGGGGCTCGACCAGCAGGCCAGACCAGCGGGCTACCGGTACCTGCCGATGACCTCCCAGCGGTGCATACAGCGCCTCGGCCAGCCGGAGATAGCGCAATTCCCCGGGGCCCGCGACATAGGCCACCGTCGGCAGAATGGCGCTCTCGAGCACGGGCCGGAGCAGCACATTCGGGGACAGGCGTTCCGGGGAAGCCTCGGCAATGGCCCGGAGGGCATCCGGCGTGACCGTCTCCCGGCCTCGCCTGGTCCGGAAACCGCCCCCGTCCGGAACGAGGCGATCGCGGCCCAGCGTCCCGTCCAGGAACAGCAGGCTGGCGCCATCGCCGACCCGCACATCGGCTCCGATTCCGGCCAGGTCCAGCGCCCGGGACCGATCCACCAGCAACCGGTCGAGCTCGGCGGCCCGGTCCGCCGCGGCGAGGAGCA
>JANXXJ010000216.1 GCA_025350665.1 Gemmatimonadota bacterium | reverse complement strand
AATCGTCCGGTCTCCGGCGTTACCGCCACGATGCCATCGGCGCTACGCAGCACCGTTCGTTCGAGCCAACGTTCAATCGAATCCGAGAGCGAACTTCGGACGTTTTGCGGTTTGCCGGGGTTGTCGGTCCACGGGTCGCGAAATTCGGCAAACCAGGGGACGCCCGAAGCCATGCGGGCGAGCCAACCGGCCAGGTGGGCCGAAAACGGCGGGCCAGATGTGTAGATGAGGTCACAGCCAAGCTTGGTTTCCGCCAATAGGCCTCGCGCGGCCGGTAAGATGAACCCTTGCAGGTCATCAGGCAGCCACAGGAGCGACAGCAGCCGTCGCTTCCAGTCCGATTCCTCGTGGCTGTCACCGGGTTCGGCGGACCAGTCCTCGGGCTCGTCGGAATTCCTGCCTGGAGCGCCCCGGAACTCGTTCCGGATCTGGATCAACGCCGCCCGCGGGCTCGGCTGCATCTGCACCGGGCGGATCTGGACCGCCTGGCCGCGTGTCAATGTGTCGCGGGTTTCCCCGGCCCGTTCGGCGGTAATCACCCGAACCTCATGCCCGGCGGCCGCGAGCGCCCGGGCCAGTCGGGCCGGCCGCAGTCCGCCAACCGCATGGTCAGGAGGGTAATGATAGCTCACGATCACCACTCGTCGGCGCTTCCGAGCGGCGGGAATGACGACTGAGGCTGGCCGCGGCGGTAGCGGGCGCTCGAGGAGATCAGTCACGGATGGCGGTTTCTGACGTTGGGGGGGTGATCGAATTTGGGTCTGGTCTCGCTAGTGGACGACCAGCCGGGCGCCCCAAGCACACGGCCAAAGACTCGCTCATACCCGGCGACCATCGCGGCGGGGGAAAATCGCTCCTGAATGGTGGCCCTGCCGGCCCGGCCCATCGCGTCGGCCATCGTGGGCTTCACCAGCAGTCGCTCCAGGGCGGCGGCGAAGCCGTCCGGATCGCCCGCCGATACCAGGAATCCTGAAACGCCGTCGTCCACCAGGTCGCCCAGGGCCCCTTCCTGCGCCGCGACCACCGGTCGGCCCCGAGCCATCGATTCCGCCGCGGCAAGGCCGAACGTCTCAGCCGGGCTCGGCGCCGCGACCACACGGGCATGCCGCTGCCACCGATCGATCGCCGCCGGGGGCAGGGTGCCCAGGAAAATGACCCGATTCGCGATCCCGAGGCTTGCGGCAAGGGTGGTCAATTCGTCGAGCAGCGGGCCCGATCCGGCCAGGATCAGGTCGACCGATTCAACCCGCGCCGCCACCTTCGCAAACGCCCTGATCAACATCCCCTGATTCTTTACCAACCTGAGGGCGCCGACACTCAACACGTACGGGCGCGCCCACGGGCCCTCCGATTGGGCCTCGGCCGGTGCGCTGATGCCGTGCGGCACGACCTGGATCTTCCCCGCCGAACTCGGGACTCGGTCCCTGATTCGGTCAGCGAACGATCCGGACGGGCTGATCACTGCCTTGGCGATCCGGATAGTCATCCCGACACCCGTCTCGAGGGGACCGGACGCGGGGTTGGCCCCGAGGTCCGAACCGTGGGCCGACACGACCAGGGCAGGACCGCCGATGCAGGCCAGCGCCATATTGGCGAACAGCCCCAGGGGGTAATGAATGTTGACAACATCGATCCGCTGCTCCCGCAGGAATCGACGAATCCAGGCCACGTCGCCCGGCGCCGTGATGAAATATGCCAGGCGGCTCCGGATCGGGTGGCCGCGGTCGACCGGCGAGCGCATCCGTCGGGCAAACAGGCGTCCCGGCCAGTTCGCCTCTGCGACGGTGGCTCCACCAGATGGCGTCAGTGTCGTCACCGTGTGGCCCGCATCGGCCAGGTAGCGAGTCAGCATCCGGGTCGTCGTCTCCACTCCGCCAACCCCGGCTTCGACCCACGGGGTGACGATCAGGATGTTCAGACGGTCATCCGGCCGCATCCAGCCTCACGCCATCGCCTGCCGGGGCCAACGCCAGTTCCGCGTTCAGCTGGACCTGGCCTCGGAAATGACGCCCCGGCACGACGTTGAGGACGGCTTCGGGGCCAACGGCAATCGCGCGGTGGTTGTAGTTGTCGGTGACCTGGGTCTCGAGGAGATACGTCCCGGGCGGCAGGTTGAGCTGGAGTGTCCCGTTGAGTGTGCGGGCTCCCGGTTGACGAATGTCGACCCCGAGGCCGGACGCGGAGGTGATGAAGACCAGGGTCCCCGACTGCATGTCCCGGACGGCGACCTGGAGCGGCTCGATCTCCTGGCGCACCGGCGTCAGGGTCTCGACTCGGATTTCGTAGCTCGCGGTGGTGCCCGATTCGTAATTGTTGCCCGTGGTGACGTTGAGCGACCCGATCCGCACCGGACAGTCGCTCGCGGCGGCAAGCGTCTCGGTGTCCTGCTGCGACGCCCGTTGGACGTACATCGTGATCGTGTCCGTCACGCCCCCGTCATAGATCGCCCGGCCGTGCTCCATCAGGATCGCCCGGGTGCAGAGCGAGGCCACTCGCTCCAGTTGGTGCGACACGATGACCACTGGGATGTCGCGGCGCACCATCTCGGCAATCCGGCCGAACGCCCGCTGCTGGAATGCCAGGTCTCCCACGGCCAGAACTTCGTCGATGATCAACACTTCGGGGTCGAGGTGGGCCGCAATGGAGAAGCCCAGCCGGGCGTTCATGCCGCTCGAATACCGCTTGACCGGCGTGTCGATGAACTCCGCGATTCCCGAGAATCCGACGATTTCATCGAATTTGCGGACGATCTCGGCCGGCCGCATTCCCATGATCGAGCCCTGCAGCATCACGTTCTCCCGCCCCGTCAGGTCGGGATGGAAGCCGGCCGATACCTCGATGAGGGAGCCGACCCGGCCCGTTAACTGGACCCGGCCCCGGGTCGGGCGGAGAATCCGGGTGAGTACCTTGAGGATTGTGCTCTTGCCCGCGCCGTTGCGGCCGATGATGCCGAGCGCTTCGCCGGCCTTGACCTCGAAGGACACGTCGTGGAGGGCCCAGAAGTCGCCCTGCTGCAGCTCGTCGGCCTTGGGGCCGCGGCCTATGAGTTTCTTGGCGACCGCGGGGATCAGATCACGAAGCGAGTCATGGAGCTGCCCCCGCCGGAATTTCTTCCAGACGTGGTCCAGCTGAACCGTGGCGTGGCTCACAGGGGCCTCAGGCGTATTCGGCGAACACATGGGCCGCCCGGTGGAAGATGACAGCCGCGATCAGAGAGCCGGCCACGGCCCAGACTCCGGAGTACCAGAGACTGGCGGGTGTCCAGAGCACGACGGTGACGCCGGCGGCCGTGACTTGACGGAGGGGCTCGGCCAGATTGTGGCCCTCGGCGATCGCCAAACGCAGGCCCTCGAGCAGCGGGGTCAGCGGATTGATCCAGATGATTCGGCTCAGACGCTGGCCCAGCATCGACGGCTCGAACAGGACCGGGGTGAAAAAGATCCCGAAGGTGAGGAAGATCTGGACGATGTACTTGACGTCCCGGAAGAACAGGTTGGCGCAGCTGAGAAACAGGCACACCCCGGCGGTGAACAACAGCAGCAGCGCCAGGAGAAGTGGGACCCAGAGCAACGCCCACGTCGGGTGAAAGCCGAGGAAGGGCAGCGCCAGGGTAAAGGCGATGATCCCGAGCCCGGTGTCAAAGCACTGGGCCAGCACCGCCGACAGCGGCAGGACCTCCCGCGGGAAATAGATTTTCGTGACCAGGTTGGAGTTGGCGATCAGGCTTGGCGTAGCGAAACCGAGCGAGCCGACGAAGAAGGCCCACGGGAGGGACTTCACCGCCATGCCGATGATATTCGCCGGTCCCATCCCCTTGCCGGACGCCGTCTGCACCAGCGCCCGGATCAGCACACTCGCGACCAGGGTCATGAGCGGCATGAACAACGCCCAGCCGAAGCCCATCACGGCCTGCTTGTACCTGATCGTCACGTCTCGGCGAGTCAGCTGGAGCAGGAGGTCGCGGGCGCCCCAGAGGTCGCGGCCGACGTCCCGAAGGTCGCGAAGGATGCTGGGTGTCTCGCCGGGCGGAACCGCTGGCTCGGCGGGAGGCAGGAGGGGGCCCGGGACGGGTATCGGTGCGGCGGGCTGAGTCATCTGGTCCAGTGAAAAACGTGATCGTTGCGGAGCAGGCGGCAGGGGAGCCGAATGTCCCGGAATCCAGGAACTGCATCTTCTGGCACCGCCAAACAGCAAAACTCGGGCCCTGAAGGGGCTGTTTCTCGATGCCCAGAGCCAACTTGGCTCGCGGGACCGGACCGGTTTTCGCACCGTTGCGGGCCCGGCTCCCAGAGAGTACTTTTGTCGGTCGTGCGGTTGGGCCAATGGACCTTGAACCTCGCGTTCTGTTGCGGCGCAGCAACAACATACTGGGTTTCCTGGTCAGATGAAAGAATTAGCACTCTCGCGTAAGTAGTTGATTTATAACGTTATTATGGCTGTAATGATGGAGAGTGGAGCTGGCCTGGCTCTTGCCGAATGGGGAATCGCCTAGAAACTCGCCGCCGTAAAGAAATTGGCGATCTCCCGGTTCCAGGCCGACCTCACGGCGGTGGAACAAAACCCGTAGTTTGAAAGGAAAGAAGCGATGGGCATGATTCGTTCTTTGTTCCTGGCCGCCGCAGTCTCGGTCGCAGCGGCTAACCAAGCCCACGCAGCTCCGCAGGCGTGGGACATCTACGTCCAGAACACCGGTAGCTTCCACGGCGTTGGCCCGTACGGCGCCAACTGGGGCAGCAGCCAGTCCGGCACGCCATTCGACGTAACTTGTACGGACTTCTTCAACAAGCTCCAGTCCAAGACGGCGTACAAGGTTTGGCGCACGGACCTTGGCGGGTCGACGCCCCTGAGCTACACCCGGTTTGGATATCAGGCCAACGCCTTGTTCAAGTACCGGCAGGCCGCCTACCTGTCCACCTTGTTCCACAGCACGGCGCAGACCAACTGGACGAGCCTTCACATCGCCATCTGGAGCTTGTTCTCGACGCCGGTCTCGCTCGGCCTCCCCTTCAGTCTCTCGGCGGTGTCCGCCTACCAGACCCAGGCGGCCAACTTCGTCAACAACACGCCGAGCAACTGGTCGTGGGGGCAGTTCACGGTCCTGACGAACATCAACACTAATCTCCCGAGCTGCGTCAACCCGCGGACCGGGCTGCCGAACCCGAACAGTCTCTACACCCTGCGCTGCGCCCAGGCCGACTTGGACAGCGCTCAGGAACTGATCACCACCACGCCGGAACCGGCCACCTCTCTGCTGCTGGCGTGCGGGTTGGTCGGCCTGGGCGTCGCGGGCCGGCGTCGTCGCCGGAAGTAGTCGAGCCAGGCTGTTGCAGGCGCGGGG
>JANXXJ010000205.1 GCA_025350665.1 Gemmatimonadota bacterium | reverse complement strand
GCATCACCTCGCACGATGTGGTGGCGACCGTGAGGCGCCGGTTCAGGACCAAGGCGGTGGGCCACACCGGGACGCTCGATCCCTTCGCGACCGGCTTGCTGGTGATGGTGATCGGCGGCGCGACCCGCCTGGCGCGATTTGTCGAGGCGGAGCGCAAGACCTATCTGGCGGTGGCCCGGCTCGGCCGGGCGACGACGACGGACGACGCCACGGGTGCGCCGACTGGTGCGGCATGGGAGGGCGAGTGGCCGGCCCGGGCCGCCGTGGACGCGGCGCTGGCCGGGTTCGAGGGGCCGGGAATGCAACGGCCACCGGCTTTTTCGGCCAAGTCCGTGGACGGTGTTCGGAGCTATGCGCGGGCCCGGCGCGGCGAAGCGGTGGCACTGGAGCCGGTGGCGGTGCTGGTCGAGCGACTCGAGTTGCTGGCGTACGAGCCACCCTCGGTCACGTTTCGTGCGACCGTGGGCGCCGGGACCTATATCCGGGCCATCGCGCGGGATCTGGGCGAGCGGCTCGGGACCGCCGGCCACTTGGAATCGCTTCGGCGTGAGGCGGTGGGACGCTTTACCTTGGCGGACGCTGTGCCGCTCGACCGATTGACCGGGGAGGAGACCCTGATTCCTCCGGCGGATCTGCTCCCGTTCGACCGGGTCGAGGTGACGGCCGATGAGGCCGTGCTCCTCAGACGGGGGCAGCGGGTCGGTTCGGCCGGGGCCGGGATGGCGGCACTCGTGCACGACGGCGTCTTGGTGGCGGTTGGCGAAGGGCGGGATGGCCGGTGGCAGCCGGTGGTAGTTCCGGCGGCCGCATGACGGCGCTGCCGAGGTTCCCGAACGGCGCCGTGGTGACGGTCGGAAGCTTCGACGGGGTGCACCGCGGACACCGGGCAGTGGTGGCGGAGACCGTCAGGCGGGCCAGAGCGGCTGGCCGCGCCAGTGTGCTGGTCACCTTCGAGCCCCACCCCCTGGCCGTCTTGCGGCCCGCCGAGGCGCCGGCCAGGCTCACCAGCGCGGCGGAACGTTCGGCGGCGCTGGCGGAGACGGATCTGGAATATCAGGTCGTGCTCGGGTTCGACGCGGCCCTGGCCGCGATGCCGCCGGAGCAGTTCGTACGCGACGTGCTGGTCGGTGATTGCCAGGCCCGTGATCTGGTCATCGGCCACGATCATGCGTTCGGCCGGGGGCGCACGGGCGACCGGGCGATGCTCGAACAGTTGGGCCAGTCGCTCGGGTTTACGGTCGACACCGTTGGTCCGGTTGTGCTCGACGGCGAGGTCGTTTCGAGCAGTGCGATCCGCGAAGCGGTCAGCCGGCGGGATTTTCGGGCCGCCGCGCGAGGGCTTGGCCGGCCGTACCGGGTGTCGGGTGCGGTGGTTCGCGGGGCCCAGCGTGGCCGGACGATCGGCGTGCCGACGCTCAATGTGGCGCCGCCCCAAGGGAAGTTGTTGCCGCCCGATGGAGTCTATGCGGTTCGGGTCGAGTGGGGCGGCGGGGTCGCCGACGGGATGCTGAATCAGGGTATCAGGCCGACGATCGGCGACGCCCGCCGGTGGCTCGAGGCCCATTTGTTCGATTTTGACGGCGATTTGTACGGGCGGGAGATCCGGATCGAATGGGTCGCCCCGCTGCGGGATATCCGGCGGTTCGATTCGCTGGAGGCGTTGCGGGACCAGCTCGGGCGGGATCGAGACACGGCTCGGGCCGCGCTCGACCGGGCTGGAGACCTCTAACAGAGTGCCGGGCGACCGGCACGCGGTGCAGGGACGATGTTCACCAATCTTCGCAATCGATTCATCGTTATCGCGATTCTGGTCGTCGCGTCGGGCTTCTTCCTCTGGAACAACAAGCGGAGGACCACCCGACCCGATCAACCCGGCTCGGTCGTCAACCTCGGTCTCGACCTTCAGGGCGGGATGCATCTCGGCCTGGAACTCGACCAGTCGGAGCGGAAATCGGCCGATCCTTCCAAGGACATCGACCTCGCGCTGACCGTGCTGCGGAAGCGGCTCGACGAGTTCGGCGTCCTCGAACCGCTGATCCAGAAGGTCGGCGCCGACCGGATCGTCGTCGAACTGCCGGGCCTCAAGGACCCGGACCGGGCTCAGGCCGTCGTCCAGCGGAGCGCGTTCCTCGAGTTCCGGATCACGGACAAGGCGCAGACCCTCGACAAGGCGATTCCTTCGATGGATCGGGCCCTCAAGGAGAAGGGGGTCACGGCGACGGTCTCGACCGGGGCAGCCAAGAACGCCGTTCAGCAGCTGCTGGCGGCCGGCGATTCGGGGAAGAAGAAGGCCGAGGCGACCGACAGCACGATCACCAACGGAATTCTGGCCTCGTTGATTCAACCGGCCAACTCGGCCGGGCTGCAGGCCATGCCGGGTGAATACGCCGTCAGGGAGTCGGCCTACAAACGGGTCGACAGCCTGCTGCACATTCCCGAGGTCCGCCGCCTGTGGCCCCGCGGGGTCGAATTCCGCTGGGCGGCCCAGGCGGTGAGCGTCGGGGTGGAACAGTTCCGGATGTTGTACGCGCTCGATGACAAGCCGATTGTTACCGGATCGAGCCTGGTCAACGCGACGGCGCAGGTCGATCCGCTGACCAGTGGTTCCGAGGTCAATTTCGAACTCGACCGGCAGGGCGGCCGGAAGTTCGGCCAGGAGACCGGCCGGCATGTCGGCGACTATATGGCGATCCTGCTCGATAACTTCGTCCAGGGTCGGCCGCCGGTGATTCAGAGCCGGATCGACCGCCAGGGTCGGATCCAGCTCGGCGGGCGCTCGCTGCAGGATGCCCAGGACCTGGCCCTGACCCTGCGGGCCGGTGCGCTCCCAACGCCGCTCAAGATCGTCGATAAGCGGGTCGTCGGTCCGAGCCTGGGCAAGGATTCGATCAAGGGCGGCGTCATCGCCGGCGTCGTCGGCACGGCTCTCGTCGTGCTGATCATGGTCGGGTATTACGCCGCCAGCGGGGCGCTCGCGGTGGCGGCCTTGATTCTCTATGCCCTCTTCACCATGGGCACGCTGTCGATCTTCGAGGCGACGCTGACGTTGCCCGGTCTGGCCGGATTCATCCTGTCGATCGGCATTGCGGTCGATGCCAACGTGCTGATCTTCGAACGGATCCGCGAAGAACTGGCCCTCGGGAAGACCGTCCGGTTGGCGCTCGACGAAGGGTTTCGTCACGCAATGCCCGCGATCGTCGACTCGAATCTGAGTACGGTGCTCACGGCCCTGTTTCTGTTCCAGTTCGGTACCGGCCCGGTGAAAGGCTTCGCCGTCACGCTGATTGTCGGCATCTTCGCCTCGATGATCACCGCGATCTTCGTGACCCGG
>JANXXJ010000161.1 GCA_025350665.1 Gemmatimonadota bacterium | reverse complement strand
GAGCCAGGCGTAGGCGGTCGGGAGGAGGAAGAACGTCACCGCGAGCGTGGTGATCGACCCGCCGATGACCCCGGCCGCGAGCGGCTGATAGAGTTCGCCGCCGCTGCCCCAGCCGAACACCATCGGCAGCACGCCGGTGATGGTGGTGATCGAGGTCATCGCGATGGCCCGGAGGCGCTGATGGCCGCCCCGGATGATGGCCTCATCAATTGGCAGCCCCTGCTCGCGAAAGCGCTGGATGGCGTCGAGCTTGACCACCGCTTCGTTGTCCGCCATGCCGATCATCACCACGATGCCGATCAGCGCGACCGCGTTCAGGCTCTGGCCGGTCATCCAGAGAAAAAGAATCCCGCCGGCGCCGGCGAGCGGCACCGTAAGCATCACGATCAGCGGTGTCGTGAACGAGGCAAACTCCCCGGCCAGCACCAGGAACACCAGAGCGATCGACAATACACCCACCAGGGTCAGCTCTTTCGTGGTCCGGGCCTGTTCCTCCTGGGCGCCGCCCACGGCCACCTGGATCCCCGGCGGGAGATTGAGCGCCTTCACCTTGGCCAGCACGTCGTCCGCCGCTTTGCCCAGCCCGCCCCGCTCGGCCACCGCTTCGACCACGCTGACCGGCCGCTGGTTGATCCGGACCACTTCGATCGGGGCCCGGACTTCGGTCACTGTCACCAATTGGCCTAACGGCACGCCCTTGATCGTGGTGGCGAGCGTGGTGTTGAGATCTTCGTTGGCGGTGCCGGTGAAGCGGACCCGGATCGGGGTCCGCCGGTCGGTCTCGCGGAAGTCGCCGGACTTGACGCCGCCCAGGCCGCCCGAGAGGGCGTTGGCGATCTGGGTGGAGGTCACGTTGAGCCGGGCCATCTGGGCCCGGTCGAGGGTGACTTCGACCGTGGGCTGGGTGCTGGCGTAGGCGTCCCGGACGTCGGACAGGCTGGGCAAGCCGTTGAGGCTGGCCCGGAGCTTGTCCGCCCACTGAGCCGCTTCGGTCAGCTTGGGCGCCGCGACTTCGATCCGCACCAGCCGGCCTTCGCGCCCGATCAGACTGCCGAATTCCGACTGTCCCGCGAGATCGATGGCGAGCGATCCCTTCGCCAGGTCGGGTACCGCTCGCCGGAGCTGGTCGGCGAACGCCGCGGCGTTCTTGCCGCCGGGCGCCGGAATCAGCAGCTGGGCGGAGGCCGAGGTACCGGGATCGGCGCCGGCGAGGACTTCCTCGTCGGTGGCGACGCCGATCCGGCTGTAGATCCCGCTCGAGCCCAGCGCCTTGGCGGCGGCCTCGATCCGCTTGGCCTGCCGTCCGGTTTCTTCCAGCGCGGTGCCTTCGGGGAGCTTGAGGTAGGCCACCGCGATGCCCTCGTCCACCCGGGGGAGAATTTCCCGGGGGAGCTGCATCGTCACCCAGACCGTGGCCCCCGTGATGGCGCCGGCAATCAGGAAACAGGTGCCCGGCCGCTTGAGCGACCAGCGCATGCCGTCCTCGTACCAGCGCTCGAGCACGTCGCCGATCCCGACCAGCCAGGTCTCGCCGCGGCCCATGACCTTCTTCGGCGCCCCGACCTTCCGGCTGTCGGCGCCTAACGCCATCAGGACGGGCATCAGGGTCAGCGCCAGCACCAGGGACGCGCCCACCGACATCACCACGCTGAGGGACAGATCCCGGAACAGCGCCGCCGCCAGCCCCTGCACGAACACGATCGGTCCGAACACCAGCAGAGTGGTGAGCGTCCCCGCGATCAGCGGGCCGGCCACTTCGTCGGTGCCCTTGAGCGACGCCTCCCAGCGGCCCATGCCCTCGTCCATGTAGCGCCCGGCGGCTTCGGCCACGACGATGGCGTTGTCCACCAGCAGGCCCACGCCGAGGGCCAGCCCGCCCAGCGACAGGATGTTGATGGTGACGCCCATCGCCTGGAGCAGGGTCAGCGCCACCATCACCGAGAGCGGCACCATCAGGGTGATGGCGAGCGAGCTCTTCCAGTCGCGGAGGAAGATCAGAATCACCAGGAGCGACAGCGCCCCGCCCAGCACGATCTCCTGGATCAGGTTCGAGAGCGCGTCGGTGACGAACTGGGCCTGGGCCGCCACCACCTTGATCTTGACGTCGGGGAACTCGGCGCCGAGTTGCTCGATGGTCTTGTAAATCTCGGCCGTGGCCGCCACGGTGTTGGCACCCGCGTCCTTATATATGACGAGCCCCACGGCCAGATGGCCGTCCAGGGTGGTGACGGTGGTCGGGTCGGCCAGTCCGAGGCTCACCGTGCCGACGTCGGCCAGGGTGATCCCGCTCCGGGCCGGTCCCACCGGCGTCTTGGCGATATCCTGGATCGACTGGAACTCGGTCAAGGCCCGGAGCGAAAACCGGAACTGGCCCCGCCGGATGGTGCCGCCGGCCGCGGCGGCGTTGGCGGACTTGACGCCGTTGGCCACGTCGTCCGGCGTCAGGCCCAGGGCCCGGATCCGGTCGGGGTCGATCTCGATCTTGATCTCGTCCTTGGGTTCCCCGACCACCGCCACGCTGGCGATCCCGGCCAGCTGTTCCAGCCGCCGGGCGTGGACGTCCTTGGCGATCCGGGCGATGCTCCGGAGGTCGCCGGTACTGGTCAGACCGAGCACCGCGATCGGGCGTTCGCCGGGGTCGCTGGTGAGCAGGGTCGGGCGCTCGGCCTGCTCGGGTAGCGCGCCGCGGGCGTTGTCGAGCCGCTCCCGGACCTGCAGCACCGTGGCGGCCATGTTGGTGCCCCACGAAAACTTGAGCGTCGTGGTCACTTCGCCGTTCCGGGCCACCGACTTGAGGTCGACTAGCCCGGGGGTGGCCGCCACCGCCTCCTCGATCGGTTCCGCCACGAACCGCGACATTTCTTCCGCCGCGGCGCCGGGGTAGGTGGTCCGGACCGTGAGGACCGGGAGCTGGACGTCGGGCAGGAGCGACACCGGCAGCTTGCCTAACGATACCGCCCCCAGCAGCACCAGGGCCGTGGTGGCCGCAATGGTGGTGACCGGCCGGGTCAGGGCCGACTTGGCGATCGACATTACTGGTTGCCGCGTTCCTGCTTGGCCACCAGCCGGACCGGCGCGTCGTGGGTGAGGGTCAGGTGGCCCTCCACCAGCACGGTATCCCCCTTCATCACCGGGATCTGGCCAGTGGCGCTGTCGGCCAGCACTTCGGTTTCGAGGCCGTTGGTGCGGCCGGGGAAGATGTAGACCCACTGGGCCCGGCCACCTTTGACCACGAACACCAGCGGCCGGCCGTCCCGTTCGATCACCGCCGAGGCGGGGACGATGGTGCGGTTAGGCAGGCGGGTGGCTTCGAGGCGAACGTCGGCGTACATCCCGGGGCGGAGCTTGCCATTCCCGGTGGCGCGGATCACCGCTCGACCCGCGCGGGTGGCGCTGTCCACCAGCGGAAGAATCGCGGCCACTTTGCCGCGGAGCGGTTCGTCGGGCATGGCGGCCGAGGTGATGATGGCGTCGCCGCCGATCTTGATGAAGGGGAGATCGTGCTCCAGGACCGACGCCTCGACCCGGATGTTCTTCAAGTCGACCACGCGGGCGATGTCCTGGCCCTGGGCCAGTCGTTCACCGACCGCCACCTTCACCTCGTCGATCACGCCGTCGAATGGCGCGGTGATGCTGGCTCGTTCGCGGCGAAGCTTGGCTTCGTCGAGCGAGGCGCGGGCCTTGTCGAGGCCGGCCCGGATCTCGGCACTGCGGAGCCGGTCGCCGGTGACGGCTTTGCCCGAGACGATCGAGTCGGGCACGATGTTGTCGAGGAGCCGGAGCTTGGCGTCTTCGAGGTCCGCCTGGGCCCGGGTGACCGCGAGGTCCAGTTCGCGCGGGTCGACGGTGACCAGCACCTGGCCCTGCTTGACGCTCTGGCCGGGGCGGACCAGCACGGCGGCAATCGGCCCGGTGGTTTCGCTCTTGAGGAGGGCGACGCCGTCGGAGCGGACCTGGCCGGTGGTCACCACCGAGAGAATGAGATCGCCCTGGCGGACGGTCTGGCCCACCACCGGCAGGGCCACGTTGCTGGCGGCGGCTTCCGCGGCGGTCGAATCGGCGGCGTTCTTTTTCGCGTCCGCGCTGTCGCCGTCCTTCTTGGTGCAGGCGGCAGCCGCGATCAGCAGCCAGAGTCCCCAGGGTGCCTTCACAAGTTCCTCCCGATCAGCGCTTCGATTTGCGCTTTGGCCCGCAAGTAGTCGAAGCGCGCGGTGACCGCGCCTTCCTCGGCCTGGCTCAGGCGATCCTGGGCCTGGACCAGCCGTTCGATTTCGATGGTGCCTAACCGGTAGCGTTCGAGCTGGACCCGGGCGTTGGCGCCGGCGGCGCCGAGGTTGCTGCGAGCGACCTCGACCCGTTCCTGCGCCGTGCTGAGCGAGGAGATGGCGCCGACCAGCTGCGCTTCCACCTGGTGCCGGGCGTCTTCGAGCCGGGCCCGGGCGGCGTCGAGTGCGGTGGCGCGGTTGGTCACCTGCTGTTCGCGCAGAAAGCCATTGAAGATCGGGAGCTGGACGCTCAGCCCTAAGTTCCGGTTGTTGAAGAGCTTGTACTTGTTGAGCGGATCCTGGTCGTTTCCGCCGTAGCTGGTGCTGGCGCCGAAGTTCACCTGCGGGAAGTAGACCGCCTTGGCCGCGCTCAAGTTCGCCTTGGCCGCCCGGACGGCGGCCTCGGCCTGAATCACGCCGGGGGCGCGGGTCCGGGCCTCGGCAATGAGTGCCACGGTGTCGAGGCTGATGGGCCGGATCGTCAGGCTCGAGTCGTCTATGGCGGTGACGCGTCCGTCGGCGCCGATGGCGCGGGCCAGATTGGCTTCGGCCTGGGCCACCAGGCTCTGTTCGTTGAGGAGATTCAATCGCGCCTGCGACACTTCGACCACGGCCTGGAGCGAGTCCGACACGCTGGCGCCGCGGGTGCTGAGCCGGGCGATCGCGATGGCCAGCTGTTCCTGGGCCCGCCGGATTCCGCCGCGGCGGACTTCCGCGAGAGCCGAGTTCTGGAGGGCGCTGAAGAATTCACGGCTCACGTCGAAGGCGGTTTGCCACCTGCGGGCGTCGAGGGCGGCCGTGGCCCGGTCTTCCTCAGCTTTGGCGGCTGAGAGCTCGGCGCCGCGGCGGAAGCCGGTGAAGAGATCGATGTTGGCGCCGAGCTGGAGATTGACGGAGTTGATGGTGCTGTTGGCTCCGACCAGCTGTCCGGTGCGGGGGTCGATCCGCTGGAACTCGGACGAGCTGCGGCCGCCGCTGGCGCCGGCGGTGAGGTTGGGGAGGAACGCGCCGTAGCGGGACCGGGTCTCGGCCGAGGCGTTCCGGAGATCGCCTTTGGCCTGGACGACGTTGGGGTCATGCTGCTGGGCGAGGGCGATGGCCTCGGCCAGGGTGACGGCGCGGGTCTGGGCCTGGACCAGGGAGGGGACCAGGGCCAAGGCGTACCAGAGGTATCGATGGACCATCGGCAAAAGGTACCGCCGGTCGGGGGATGAGATAAGCGGCTGTTGGACCCCCTATGGATGCTCATAGGGGGGGAAAGGATGCGTGCTCAATCAGGGCACACGGGCAAGCGGGTACCGCTCGAGCCGCTCAATCCCGTCCTCGTTGATCGCGACCAGATATACGTGGCCGCGCCCGACTCCGACCAGCCGCCGTCCCACCGGCAGTTGCCAACCGCCACTGGGCCGCCCCAGTCGATCGAACCGATCCCAGACTGAAGCCGCGCCCTGCGGCACCGAGCGCTCCACCCAGAGCGTCCCATCGGCCTCGAT
>JANXXJ010000111.1 GCA_025350665.1 Gemmatimonadota bacterium | reverse complement strand
GCTCGACTCGGCCAGCTTCTACCGGCGCCGGGCCGAAGGCGGACCGATCATCGCTCACGTGATCCCGGAAGCGGCCGTCGACTTCGCCGTGGCCCATCCGCTGGTGGCGATCGCCAGCGACGGCGTCACGTTCGTGAACGGGCGGGCTCACCCCCGTGGGGCGGGGACGTATGCCCGGGTGCTGGGACGATACGTGCGGGAGAAGAAGACCTTGAGCCTGATGGAAGCGATTCGGAAGATGTCGCTGATGCCGGCCCAGCGGCTCGAAGCGTCGGTGCCCCAGATGCGGTACAAAGGCCGGATCAAGGTAGGCGCCGATGCCGATCTCACCATCTTCGACCCGGCCCGGGTGATCGACCGGGCCACCTTTGCTGAACCGGCGGTCGCGTCCGCGGGGATCGTCCACGTCCTGGTGAACGGAACCTTCGTGGTCCGGGACGAGGCGCTGGTGGCGGGTGCGGTCCCCGGGATCGCCATCCGCCGGCCGGTCAAGTCACGTTAGGCGCTATGCCGGCGGGGCGATCACGTGGAATCGCGCCGCCCGCTCCCGGACGCCCGCCGAGTCGTCGAGTTCCCGGAGGGCCGCGAACGGGAGCGCGTCCTTGGTCGCGTTGGTGATGGCGCCGGTGGCCTTGATCTCCTGGAGCGCCCGCCGGACGGCGCCGAGGGCGATCATCCCGAAGTCGAGGAAGGCGGCGAACGCCACGTTGGCCGCCTTCATCTCCTCCACCGTTCCGCCGATCGACATGATCGGCTTCTTGACCACCGCGTACGCCTCCTTGTTCTCCGCCATCGGCAGGGCCGGGAACCAGAAGGCGTCGGCGCCGGCCTCGGCGTAGGCGGCGGCGCGGTCCATCACCTCGGTCTTCGGCCGCCCCTCCCGAAGACCCACCGACGCGATCAGCAGGACGAAGTCCGGGTCACGCCGCGCGTCCACGGCGGCCTTGATCTTGTCCACCATTTTGCCGAGCGGCACCAGGTCGCCTTTCGGAGCCCCGAGGTGAGGGTTCAGATCCGCGTCCTCGATCAGCGCGGCGGAGATCCCGGCCCGTTCGCACAGCTGAATTCCACGATGGACGTGCATGGCGCTGCCCTTGCCGTCTTCAAGGTCGAGCAGCACCGGGATCTCGACCCCCGCGGCGATCGGGGCGGCCACGGCGAGAAGGTCGGAGAGCGTCACCAGACCGACGTCGGGAATCCCGAGGGCGCGCGAGGGGGCTTGGCCCGAGATGCAGACGAAGGAGAAGCCTTCCCGCTCGGCCAGACGGGCCGAGAGAAGATTCTCGATCACCGGCGAGTAAAACGGCTGGCCCTGGAGGAGCTGGCGAAGCCGGCGAGCCTTGGTGTCGGTCAGCACGGGGGCCGGGAGCGGCTCCGTGGCCGAGAGGGCGGCGGGACCGGCCAGCGCGCCGGTCGTCAGGGCGGCGGCCGACTTGAGGAAGTCACGGCGATTCTTCGGGTCGGACATGTGGGCTCGGGCGGGAGGGTTGCCCAAAGCTAACACCTGCTCCGCGATCCGCCCGGTCGGTCGGCTCCCTCGTCGCCGCGCTCCCCAGGTGACCCGACCGCCGTCCTATCGCACCCGCGTAAACCGCAGGTGCCGCACCCGCCCGGCCTCGACCAGGAAGCCGGTGATTCGTCCTTTCCGGTCCCGCACCACGTCGATCACGCTTCCGGCCCGGGTGAACCCGTCCCGGTAGCTCGGCTCCAGCACTCCGAGCCGCCGGTAGCCGGCGTAGACGGCCAGCTGGCCTTTCTCGACCTTCCAGCTGTGGGTCACGTCGATTTCGTCGCTCCGATAGTCGCCGGCGTACTCGGCGAGGGCCGCGGCGTCGAGCGCGACGGTGTCGGCCCGGGCGAACGTCGCCGGCCCCGCCGCCGTGCGGACCACCATCCGGGCGGGCGCCGGCCCGTCAACTTCGAAGCGGACCTCCGTGGCGCCCTCGGTCCGGAACCGGCCTCCGCCTAACGGCACGTATGGGGTCGGGGGCGTGCCGTCGGAGACGAGGGTGTCGCCGGTCATCCGGGTCCGCCGGACCTCGCCGCGCTCGATGTTGCGCCAGACGCCCGTGAGCCGGCGGAGGTCCGCCGCGGCCACGTCGACTCGCGGAGCCCGAGCCAGCGGCTCGGCCCAGGCCGCCACGGTGTCCGGCTCCATCCGGTCGCCGAGGTAGATCGCGGCCACCTTCTGGGCCAGGGAATCCGGGCCCGACGTCGTCAGGTTGCAGAACGTGGCGACGGCAAAGTGCTGGTCGGGGAAGCGGAGAAAATGCCCCCGGAACCCGCCCCAGCTGCCGCCATGGGCCACCACCGGGAGGCCCCGCGCAGTCCCGACCGTCAGGCCAACCGCGTAGGCCAGCCCCGGCCCGGAGGTGGCGGGCTTGCCGTCGTTCAGCCTGGTCGCCGTCGTCATGGTGGTGATGATGTCGCGGCCCCCAACGGCGGCGGCGTCGTAGTTGTTGAGCCAGCGGCCGAAGTCTTCCACCGTGGTATGGATCCCGCCGGCCCCCATGATGGCGCCGTCGTAGGGGTTCCGCTGGACCCGGTAGCTCTTCTCCCGCGGGGAGTAGCTCTCGGCCAGATTCGGGATGACGGCCGCCCGGTCCACCAGGAAGCGAGTGTCCCGCATGCCGAGCGGCGTGAAGATCCGTTCCTCGGCGAATTGGGCGAGGGTCTTGCCCGTCAGGCGGTAGACCGCCTGCGCGGCCAGGATCCACCCGGTGTTGGTGTAGAGGTAGCGTTCCCCCGGTTCGTAGTTGGGCTCGGCCGAGTGGAAGATGACGTTGAGCGCGTCGACGGTGTCGCCGGCGAAGGTCCGCCCCGTCTGTCCCCACATGCTCCAGAGATCGCGGAGCCCGCTGGTCTGGCTCAGGGCCCGGCGCCAGGTGATCCGGTCGGCGTAGGCGGGCATCTCGGGGTAGAGTTTCCGGATTGGATCCTCGAGCGAAAGCTTGCCGTCCTTCTCGAGGAGCAGCATCGCCATGGCGGTGAACTGTTTCGAGATCGAGCCGACGTCGAGGGCGGTACGGGGCGAGATCGGCACGCTGTGCTCGAGGCTGGCCAGGCCATAGCCGCGGGCGTACCGGATGGCTCCGTTCTCATAGACGCCGAGGGCGCAGCCGGGCGAGTCGGTCCGGTCGAAGGCCCGGAAGACGCTGTCGACGCGGACCGCCTTGTCATCCCGGGCGCCGATGATGTACTGGGCGGAGGCGGGGCTCACCAGGGTGAGCAAGAGGAGGGCGCACACGGTCACCGCCTTGATGCGCTCGCAGATCAACCCCATGGCCCGGGCGCCGGCTGGAATCACCGCGGCCATGCTCACGAAGCCATGGATGGTGCCGTCGAAGCAGGCGTATTCGACCGGCACCCCCGCCTCGGCCAGGCGGTCGGCGTAGGCCTTGCCCTCGTCGACCAGCGGGTCGTGGCTGGCCGTGACGATCAGGGCCGGTGGCAGGCCCGCGAAGGACCGGGCCAAAATCGGCGAGGCCCGCCAGTCCTCCCGGTCGTCCGGGTTGGGGAGATAGTTGTCCAGCATCCATTCGATGTCGTCGGCGATCAGGAAGTAATCGCCGCCGCCCCACTGGGTTCGTGACGGGTACCAGGCCCGACGCCGGTAGTCGACGCTCGGGTAGATGGCCACCTGGCTGGCGATGGCCGGGCCGCCCCGGTCCCGCGCCTGGAGACAGGTGACGATGGCGAGGTTCCCGCCCGAGCTGTCTCCCGCCACCACCAGCCGGGTCGGGTCGACGCCGAACCGGGCCGACTCGGCCGCGACCCACTCGAGGGCCGCATAGGCGTCGTTGACGGCGACGGGGAAGGTCGCTTCGGGCACCAGGCGATAGTCGATGTTGAAGACCACCACGTCGCCGTCGAGCGCGATCTGGCGAACCAGCAGGTCGGTATCGTCGAGCGACCCGGCGAAGAAGCCCCCGCCATGGAAGTAGATCACGGCTCCCATCGTCTCGCCGGGGGCCGGCACGCGGGGCTGGTGGATCCGGACGGTGATGCCGCCTTCGGGCGTGGGGATCGTCTCCTCCCAGAGGGCCGCCATCGGGTGAGCGGGCACCTCGGGGCGGGGCCGCCGGATTCGCTGCAGATTGTTCCTGGCTTCGACCGGGTGGTACGGCCGGAAGGGAACGACGCCGCTCGTGGTGATAGCGTTCACGACGGCCTGTGAAATCGGGTCGAGCGTCATCGGAACCTCACCCATGCAAGAGCGATCATCGTGTCAACCAGGCGCTGCCTAACGGCGATCGAACCGGATCCCGGGGATCGCCGGTCCGACGTCGAGCCGTCCGCTCCCGCTGACCTCGAGTGTCAGGGCCATGCCGGTGCTCCGGATCAGGTAATCGGCGGCCAGCTCGTCGCCAGGGGCCCGCCGGGGTGCGGCATTCCTGCAAGGTACATCGGGAGTTCGCGGCGTGTCCACGTGATTACCTTCGGGGTTGGCCGTCCCATTCAGGAGAACCCGTCATGTCGATCCCCCGTCGAGATTTCGTCGCTGCGGTCACCTCACTGACCGGCTATGCGGCCCTGGCCCCGGCCCCGTTCCCCACCGCCGCCGACCCGCTCGGCGTGCGCCGGGACTTCCCGATCCTCGCCAACGGACGAACCTACCTCAACTCGGGCTACATCACCCCGTCGCCGCGGAGCGTGCTGGCGGCCGGGGCCGCATTTGTGGAAGCCAAGGGCACCCGGCCGATGACAGTGGGCGAGTTGCTGTCCAAGGCCAACGAGGTCCGGGGCCAGTTCGCCACCCTGATCAACGCCACGCCCGACGAGGTGGGCCTGGTGTTCGCCACCAGCGAGGGTGAGAACATCATGGCCAATACCGCGCCGATGCAGCCGGGCGACAACGTGGTGGTCGACAGCCTCCACTACGACGGCGCTCTGGTGGCCCACCGCGAACTGGAACGGCGCCGAGGCATTGAGCTCCGGATCGTGGAACATCGGGACGGGCTGGTGACCCCGGCCGACTTTGCCCGGCGGGTGGACGGCCGGACCCGGCTGATTGCGGTGTCGTATGTGTCGTCGGTCAACGGGCTCCGGCACGACGTCCGGGCTCTGGCCGATCTGGCCCACGGCCATGGCGCCCTGCTCCACGTCGACGCCATTCAGGCCGTGGGCATGTTTCCGATCGACGTGCGGGCGGACGACATGGACTCCCTCTGTGCCGGGACCTACAAGTTCCTCCTGGGCGGGTTCGGGGTGGCGCCGTTCTACCTCAAGCGGAGTCTGATCGACCGGCTCGATCCCGACCGGTTCGGAATCTTCGGGGTCGAGTCCGAGACCGCCGACCATCGTTTCCAGATCAAGCGCAACGCCCGCCGGTACGACTACGCCACCTTGCCGTTCGGCGAGGTCCATCAGCTTGGCGCCGGCCTGGC
>JANXXJ010000137.1 GCA_025350665.1 Gemmatimonadota bacterium | reverse complement strand
AGGACATCGGAAACCCTGTGACCGCTCCGTTCGACTACATCCTGTTCGCCCTGCTCGCGATCGTCGGCGCCATGGCATCATGGCACGCACTGGAATCGATCGGTACCCGGTTCGTGGTCCGCCTCGTTCCTGTCTCGGTACTCGCGCTGGCGACGGCCTCCGGGTGGATCCTGGTTGAGCGGGCCGATCATCGCAGTCGAGCGGACCTGCAAGCAAGCCTCTCCTCGCTGGCGCCAACCTACGCCGCGGACATGGCGGCCCTGGGCCACTCGCGAATCGACAGTCACGTCGACCCCGCCGATTCCGCCTACCAGACCCTCATCGCGGCCGAGAAGCGCTGGCTGGCGACCAATCCAGCCGTGGCGGACATCTACACCATCCGGCCCGCCGCCGATGGGAAGTACGTTCTGGTCGTTGATTCGGAAACCGACTACGATCACAACGGCCGGATCGACGCCGACCGCGAGAAGCAGACTCGACCAGGCGAGGTCTACCCCGAGATCGATCCCCTCGCGATCCAGGCCTATCAAACCGGCACGGGAACCTTCGCCTCGGCGCCGGTGACCGATCGTTGGGGAACCTGGATCAGCGCCTACGAGCCGATCCTCGACTCGGCCGGCCGGCCCGAGGCCATACTCGGGGTGGACTATGCGGCCGGCAACTGGTTCGCCGAAGTCTCCCAAGCCCGCCTTGCCGTGCTCGGATACCTGACGCTCCTGGTCGTGGTGGTCATCGGCGGCGTCGGCCTGGCGATTTCCCAGCACCGCGATCAGGAGATGCTCCGGCGTGCGGAGGCCCGCACGGCGGCCATCTCGGCGACGAGCCCGGTCGGCCTCTACACCGCCGCCCAGGGGCAGGTCAATTACGTCAACGAGTCCTATGCCCGGATGGTGGGCCGCCCCCAGGAAGAGCTGCTGGGCCAGGGCTGGGTGGGCTCCGTCGATCCCGCAGAACGGGAAGAACTCCTGGCGGCGGTGAACCATGCCGTGTCGCACCAGGCCGAATTCGACCGGGTGGTCCGAATCAACCGGGCCGGCGAGCCCCGCTGGCTCCGGATCCGCAGCCATGCGACGGTATTGGACGGGCAGCCGGGCCGCGCCGGCAGCGTCGAAGACATCACCGACCACCGGCGCGCCGAAGAGGCGTTGAGCGCCGCGGCCACCCGGCTCCGCGCCATTTTCGACGCCACGGCGGACGGTATCGTGGTCGCTGACGCCGCCGGCGCCATCGAGGCGATGAACCCGGTCGCGCATCGGACCTTCGGGTTCCAGCCGGACGAGCTGATCGGGCAGCCGTTCGATACGGTGCTGGCGGGGCTCCAGAATGAGGACCCTGCCACGGCGCTGGCCCGGCTAGCCTCGGAGAGCCAGGGCGGCATCGCCCGCGTCCGGGAATCGGTGGCTCGGCGCAAGGATCGAAGCATCATCCCGATCGAACTCGCGGTGACGTCGATCGAGATCGGCGGCGTCACCACGTACATCGCCACCATTTCAGATATCAGCGAACGGAAGCGTGGCGAAGAGGAACGCTTGGGGTACCTGGCGGAACTCGAAGCCGCCAAGTCATCGGTCGAACGGTCTGCCGCGGAGCTGGCCCGGTCGATGGAGGACATCGCCGAGGCCAGGGAACGGGCCGAGGGCGCCACCCGGGCCAAGAGCGCCTTCCTCGCGACGATGAGCCATGAGATCCGGACCCCGATGAACGGGGTGATCGGCATGATCGGCCTGCTGCTCGAAACGTCGCTCAACCCCGAGCAGCGAGAGTACGCGACGACGGTCAAGTCGTCGGCCGAGTCGCTGCTGACGATCATCAACGACATTCTCGACATCTCCAAGATCGAGGCGGGCCGGCTCACCTTCGAGCCGCTGCCGTTCGACCTCCGGGTGGCGATCGAGGAGACTATCGACCTCCTGTCGGCGCGAGCCGCGGAAAAAGGCCTCCGGTTGGCCGCCCGGTTCGCGCCGGGAACGCCGCGCCGGGTGATCGGCGACGTCGGACGGGTCCGCCAGATCCTCCTCAACTTCGCGGGGAATGCCCTCAAGTTCACCGGCGAGGGGCACGTGCTCCTCGAAGTCTCGTGCGACGAGACGACCGACTCGGCCGCCCTGATCCGGCTCGCCGTGACGGACACCGGCATCGGAATTCCCGAGGAGCACCAGGACCGGCTGTTCAAGAAATTCTCGCAGGCGGATGCCTCGACGACCCGGAAATTCGGCGGCACCGGCCTCGGCCTCGCCATCTCGAAGCAGCTGGCTGAACTGATGGGGGGCGAGGTCGGCCTCAACAGCACCAGCGGCCAGGGGTCCACCTTCTGGGCCACGGTTCGCCTGGAAATCGACCGGGCGACTGCCGAAGTGCCGACCCATCCGACCCTCCGGGACCGGACGATCGTCTATGTCGACGGCAACCCGATGCAGCGGCTGATCACGGCGGAGTTGCTGGCGGAATGGGGAACCAGGAGCCAGGTCGTGGACACCGGAGTCCGCCTGCTGGAGAGCATTGAACGGGGCCACCTGGCCAACCAGCCGATCGAGATCGTCATCATCGACCACCTTGCGACCACGCATGCGGCGACCGAACTCGCCGCGGCGATCAGCCGCGGGCCAAGGCCGCCGATCCTGATCCTGCTCACGGACGGAGGAACCCGGGGGAAGGCGGACGAACTGGCGGCGGCCGGTTTCTCCGCTTACTTCGCCCGTCCCCTTCGGTCGGATACCTTCGCCGACGGGCTCGAGCGGCTGATCGCTCCCCGATGCGAGCTCCCCGGAGATGGCCAGGGCCGGGCCGCGGCCCAACCCGTCGATGCCCCGGCCGAGACGTTTCAGCGCCGGGCGCTGCTGGTCGATGACAACGTGGTCAACCAGAAAGTCGCCACCAAGATGCTCGAAAAGATGGGGTGCCGGGTGGACGTCGCCGGCAACGGACTCGAAGCGGTGGAAAGCTGGTCGCGGGTTCCGTACGACCTGATCTTCATGGATTGCCAGATGCCGGAGATGGACGGGTATGAGGCCACCGGGGAGATTCGCCGCCAGGAGCCCGCAGGAACCCGGACCCCGATCATCGCCCTGACCGCCAACGCAATGCAGGGCGACCGGGAACGCTGCCTCGAAGCCGGCATGGACGACTACCTCTCCAAGCCGATCAAGCCGGACGAACTCAGGGGCATGCTGGCGAAGTGGAGCGCGGGCAATCCGGCCACCAGTGACATAAGGCCCTAGTCGCTCCGCCAGTTCCGGCCTTGCGGTCATCTCCGCGCCATTCGATCCTTGAGCATGGTCCCCCCCGGTGACTTCTCGGGCCGCGCGACCGAGGCCCTGTGGCGAGCGCTCGTCGACAACGTTCCGTACTACGTCGCGCTGATCTCGCCCGACCAGCGCCTCGTCTACCTCAACCGGCCGTTCGGTTCCCGTCCCGTCACGGCGTTCACGGGCCAGTTCGTGGCCGACCTGATGCCGGCCGCGTCCGAGGCCGGACTCCAGGCGTTAGGCGATATCATGGCCTTCGGGGGAGCAACCCGGCTCGAGCTCCCGCTCAGCGGCGACAGCACCCGGTGGTTTGAAGTCCACCTGACCGCGATCCGCGAGCCGGACGACGGGATCGTCGGGGTGCTGGCGGTGGGAACCGAGACGACCGAACGGCGCCAATCGGCGATCGAGCTCAGGATGAGCGTGAACGCCCTCCACCGGCTGATCGAGGCGCGAGAACAGATCTCGGCGGACCTGCACGACGGAATTCTGCAGTCACTCTACGGCGTCGGACTCAGGCTCGAAGCGGCCCGGACCGCGGCGGCGGCGGACCCGCAAGCGGTGCTGGCCCATCTCAACCGGGCCATCGGCCAACTCAACGACACGATGAAGGACGTCCGTCGTTTCATCGTCGATGATCGAGCCCCGGTCCTGATGACCGCGGAGTGGGAGGAAACCCTGGCGGGGGTCCTTCGCGGACTCGAGGCGGTCGGCGGGCCGTCGCTCACGATCGAAATCGACCGCGAGGCGGCCGCGAGGATTCCCGCCCGCCTCCGGAGCGACGTGGTTTTCATCGCCAGGGAGGCGGTCAGCAACGCGATGCGGCATTCGGGCGCGGCCCGGATCAGCGTGACACTGACCCAGAATGCCACTCGCGTCCGCCTGGCGGTGGAGGACGACGGCCGCGGTTTTTCCGGTCTGCCAAGCGCCGAGGGATTCGGTCTGCTGACCATGACCCGCCGGGCCGGCCAGATCGGGGCGGTATTGAACGTGCACTCGAATCCGGGCGGCGGCACCGCCGTCCGGATCGATCTTCCCGTGAGTTGAGGAACCAGATGCCGATTCGACTGATGCTGGTGGACGACAGTGAGGTGGTCCGGGTCGGGCTGGCCGCCGTCCTGGGGCAGGATCCTGAAATCGAAGTGGTTGGCCAAGCCGCGACGTCCTCCGATGCCGTCACCCAGGCCGGCCGGCTTGCCCCCGACCTGGTCCTGCTCGATGTTCGCATCCCCGAGGAGGGCGGCATCGAAGCCGGTCGGCGGATTCTCGAACAACTGCCTGGAACCAGGGTCCTGTTTCTGAGCGCCTTCGCCGACGACGAGCTGGTCCGGGCCGCGATCCTGATCGGAGCCCACGGTTACCTGCTCAAGGAGATCGACGCCGCCTCGCTGGTGAGTTCGATCAAACGCGTGGCCCGCGGTGAATCCATCCTCGATCCGGGGCTTCGCAGCGGCGTGCTGGATTGGGTAATGCGAAGCGTGCCACAGACCGCCGCGCCGGAGCTACCGCCGCTCACGCCCCAGGAGCAACGGATCGTGGCGCTGGTGGCGGAGGGCAAAACCAACAAGGAGATCGCGGCGGCGATGGAGTTGAGCCCGAAGACGGTAAAGAACTACCTCCACAACGTCTTCGAGAAGCTCGGCATCCAGCGCCGCTCGCAAGCGGCGGCGTTGCACGCCAAGAAGCAGATCAAGTAGCGGGGTAGTATCGCTCGCCGGTCGAGGCCCGGACCCGGAGGGCGTCGCACGGGGCGAACCGCTCGCCGTGAACTCGAGCGAGTTCCTCGAGAGTCGCGACGACCACGGCGGCTCCAATGCCGTCGATGGTCCGGAGCGGGCCGCCCCGAAAGGGCGGGAACCCGATCCCGAAAATGGCGCCGATGTCGCCGTCCCGCGCCGACCGCACCACGCCTTCGCCGAAGGCCCGCGCCGCCTCGTTCAGCAATGGGAAAATCAAACGACGGGTGACGAGGCCGGGATCGGCCCCCGCGAGCGGCTTCACGCCGAACAAATCGTAGACCTTGGGATCGGGATCAGTCTTGTGGCCTTCATGGTAGAGGTAGAACCCCGATCCCGTCTTCCGGCCGAGGCGTCCAGCGGCCACCATCCGGTCGATCGTGGCCGCTGGAGCCAACCGATCTCCGAACGCCTCACGCATCACCACACCGCCCTTGGCGGCCACATCGACACCGACCTCATCGAGCAGAGCGATCGGACCAACCGGAAATCCGTATTTCACCATGACCCGGTCGATCACGTCGATGGGCGTACCTTCGAGGACGAGGTGGCCGGCCTCGACGAAATACGGCGCCAAAATCCGGTTGACCCAGAAACCCGGACGGTCGGCAACAACAATCACGGTCTTCCCCAACCGGCGCCCGAACCGAACCGCGGTTGCGATCGCGTCAGGACCGGTCTTCGAGGTTGGAATCACCTCGAGCAAGGGCATCCGGTCGACCGGTGAGAAAAAATGCATCCCCAGGATCCGCTCGGGATGCCGGGCGCCCTCGGCGATCCGCGCGATCGGGATCGTGGATGTGTTGCTGGCGACGATGGCCTCGGCCGGGAGGACAGCTTCGAGCTCGGCCACGACGGTTCGCTTGACGGCCAGGTCCTCGAATACCGCCTCGATCACGAGGTCCGCGCGCGCGAACCCGCGATAGTCGGCGCCACCGGAGATCAACGCCGCGAGCCGCTCGAATTCGAACCTGTTGATCCGGCGCCGAGTGAGCTGGCCCTGAGGCACTTCGATTGCCGCGCGGAGTCCGTTGGCGACCCGCGCCAGATCCGCGTCCTTCATCCGGACGTCGACTTTGGCGGTCGTGACGGCGGTCCCCGCAATCCCCGCCCCCATGAAGCCGGCGCCTACGACACCAAGGTGCGCGACCTCACGGGGGTGCGCCGTACCGGGCTCGACACCATCATCCTTCTTGAGGGCGGTGGTCGCAAAAAAGATTCCCACCAGCGCGCGAGACTCCGGTGTCACCGCCAGAGCCCCGAACGCCCGAGCCTCCGCCGCAAGGCCGGCCTCCTTGCCCGATTCCAGCCCAGTGCGGATGACGTCGATCGCCGCGAGCGGCGCCGGGTAGTTGCCCTGAGTCCTCTTGATTACCTGAGCGCGGGCGGCCCGGTACACCAGGCGCCGTCCCAATGGGTTGCCGTCGAGCAGAGCAGCCTGGATGCCGCGGGACGGCGCCCGGACCCGGTCGCCCCCCGCCAGCCGCAAGGCCGCCGCGACCGCGGTGGCAACGAGGATGCTCTCAGGCACGACTTCGTCCACCAGGCCCAGCTTGAGAGCCTTGGCCGCCCGCTCGCTTTTTCCGGCCAGGATGATGTCGAGCGCCGCGCGGGCCCCGATTTGGCGAGGCAGTCGGTAGCAGCCGCCGGCACCCGGAAGAATGCCGAGCTGAATCTCCGGAAGGCCGAGTTGGGTCTTGGGGTGATCCGACGCGACGCGGTAATCGCAGGCGAGTGAGAGCTCGAGCCCGAGCCCGAGGCAGGTCCCGTGGATGGCCACCACGATGGGCTTGGGAAAGCCCTCGACTCGATCGATGAACGCGTGACCCGCCCGACTGGATGCCTCGGCGTCGGCGGCGGACGGGAACGCCACGAATTGGTTGATGTCGGCACCGGCAATGAAGCTGTCGCGCTTGCCCGACCGGAGCACCACGGCGCGCACGGCGGGATCGGCCCCGAGGGCTTCGAGGCAGCCCCACAGTTCGCCGCTCTGGGCGTGGCTGAACGTGTTGACCGCCTCGCCCGGGACGTCGAGCGTCACCACCCCAACGCCGGACGCGGTCACCGACCAGGAGAGAATCGCCACGCTACGTCCGCTCCAGGACCATGGCGAAGCCCATGCCGCCCTGGGCGCAGATCGAGATCAGGCCGAACTGGACGTCGCGGCGACCCATTTCGTTGGCGAGCGACGTGGCGATCCGGGCGCCGGTAGCGCCGAACGGGTGCCCGATCGCGATTGACCCGCCCATGACGTTGGTCCGGTCCCAGTCGATCTCGCCGACCGGCGCCTTCCGCCCGAGCTTCTCCGCCCATGCCCGCGAGGCCCAGGCGTCGATGTTGGAGAGCACCTGGGCGGCGAACGCCTCGTGGATTTCGACCAGCCCGACGTCGGCGAGAGTGATGCCGGCCCGGTCAAGCGCTTTCGGTACTGCAAACGCCGGTCCCATCAGGAGTTGCCAGCCCGGGTCCACCGCTGCGACGGCATAGCTTCGAATCGTCGCGAGCGGCGCAAGACCGAGCGCGAGGGCTTTCTCCCGCTCCATGATGAGCGTGGCGGCGGCGCCGTCCGTCAGCGGTGACGCGTTGCCGGCCGTGACCGTTCCGTATTTTCGGTCGAACACCGGGTTGAGGCCGGCCAGCGCCTCGAGGGTGGTATCGGCGCGGATGCCGTTGTCGGAGATCGTGACCTGATCTCGAGCCGGGCCGCCGAACCACGGGGCGATCTCCGCCGTGAGTCGGCCATCCTCGGTCGCGGCGGCAGCCCGCTGATGGCTCATGAGCGCCACCCGGTCCTGGGCCTCCCGACCGATGCCGTTCTCCTTCGCCATCTTCTCCGCCGACTGCCCCATCGACTCGCCGGTGGACGGCTCGGCAATCGCAGGTGTCACCGGTACCAGATCACGGGGCCGGATCCGTGAAAAGATCGCCAGTCGTTGCCCGATGCTCCGGGCCCGGCTGGCCTGAACCAGCAACTCACTCATCCGCCGCGAATGGAGAATCGGCACCTCGGAAAGGGATTCCACGCCGCCCGCGATGATGGTGTCGGCATGACCCAGAACGATCTGGTCGTGCGCGGCGGTGATCGCCTGGCCGGCGGACGCGCAGGCGCGATTCAGCGAATAGGCCGGGATCGTTCGGGGAAACTGAGGGAGAAGACTCACCTCCCGGGCCACGTTGGGCGCCGAGACATTCGGGACGACCTGGCCGAAGATCACTTCATCGACGAGAGTGCCGTCGATGCCGGCGCGGTACAGCAGTTCTCGTGTCGCGAAACGCGCCATCGCCACGGGTCCGGCGCCGCGGAAGACCGTTCCAGCCTTCGCGAAGGGCGTCCGAACCCCGGCGACGATGACCGCCTGCCGCGACGCCATGGTTATTTTCTTCGGCGGGCGAGGACGCTCGACACGGCCGCCCACTGTGCGTTGTCGGCCGGCTCGAAGGCCTCCCGGCCATGAACGACGACCAGGGGCGCTACCAGCGAGGGGGCCTCGCCGAATTTGAGCAGGTGCGCCTCCTTTTGCGGGCCCCATCCGAGCTGCCGCTGGACTTCGAGAAAGGTCTCGAAGACGAGGTAGCCACCGGGACGAAGGGCATCCAGCACCCGAGTCATCCGAGGCCGGTCGAGATAGTTGAAGAGGAGGACGACGTCGAACTGGCCCACGTCGGGCCAGGCGGTCTCGAGATCGGCTTCGACCCAGCGGATGGTCAGCCGGCGTCGGCTCGCGTCCTCGCGAGCCTGGCCGAGTTTGGCGGGGTCCTTGTCCACCGCCACGACATCGGCCCCGAGCTGAGCAGCCGCGATGGCATGCCGTCCGGTCCCGCAGGCAAGATCGAGAACCCGAACGCCAGGACGGATCAAGCCGGCGTTCGCGGTAAACCAATAGCTGGGCCGCTGCTCGAAACCCAGCGCCGGAATCGGTGTATCGATGGACAGAGTATGAATCCTTCCGCTCGTGCCACAATCTGGGATTTGACCGCTCGCCGGCTTGACGTGCTCGTCATCGGCGGCGGCATCACGGGTGCCGGCATCGCCCGGGAGGCCGCGATGCGCGGACTGTCGGTGGCGGTGGTCGACCGGGGCGACTTCGGCTCGGGAACGAGTTCCCGGTCCAGTCGTCTGATCCACGGCGGCCTGCGCTACCTCGAACACCGCCAATGGTCCCTGGTGCGGGAATCGCTGGTCGAGCGATCGGTGCTCCTCCGGATCGCGCCTCACCTGGTCCGGCCCCTCAGCTTTCTCTTCCCGGTGTTCGCGACCGACCGCCTGTCGCGCTGGAAGATCGAACTCGGCCTGACCCTGTACGATGTGCTGGCGCTCCGCGGTAATGTGCGACGGCACCGGGCCTTGAGCAAGCGAGCCGTTCTCGAAGAGGAGCCCCTGCTCCGGGAACGGGGCCTCGCCGGCGGCGCCCTCTACTGGGACGCCCAGTGCGACGATGCCCGCCTCACGCTCGCCGCCCTCCGGTCCGCGGCCGCCCACGGCGCCCTGGTCTCCAACTACATGTGTGTTACGGCGTTGGAGATGGAGGACGGGAGGATCAGCGGCGCCACCATCGAGGACCGGCTGACCGGCGCGCAGGGCACCGTCCACGCCCGGGTGGTGGTCAATGCGGCCGGTCCGTGGGTGGACCAGATCCGTCGGCTCGAAGATCCGGCCGAGGTCCCGCTGCTGGCGCCGACTCGCGGGGCCCACGTCATGGTCCCCAGGAGCCGGCTCGGCCACCAGCATGCCATCACCTTCCTGTCGCCGATCGACGGGCGAGTCATGTTCGTCCTGCCCTGGGGTGATCGCTCTTACATCGGGACGACCGACACCGACAGCGGGGATTCGCCCGACCATGTCGCCGCCACCGAGGCGGACATGCTGTATCTGCTCCGGTCCGCCAACGCCATCTTCCCGAACGCCCGCCTGGCGCTCGAGGACGTCTCCGTCTCCTGGGCCGGGCTCCGCCCCCTGCTTCGCGACGCGAAGGGCTCCGGGCCGGGAGCCCGCTCGCGGGAACACAGCGTGACCACTGGCCGGCGCGGGCTCATCACGGTGGCCGGCGGGAAACTCACCACGTTCCGCCGCATGGCCTTCACGGCCATCGACCAGGTCCAGATCAGCCTGGGCGTCAAGCCGATCCCTCAAGACCCGAGTAAATCCCGAAGCGCTACAGAACCGCTGCCGGGTGGCGATGCCTATAGGGTCGAAACGCTGTTTGCCCGGGGAAGCGGCCGGGGCTTGAGCGAACGAACCGTGGCCCACCTGGTGGGACAGTACGGCTCGGAGGTCCCGACCCTGTACGAGTTCATCGCGGAGTGGCCCGAGCTCCGGGAACCGGTCCACCCGCGTCACGGCGCGATCGGAGCGCAGGTGGTTCACGCGGTCCGCCGGGAGTACGCCCGGAAAATCGACGACGTGATGATCCGGCGTTTGTCGCTGGCATACGAGACACCGGACGCCGGATTGGCGGCGCTGGACGGAGTGTCGCGTCTGATGAGCCGCGAACTGGGTTGGGATGAGACCCGTCGGCGCGAAGAGATCGAACGGTACCGGGAGTTGGCGAGCGCCATTCCCCGGGGGCGGACATTATTATCCGGCGCCGACCCTGACAGCTGAAACGCAGCAATGATCGAGAGATGAGCATGACCGAACGGTCCATTGACCCCAACGTCTTCGAGACCGCGAACGCGGGCTTTGCCCAGGCGATCTACGAGGAATACCTCAGGGATCCGGGCGGCGTTGCCCCGGAATGGCGCCGGCTGTTCGAATCCGGCCGGATCGGGGAACGTCCCCTGGTCGTGGCGGCCAAGTCCAACGGAGCGCCGGCCGCGGCGGAGAAGAGCGGCACCCCGGTCCCGCCCGGTGGCCAGCCCCTGAAGGGGCCGGCCGCCCGGCTTGCGACCAACATGAACGAGAGCCTGACCGTTCCGACGGCTACCACGTTTCGCGAGATCGCGGTCCGGACGCTCGAGATTTGCCGGGCCGAACTCAACGCCGCGCTCAAGGGGGCCGGGCGCACCGAGAAGATTTCGTTCACCCACTTGATCGGCTTTGCCCTGGTCCGCGCCGCCGCCGCCCACCCGGTCATGACCCATACCTTTGCGGCTATTGACGGGGTGCCCCATCGGATCGATCCCCAGGGCATCAACCTCGGCATCGCGGTAGACGCGGAGCGAAAGGATGGTTCCCGGGGGCTCGTCGTACCGGTGATCAAGCACGCCGAAGCGATGAATTTCGCCGCCTTCCACACCGTGTACGAGACGCTGATCGAGAAGGCTCGCACCAACAAGCTGATGCCCGATGACTTTGCCGGCGCCACGATGTCGCTGACCAACCCGGGTGGCATCGGCACCGTGGCCTCGGTTCCGCGGCTCATGGCTGGACAGGGCAGCATCATCGCCGTCGGGGCGATCGGGTTCCCGCCCGAATTCCAGTCCGTCACGCCCGAACAGACCAAGGCGCTCGGGATTGCCAAGGTGATGATGATCACCAGCACCTACGATCACCGGGTGATCCAGGGAGCGGAGTCCGGCGCGTTCCTCCGGACGATGGAGGGACTGCTTCAGGGCGAGGAGCGATTCTTCGAACACGTCGCCTCGGCCATGGGTGTTTCGCTCGGAGTAGCGCCGTCACCGGCGGCCCGGGCGGAACGGCCCAGTGCGGCGATCCCGATGGCCGCGA
>JANXXJ010000101.1 GCA_025350665.1 Gemmatimonadota bacterium | reverse complement strand
CAGGCGGGTGTAATAGGTGTTGAGCCCCTCGCTGAACCAGCTGCTGATTCCGGTGGGCGCCTCGATCTGTCCCACGAACAGGTGGCCGAGCTCGTGGGTGATGGTTTCCCGCGCCGACTCGCCATGAGCCGCCGCTCCCGCGGCCCGCGACTCCGCGCCCCCCAGGAACGAGCTGTCGAGCGCGGTGCCGCTGTTGTTGAACGGGCTGCCTGGGGGTGCCACCCGCAGGAAGACCCGGTACGCCGGCAGCGGCGTGAGATATTGGTAGCTTCGGCCCAGGAAAGCGTACATCCGCGCCGCCCACCGCATCTCGGTTTCGGGATCGAAGGTCGGGATACCGAGCCAGTAGGCGTTGAAGCCGCGCCCGTCCTGGCCGGCGGGATAGCGGCCGAGCGGGCCAGCCATGATCCAGCCATTCCGAATCTGGTCGACCGGGCCGCGGAGCGTGAGGTCGCCAACCCCGAAACTCGAGGCGGCGATCGAGCCAGGCGCGAGGTCACTCAGGTCCCATCGGACCGAGGTGGTGACGGTGTCGCTCCACTCCGGCAAGACCAGAAATCCGGAGCCCGCTCCGCTCACGCCGCCCCAGGCCGCGTAGAGTCCGAACGGCGGGCCGCGAATCTCTTCCCTCGGGGCCAGGGAGCGGTACGACAACGTCACGGGCGAGGTCACCGGGCGCTGGGCCTTCAGGTGGCGGAAAAAGGGAAATCCTCCCGGCGCCGGCCGGTCGTCTTCGATCCGGAGCGGAACCGTACCGGCGGGGTCGCTGATCTCGAGCCTCTCGACCCGATCGGCGATGCCACGGACGCCGGCATAAGTGATCGGGACGCTCAGGCTCAAGCCGCGGCCCGCCGAGTCCGGGAAGTCCGCGAGATCGGTCCGGACCTCGATCGGCGTCACGACCTCGCCAGCGTCACGCGCCGGTTTCCAGACGTGACTCACCGTCGGCACCACGGGGCGCGGGGCTCGCTCAGAGGGATATGAGGACGCGTCGCCCGACGTCCGGCCCAGCGCCGAGGCGGTCGGCGCCATGCAGAAGTTCAATGCCTCGATGCAGAAGGCCGGGATCCTGCTGTCGGCCGAAGGGCTCCACCCTCCGGCGATCGGCACCCGGGTCGCCTTCAAGGGCGGCCGGCCGAAGATCACGGATGGTCCGTGCGCCGAGGCCAAGGAACTGGTCGGCGGCTTCTGGATGATCCAGGCCAAGTCGCAGGCCGCGGCCGTGGAGTGGGCGTCCCGTTGCCCCGCCGCCGACGTCGACATCATTGAAATTCGTCAGGTGTTCGAGATGGCGGATTTCCCGCCTGACGTCCAGGCAGCCGCCACGGGCGGCTGAGCTGTGGCCGGCGACGTCCATCAGGCCATCGAGGCCGTCTGGCGGATCGAGTCGGCCGGCCTGATCGCGAGCCTGGCCCGGATGGTTCGCGATGTGGGTCTGGCGGAAGATCTGGCGCAGGACGCGTTCGTACTGGCGCTCGAGAAGTGGCCCGACGCCGGGATTCCGGACAATCCCGGCGCGTGGCTCATGGCCTCCGCCAGGCGTCGCGCCATCAATCGGCTGCGCCACGGCCGGATGGCCGAGCGGAAACACGGTGAGCTTGGCCGCGAGGAGGACTGGCGCCAGGACGAGGCCTTGCTGGCGCTCGACGCCGCGCTGGATGACCCCGTCGGCGACGATCGTCTGGGGCTGATGTTCGCCACCTGTCACCCCGTGCTCTCCGCCGAGGCCCGCACCGCGCTCACGCTCCGGCTGTTAGGCGGCCTGACCACCGACGAAATCGCCCGGGCATTCCTGGTGCCCGAGCCCGCCGTCGCCCAACGAATCGTCCGGGCCAAGCGCACTCTCCGCGAGGCCCGGGTGCCGCTGGACGTGCCCCGCGGACCGGAATTGGCCGCCCGACTGGGCTCCGTGCTCGAGGTCCTCTATCTCACCTTCACGAGGGCTACTCGGCCACCGCCGGCGAGGACTGGATGCGGCCGGCGCTGTGCGACGATGCGCTCCGTCTGGGCCAGATCCTGGCGGAGCTCATGCCGGACGAGGCGGAAGTGCAGGGACTGGTAGCGCTGATGGAGATCCAGGCGTCGCGCTCGCGGGCGCGGGTGGATGGGGCAGGGAAGCCCGTGTTGTTGCTGGACCAGGACCGGTCGCGGTGGAACCACATTCTGGTGCGCCGAGGCCTGGAGGCTCTGGCGCGGGCGGAGTCCCTGGCCTCGCCGCTCGGTCCGTACGCGCTCCAGGCGGCGATCGCGGCGTGTCACGCCCGGGCCCGCTCCGCCGACGAGACGGACTGGACCCGGATGGTGGCGCTCTACCACGCGCTCGCGGTGGTGTCGCCGTCCCCGATCGTGGAGTTGAACCGGGCCGTGGCGCTCTCGATGATGTACGGGCCGGCCGCCGGTCTCGAGGCGCTGGCGAGCCTGGCCGAGTGGCCGGCGATGGCGAACTACTACCTGCTGCCCAGCGTTCGGGGGAACCTTCTGTTCAAGCTGGGCCGGTTTGCGGAGGGGCGAGCTGAGTTTGAGCGAGCGGCGGTGCTCACGGAAAACGTGCCGGAGCGCGAGATGCTCGAGCAGCGGGCGGTGTCGTGCGACCGATCGCTCGCCTCAGAGTCGCCGTGACGTGAGCAGCCGTCCGCCGGCAGCGGCCGTTCCGGTCCGGAGCGTCGAGAGTCTCGAATCCTCTTGGAGCGTGGCAAGCAACGCTGCCACATCGGCCGCGTGCGGAAGCAGGACGGCAAAGACCTCGGGACCTTCCGGCAGGGTTCCGGCGCGGCAGGACAATCCCGTGGCGTGGCCGGCCGATCCATAGGATTCGACGGTCACGACGGTACTGGGCGTCATCGGCTGTTTGACATCGTTGGTGGGCGGTGCCTTCAGCGGCGTTGCGTCCGCGTAGGTCAACTCCATTCGTTCCGAGCCGCCTTCCTGCAGGGCTGCCTGAACGGGGCACCCGAGCACCGGGACCTGGTATTCATGGCGTCCGACGGCGGTCGGCTGGACGTCGGCGACGGGCAGCACGCTCAGGCGACGCCAGGACTGGTCCGGCAGGCGTTGTAGCAGCAGTGGGAAGGCCGGCTCGGTCACGTTCAGGTCCGCCCACCAGGCCTGACTCGCATGCTCCCAGGTGACCCGGAACGATTCGGCAGCTACTGGGACGACGGCGGGGCCCCGCTGACAGGCCATCATCAACGGGCCCACGACGGCGGCAATCAGGACTGAGCGCGGCATGGCGTTCCCTTTCGATCGACTGTTCCGACCGGGCCGGATCAGGCCTCTTGCGAATCCGGTCACGGCTTTCTGACCACCGCCACCGTTCGGTATTGCTGATTCACGGCCTGCGCCGTTTCGAGCCACTTGATGGCATCGTCGACCCGATCGGGCGCGAGGTTCCCGTGGGCCGGCACCTGCTGTTCGATCAGCAGCAGGGTACGCCCGTTCTGATCCATGTGGGTATCGAACCGGCCCCACCATCCGGTATGGCTCTGGGGTGTTGGTAACTCCGCGGTCCAACCGGGCGGCAGGGTGAGCTCGAATCGCACGTCTCGCGCTCCCCGACCCATAATGGCAGCGATGTCGATGGGGAATCGGCGGGGCGTCTTCTTCTGGAGCTCGCGGACCGTCTCCGAGACATCCATTTCGCGTTGCCGGAACGGCAAGGTCAGGATGGCAGCGTTGCCGGCGAGCTGGGCGGCCCGGCCACGGCGCATTTCCACCAGCATGTGCGGATCGCCGCCGGCAGCGCCGTTGTCGAGGACTACCAGGCTGTCGCTCTGGGCCCCAGGGTAGGCACTGGCGGCAAGGCCGAGGGCGGACTGGCGCCGGACCGTGCTGTCGTAGGGCGCCGAGAGCGCCGCCCGCAGCGCGGTCGCCGCCGGTCCGCTGAGCTGCATGTCGATCGTGCCGCCAAAATAGCCGGCTGAATCGATCGTACCCCGCACGATCATCCGGCTCGCGAGCTGGTCCGGGTTCGGCTCGGCGATGGTCGTTTGGCGGGTCGTGCCGTCCGGTTCGACGATCAGGACGAACTGGCCGTCGAGGCTCGGGGGGACGAGGCCGTAGGGCACCTCGCTCGCCGTGAGGTCGACGAACGTCCGAGTCCCGTTCCGCTCGACGACCGCGATGGCATGGTCGAATTGGGAGATCGACGGGAGCTCGCGGTCGACATGGTTCGAGGAATGAAGGAGGACGGGATACGCCGTGAGACCGATCGCCCGGGCCAGGGTGACGAACAGCGTCGCCTTGTCCTTGCAGTCTCCGAACCCCGTTTCCGAAACCACGCCGGCCGAGCGGGGCTGGTAGCCGCCCATGCCCAGGGAAACGGCCACATAGCGAACGTCCTTGGCGACGTAGCGGTGGATGGCCCGGAGGGAGTCGTCGAAGGTCCTGGCGCCGGATACGAGGGTGCCCAGTGTGGTCTGCAAGGCGGGCGTCAACGCGTAACGGTCGCGGGCCAGACCGGCGTACCAGGTCCCGATATCCTCCCACGTGATCGCCCCGGACACGCTGACGGACTGAAAGACGCCGTTCGAGTCGGAGGCGAACAGCTCGAAGTCGATCTTGGGCAGGTTGCCCACGGCCCAGGTCCGGACCGTCCGGCCTCCCTTCTCGGTCACCGCCGCCGCAAACGACAGATTGTGTTCGAGCAGGCGCGGCTGGTAGCCGGTCGGGGTGTCGAGCACGAACCGCGACCGGATCACCGGCCGTCCCGTGGTGATTCGCCACCCGGAGTAGAAGTCACCTTTGAGATGGGGCCGCAGGACCTCAATCGTGTAACTCAGGTCGACCAGAGTGCCGGGCGCCACTTTGGCGAGCGTGAGGCGCTTCACCTTCACCTGCTGGTACACCGGACTCTCCATCGAGGCCGGCACGTCGGAATCCTGGCTGACTTCGGGCGAAGCACTCAAGACTCGCCCGTCGGGGGCCACCACCCGGGCCCAGTTGAGCACCAGGCGCTCCCGGTCCGGCTGGTAGCTGATCGAATATTCCGCCCACTGCTCGACCGCGTCCTTTTTGAGGATCTGGATCACCTGCCGGAACGTGCGGCTCCCGGTGCCGCTCGGCTCGTACCGGAGGACGCCGTCGTCCAGCAGATAGATGAAGGCCTCGTCGGGGTATTTGGCGGAGTCGACGGCCATCGCGTAGATGGAGTCGCGAATCGTCGCCGGGCCCTTGGGTTGAGCGCTGGCCGGCGGGGCCAGCAGAAGGCCGGCGACGAAACCGAGCAGTGATGCAATCCTCACGCTGACCTCAGGGCAGGGGGCGGCGAACCAATGGTCGGGAATGCTAACGACGACCGACCCCGCCTGGCTAGCACAGTGAATCGCCGCTGGCGGCCCTGATGTCGCTGCCGGCCCTGACGGCAAAGAGGAAACGCGCATAGCCGATCTCGGCGGCGTTCTTGGTGAGCTCCACATTGGCCCACGCGACGACGTCGCCAAACGGACGGTCCTGGAACGGCCATCGGGTTCGCCGGGCTGATCGCAGGTCTTTCAGCGGTGAGCCGCCCCAGGGCCCGGTGCCACTCCGCCTCGAGGCCGTTCAGCCATTCGTTGACCCTGTCCGCTCCCGGCCACACGATGTCTTCGCGGACCAGGGCTCCGTCACCGAACGAATGGTTGAGCACCATGGACCACCAGAAGCCGAGGTGCCAGGTCAGCCACGCGATACTCGAGGGACCGAGGTCGAAGCCCTCGTGCGTGGGCCAGTCGGCCCGCCACCGGCCGTCGGGGTCCTGGTGCACGTGCAGCCCCTGGGCGCCAGGCCGCCACAGGCATTCCTCGGCGGTCAGCCCGCGCAGGTGGAACGCGGTGAGGCTCCAGGCCGTGTCGAATTGCCGGGTGAGGTAACCAAGGGCTTCGTCGTCCACGCCGGGCCTCGCAGGGGATGGTCCAGACATCTCACACGTGCTGGTCGATCAGGATCGGGTTTCCGTCCGGATCCACCACCATGAAACTGGCCGGTCCCGTCGTCGCTTCGTCGGCCTCGGTGACGAGCGCCACACCGTCCGCCTTCAACCGGCGCTGCAAATCGCGGACGTCGGTGAACGTGGCGAGCTTCTGCCCGTTGCTGTCCCAGCCCGGGTTGAAGGTCAGGATGTTCTGCGGGAACATTCCCTGGAAGAGGCCGATCGCGTGAGGGCCGTTCTTCATGATCACCCAGTTGCGGGAGTCACCCATGAAGGTCGTGAAGCCCAACTTCTCATAGAAGGCCTTGGACGCCCCGAGGTCCTTGACCGCCAGGCTGACCGAAAAGTTACCGAGTTGCATGACGTGCTCCTGTCGTTGCATGGACTGTAGTTGAAGTGGGAGAGGTGCCCGCACTGCCTATCCGACTGCCGCCCCCTACCACCACGGTCTCCGTCGGTCGGGTAAGCCGGCCGCCGAGCCAGATGCCCACGCCGGCGAAACCGAGGGAGAGAATGCGCGCGAAGGTTGGAGACATCAGCCCTCTCCGAGTAGTGGGTGAATCCAGCCGGCCTGGACGCAATCCCTGACCGGCCGGCCCGTGGCGTCCTGGTCCGAAGCGCGGGCGCCGTGATCGAGCAGGAGGCGAATGATCGTCGCCTGTTCCTCCCGTGCCGGCGCGGATCCGCTGTCGCCGCGGCCCGTGTTCCGGACCGCCAGGTGCAGTGGCGTCGAACCGGTCTTGTTCCGTCCGACCGCGTCAGCCCCGTGGGTGAGGAGGGCCCGAACCGCGGCGGCAGAACGAGTTCGCACGGCGCGGTGCAAGGGCGCCACGCCACTCTGGTCTTTCGAGTTCGGATCGGCGCCGGCCCCGATCAGGAATTCGACGACCGCATACTGCGCGGCCGGGTCCCAGCCAGCCGATCCCGGAGTGCCGTCTGCGGCATAGTGCAGCGGTTCGGCGCCGCGCCGGTTTCGGGCCCGGACGTCGGCACCCCTCGTCACCAGTGATTCGGCGACCTCACGCTGGTAGGCCGCGGCGGCGATGTGCAGCGGCGTATCGCCGGCGTAGGCGTAGTGGGCGATCTCCTTGAGAAAGTACCCGCCTTCCCCGCCGCGCGTCGCCCCGACGGTGATTGCCATTCGCGCGAGGGCGGGAGCCTCCGCCAGCAGCCGCCCCGTCATGGACCTGTCGCGGGTGGCGATCGCCCGGAGCAGTGCCTGCAGGGCGGACTCCTGCTCGTCAGAGGTGCCCATTGATGCGCGTATCCTTTGCGGTGAGCGATTCATCCGCCGCTACGGGAAGCAAACGACAAAGCCATCCAGGAGGGCCATGGTTCGCGTTGCCTCAAGCCTGGGTGGAATACCAGTCAAGTACCCGGAGCGCCCGGAGCGTGTTCCAGCGGCTCGGCCTGCCTGCCCCACCTTCCATGTCGAGGCCGACAGGGTCGGCGTGGGGGGCATGGAGGGGCCATCGCCCGTTCTGATGCCGGCGCTTTGCCACCAGCCCGACAGCCTCGGCGACCCGTTCATCGGGCTCGGCCGCGGCGCCGCGCAGGTAATCCAGGCCCCGCAGCACATCGTAGTGCCACGTTGTCGGGAACGAGAACCGGGTCCAGGTGCGATCGATCACTTCGCCCGACGACAAACGCCGGAACATCCGGCGCTCCAGGAGGTACTCGTGCCCCCGGGTCCGCGCGCCGGTCACCGCGGGTGTGGCCCCCTTCGCCTGCTCGTATGCCAGGAGCCCCTCCAGCACGCAGATCGTGGTGTGGAACGAGGAGCGCACGGAACCCCGCTCTGCTTCGCAGTTCCAGCCCCCGTCTGCGAGCTGTTCGCCAAGAAGCCGGTCGACCAGGCGGTCGCTGGTCTCGCTGAAGTAGGCGCCCAGGGCCAGAACCCCGCCGTTGATGCAGGGCTCGACCTCGCCCTCGAAGTATGGCGAGTCACCGAATTCCGGCCCCCAGGTGACGCGGTCGCGACCAGGCCCACCGCCCGGCGGGCCGGCTCACCCGCCGGGTCGACTCCCATGGCCCGGAGCAGCAGCATGGTGTGCAGGGTGGAAGCCCACTTCGGTGCGACGGTACCGTCACCCCAGGTGCCGTCCGGCTCCTGACGGCCAAGGAGCTGCGCGCCCCAGCCTTCCAACCCGACCCGCGTCCGCTCGGCCGCCACGAGCTCGGCGGGCTCCGCCGTGAGGTCGCGCATGACCTGCCACCGGATCGAGGAGTCCGAATCCAGCAGCCACCGGCGGACCGATTCGCTCGGCCGCGGGGCCGTCTCCCTGACCGGGTCGTCCATCGTCGGCCTCGGTCGGTCGGAGTTCTCCGGTCTCGCGCTCAGGTGTCGCCCCAATAGCGGCGTTTGCCGGCCGGCGTGGAGGGCTGTCGCGGCTTCGGCAGCTTTTCCGGTTCGAGCCAGTTGGTCACCAGCAGATCCATGAACTTCCGCCGAATCACCGCCGCGTCCGTCCGATCCTGGACCGCTCGCGACATCCATCGCATTCGCTCCAGCCGCATCAGGCCGAGCATCCGGGTGCTCCGGCGATAGCCCTCCGGGAAGGTCACCGTCGTGTACCCGAGCGTCAGCGAATCGAGCCGGGTGCTGCCGGGCACGATGCTCGCCAGGTCCGTCTGGGTGACGTTCTGGAAACTGATCTCGAACCGGTAGGACGGCGCCACGGAGTATGGAGTGAAGGTCCCCAGCTTCTCGATTGCCGCCTTCGCGGCCCGCTCGATCGCGACCTGGACCTCCGCCTGCGGCAGCGTATCGGCGAAGGCTCTGGTCCGGGCTCGCTTCACCACCGCGTACTCGGCCCCCGGCAGCTCCTCGCGGATTTGATCGCGCAGGACGTCGTCGCCGGCGATCATGATGACCGGAATCCCGAACCGCGCGGCCGAGAGGGCGATCAGCGCGCTCTCAGTGATCCGTTTGCCGTTCACGGTGTAGACCGGCTCGAGCGTCACCGTGTGGGCCATGAAACCGGCCGAAGCGGCCCGGGCATGCATCCCGACGCAGACGATGGCCTGGAAGGAAGAGTCCATCGCCTCGAGATAGGGGTCATACTCGGCGTCGCGGAAGAGGAATGTGCCCCGCGGGTCCATCTTGGCGATGATGACGTCGGGGCTCTCGGTGTTGCCGCTGCCGTGCGCGTCGGTGACACGATCTCGCCGGCGCCCCCGGCCTTGAGCCCGCGGATCGCGGCGTTCACGTCCGCGGTGATGAACCGGCGGGACGCGAAGTACTCAGGATTGGGGTAGAGCACCTGTTGCGGTCGCGCGACTCCGGAAGAGCCATCCATATCCACGTAGATCAGGACCCGGGGGCCTGGCGGCGGCGCCGGACGGGGCGGGACGGCGGCGGCAAGGAACGAGACGACGAAGAGCGGTGCGAACATGGCGATCGTCCTGTCGGAGTTAGTAACCGGCCCGCTTGTCCACGACGGCCAACAATGGCTCGCCGGCCACGAACCGGCGGAGATTCTCCCGCCACAGGAGCCAGAGCCGCTCCCGCTCCATGATGGAGCTCGACGCCACGTGTGGCGTGATGATCACGTTGGGCATGGTCCAGAGGACGTGCCCCTTGGGCAGCGGCTCGGGGTCGGTCACATCCAGCCCGGCCGCCGCGATCCGCCGCGCCTTCAAGGCCTCCACCAGCGCATCAGTGTCCACCGTGCCGCCCCGCCCCACGTTGACGAAATAGGCGGTGGGTTTCATGGCGCCGAAGACGGCGGCCCCGAACGCGTTCCGCGTGGCCGGCGTGAGCGGCAGCGTGTTCACGACGAAGTCCGCCTCCTTCGCGAGCGTCGCCAGTTCGTCGGCGCCGCCGATGTACTCCGCCACCTCGTTCGGCTCGCCTTTCACGTTCCGGGTCCCGATCACCCGCATTCCGAAGCCGCGGGCGGTCCTCGCCACCTCAGTGCCCAGGCCGCCGAGCCCGGCGATCAGCAATGTCCGCCCGTGGAGCTCGGGCATCTCGAGGGCCGGGAACTGGTCGGTCGCCCAGCGGCTCTCCTGCCCGAGCCGCATGGCGAGGGGGATCCGGCGGGCGAGCGCCAGCAGGAGACCGAATACGTGCTCGGAGATCGGCGGTCCGTAGATCCTCTGGGCGTTGCTCAGGAGGATCGGACCTTCGACGAAGCCGGGAATGCGGGCCACGGACTCGACCCCGGCCGAGGGTGACTGAATCCAGCGAAGCCGAGTGCCCCGCGCGATGATGTCCGCGCTGGGCGGGCCGAACAGGGCGTCGGCGTCGGCCATGAGGGCGGCTGTCTCCGCCCGGCTCCGGGAAATCCGGATCGCAACCCCGGGCGCTACCCGCGCCAACTCAGCCGCGCGGCCTGGCCGCTCGAGCCACTGCTCTTCCACGACGACGACCTTGGGACGGGTCCAGCCCGGCGTTTGCGCGGTGGGCGACGGCCCCGGCCGGAGCTCGAGTTCCTCGATCATGGCGGGCGGAACCAGACCCGCCAGCTCGCGGTAGATGGACCGGACCAGCGCCGGATCCGCGGTGGCGGCGGGGACTGAGCCGAGGATGTCCGCCTCCGGCCGATGGGCGTCGAGCCCCTGCTGGACGGAGGCCCGCGCGGCCGTGAGGGCGTCGCGCCGGCGGGTGATCAGCTCCACGCCGCCAATTGCTCCGTTCCCCGCGACCACGATCGCCGGCTCGAGTCGCCGAAGCCGCTCCAAGACGGCGACCCAGGCCTCGGTCCGGCTCGAGTCCGGGAGCGGGCCGTCTCCCACGAGGTCTCCCGCGAACAGCAGCCGGGCGCCGGGGAGCCACACCACGCCGTTGCCCGCGCTCACCGCGCGCTCGAGTTCACGGACTTCCGCCGTCCGGGCGCCGCCCAGGATCATGGCACCATGAAACCCGAGTCCGCTCCCGGGGCCGCCCCGGGTCGCCGGCACCAGCCATCCGGCCGCGCCACCTCGGCCGTTAGGCGCGAAGGTCGCCCGCACCGGCTTGCCCGCGGCCCCGGCGATCCGGGCGGCCAGGTCCGCCGACGCGTCCCCCCGGCCGCCCGCGATCGCCAGCACGTCGGCGCCGAGATCGATCCAGCCGGAGCCGCCGTCGAGGAGGTAGACCCCGTCCGCGACCCGGCGGCCCGTCTGGGCGGCGGCGGGAACCGACAGGAGCAGCAGCCCCGCGAACAGGCCTGGCGTCATGGGTTTCATGATTGGAATCTTTGAGAGGTCAGCGCCAAGGTTAGCCGCCGGTCCGGGGATGGGCAAACGGCGGCCAGGTCCGGTCGGCCGGTGACTTGCCGAACCTGGTGTCTCAGGGACGATCAGCTCATCGCGACGCGCGCGGCGGTAGTCGGTGATCCACGCTGATTGTCTTGATGGCGGCCCGGAAAGGTGAAGCGCATGGTACGCGTGGGCTGATGCGACTGGTGCGCGACAGCCTGTCGCGTTGTGAGATCGGCGAGCGCGGTGTCCACGATCTCCCCGCCCTTTGAGATGCGCAACGACGGGCGAGGGTCGCGCAGGATCGGCGGGCCGGGGGCGCCAACAGGGCCGTCGGGGCCGCGAACCCTTAAGCCGGAGCGCGGCCGCGCGCCGCCCACTCAAGCAGCGCCGCGGCCGCGACGCCGAGGGCGTACGCCGCCAGGTCCCGCGGGTCGAACCCGCTGCCGAGGACCAGGTGGCCCACCGTGGTCCGCCGTACCGCATCGATCGCGGGCCCATGGATCAGTTGGCTGACCTCCACCGCCATGCAGATGCCGAGCGCCACGGCACTGCGGGCCGCCAGCCGCGCACCTGGCGCCGCGGCGCCGACCCACCACGCCATCATCGCGGCCCAGAGCGCGTCCCCAACGACATCCCGCGCGACCGGGCCAAGCGGGGTACGGCCGCGGTTGACGGCCAGCCCGAGAATGATCGTCCCGATCGCCAAGGCCAGATAGGCCAGGCGGGCGGGGAGGCGAGCCGTTATGCGGGCCACGGGCGGTCGGCGCTCAGTACCCAACCGCCATGCCGTCCTTGCGAGGGTCGCTTCCCGCCGCATACCCCTTCGGCAATCGCATGATCGCTTGCGCCCCGCCGAACGCCACGGCTCTGTCATCGATCAGCAGGTGCCCCATGGCCGTGAGGGTGGCCCGCACCCCGTCGCCCACGGGCGCCTCGATCGCGACCCGCTGCCCGTCGAAGTGACGGAAGCGCGGCGCATCGATGGCCTCCTGCAGGTCCATGCCGAAGACGATGTGATTGATCAGAAACTGCGCATGCCCCTGGGCCTGCATGCTGCCTCCCATGAGGCCAAAGCTCAGGTACGGCTGCTCGCGACCGTCCTGGGTTCGGGTCACGAATCCGGGAATCAGGGTGTGAAAGGGGCGCTTGCCCGGCGCGGCCGTATTCGGCATCCCCGGCGTCAGGGTGAACCCCGCCCCCCGGTTGTGGAGGGCGAATCCGGTGCCCGGGACCACGATCCCCGAGCCGAAGGCATCGTAGTTGGAGTTGATCAGCGATACCATGTTCCCGTCGGCGTCGGCGGTCGTGAGATAGATGGTCTCGCTTGCGGTCCGGAGCGGCCCGGGGTCGACCCGCGCCTGGGCCCTGGCGGCGTCGAGGTGGCTGCGACGTTCGGCGATGAATTCGTCGGACAGCATCCGTTCCGCCGGCATGTCGAGATGGTCGGCATCGCCCACGAACCGCTCGAGGTCGGCGTAGGCGAGCTTCTTGGCTTCGATCAGGTGATGGAGGTAGGCCGCCGAGTTGTGGCCCATGGCCTTGAGGTCGTACGGCTCGAGAATCCGCAGCATCTCGAGCGTCGCCACCCCCTGATTGTTAGGCGGCAGCTCCCAGATCCGGTACCCCCGGAACGGCGCCGAGATCGGCGTCACCCAGGTCGGCGCGTTCCGGCGCAGGTCGTCGATGGTGACGAAGCCGTTCAGCGCGGCGAGCCGGGCCACGATCCGCCGGCCGATCTCGCCACCGTAGAACGTTCCGATGCCGCCGGCGGCGATCGTCGCCAGCGTGCGGGCGTAGTCGGGATTGCGAAACCACTCCCCGGCGCCCGGGGCACGTCCACCGGGCAGGAACGTGGCGGCTGCGGCCGAGTCCTGCTGGAGGAGCCGGGTTTCGGCGGCCCACTGGGAGGCGATCACCGGGGTCACGGGGAACCCGTCGCGGGCGTAGCCGATGGCCGGTTGCAGGGCCAGGGCCAGGGTCCGCTTGCCGTACGTGCGGACCAGCATGTCCCACCCGGCCAGCGCGCCCGGCACCGTGACCGAGGTCACGCCCTGCTGGGTGCCGGACCGGAAGCCGCGGGCCGCGAGCGCTTCGCGGGTCATCAGCGAGCCGGCCCGGCCGCTGGCGTTGAGCGCGACCAGCTTCTGCTCCCGGGCCAGCCACACGATGGCGAACATGTCGCCGCCGATGCCGGTCATGTGGGGTTCGGTCACACTCAACACCGCGGCGGCGGCGACCGCGGCGTCGATGGCGTTCCCGCCCCGGCGAAGGACCTCGAGCCCCGTCGCGGATGCCAACGGCTGGCTGGTTGCCACCATGCCGCTCGGCGCGTACACGGTGGAGCGGCCGGCCATGGTCGACGGGCGCTGGGCCGACATCGGCGCCGGTGCTGCCAGGATCACCGAAAGCGCCGCGGCCGTGATCATCGAGACAGAACGGGGCATTCACACTCCGGGAGAGAGATATTCGTACCGGCCAGCCCTGGGCCCGGGCGAGCCCTCAGGCGGTGGCCGCCTCACACTCCGGGACGGGCGGCACCGCGCAACGGCTACGGAACCGGCTCCCCGAGCATGTAGCACAGACCGTCCGGCGCGATGACGAAGAACGCCCGGAAGGCGCCGTGCCCGGACCGCTGGACCTTCGGTGGGGCCAGCGTGAGCCCTTTGCTGGAAAGCTCCTCAAACACCGCGTCGACGCTGCTGACCTCGAAGAACGATCCATCCTGGGCCGGGTCGCCGCCGTTCTCGACCAGGCCGATCCGGACGCCATCCCGTTCGAGAATGGCCGCCCTGACCGGCAGTTCCCGGCGTTCGATTACCCGAAAGCCGAGCCGCTGTTCGTAGAAGGGTATCGCATCACTGACACTCGCCACCGGCAAGTTGAGCGGATCGCCCTGATATCCGGCTGCCCGCCGAAAGAGCGCGTTCACAGAACCTCCCAGGACGCCGCCGCGGGCGGAGTGAACCACAATTGACAACGGCCACGCCGCACGGGCAACGTGGCCAGGATGTCTCCAGTCATCGGCCTCCGCCTAACGGACCGGGCGCCGCTTCCTCGTCCTGGTGTCCGCGCCTACTCGACATCCGTGTACAGGACGTCGGCGATGGCCTGGTCGAGGCGCGCGGCGTCGTGCCAGGCGCGCACACTCGCTTCCGCCAGACGTCCGTTGCCGGTCGGGCGCCGATTCCACGCGTCCGCCGCGACCTCCGTTGCCGGGCGTGAGCCCTCGGTTGCGGAAATCACCAGCGCGTCGGCCCGTTGAATGTTTTCCGGCTCCGGCTCGTCGGGAAGGTAGCCGTGTTCGATCCGGTCCCAGGCCCACACCAGGCTGCCCTTTTCGGTCCGGAAGATCCGGACCCGGGTATCGGATTCGCCATTCTCCTCGTCGAGGATCGTCCTCGAGCCGAGGAGTACGCCGGTGAAACGCAGCGGCTTGCCGTCGGTTCGAAAGATGATGTGTTGGGTGGGGGACATGGCGGAATGGTGTGACATGACTTCCTCCTGCTTCGTAGATGGTTCGCTGCATTCCTGAGCGCTGTTTGGCCGGCCGCGCGAGACACCGGTCGGACGCCTGCTCTGTGGAAGATCGCTCTTCCTGGCGGCTCCGAACTGCTCCCATGATGGCACAAACCCGCCCGCCGGTCAAGCGGGCGGCCTGGTCGGGTCAGGGCTGAGGGTCCAGGGCCAGATCCATGAACGTGAGGTCGGCTCGGAGGTCGTCCGAAACGTCGTAGTACGGCTGAATGGCCCTGAAGCCAAGCCGCTGGTAGAGCCCGCTCGCGGCCACTTGCCGGTGGCCCGTGTCCAGGCGCATCCGGGCATAGCCTGCCTGGCGCGCTTCGGCGATCAGCGCCTCGGCAAGGGCGCGCCCGACGCCGGTGCCATGGAACCCGGCGTCCACGAACATCCGCTTCATCTCGCAAGTGCCGTCCCCCAGGTCCCGCATGGCAACCATGCCGACGACACTGCCGTCGCAAACGGCCAGCAGGAGCCGGCCGGCCGGCAACGCGTACTGGCCTGGCAACCCAGCCAGTTCGGGTTGGATGGACGCGAAGTAGGCCTCGACCCCTTGGGCGTCATCGGGGTACAGCTTCTTGAGCCAGTCTATGAACAGGAAGATCAAACGGCGGACGTGATCAATGTCGGCCGGAGACTCGGCCCGGCGAACACTGATCATGCGCGGGCCCTACTTTTCTCCCACCAGCCGCTCGCTCAGCACCCGCAGCTTCGCCCGCGCCTCGGCGTCGTAGGCCTGCGCCTGGGCCTTCCACGGCTTCAACTCATTGAAGAACGTCCCCGAGGGCTCGGTGGTGGTGATGGCGTTGACCACCGACTCGACCCCCTCCGCGATGGTTGAACGCGGCTTGACGTTGAGGGCGCGCGCCATCGTGGTGGCCATCGTCGATGCCGGGTGGAGCGAGTAGGTCAGGACGCCCCGCTTCTGCAACTCAGGGGCCATATCGATCGTCATCATCACCTGCGCGAGCTTGCTCTGGGCGTAGCCGCGCTCCCCGTTGAAGCCCTTCGTCATCATCACGTCGTCGAAGTCGATCGGCTCCTGGGACCCCGAGGACACATTGATGATCCGGGACGGGGCGCTGGCGACGATGAGCGGTAGCAACCGTTTCGTCAGCAGGTAATGGGCGAGATAGTTCACCGCGAAGTGCATCTCATACCCCTCGGCGCTGAACTTCCGCGTGGTGTCGAAGACGAAGCCGACACCCGCGTTGTTGATGAGGATGTCGAGGTGCTTGTTGTCGCGGATCACGGCGTCAGCGAGGCGCCGCACCTGATCGAGCGAGGCGAGGTCGGCGCGGTAGAACCTGGCGCTCCCCTTGCCGCTCCGGGTGATTTCATCGACGAGCGAATCGCCGCGCTCGACGCTCCGCCCGGTGACCAGCACCTGCGCACCGGCGGCGGCGAGCCGACGGGCGACGTCGCGGCCGAGTCCGTCGGTGGAGCCGGTGACCAGGGCCACCTTGCCCGTCAGGTCGGGGAGTGGCGGAGCCTTCGGGAACGTGGTGGAGGGCTCCTGCGCCACGGCGGGCGCCGGGAGCGAGCCCGCGGCGAGAACCAGGCCCAGCGTGAGCGTTGCGGCGCGCGCCAGGACGAAACAGCGAACAAGGCCATGGGTCGAGCGGAGGGTGAATTGCATGGGCTGATGATAAGCCGCCTGGTTGCCGCTGTCGAGCGATGGCCGCAACGTGCCGCGAGGGCGGCGCGCTTCCCGTTCACGCTGGGCAATATCGGAATCCAGCTGCACCGAGGCGTCAGGCCGGCTCCGCGCCGGCAGAGTCCGGCGCGGCCTACTTTGCTCGCTTCGAAGGTCTGGCCTTGCCGGCGCGGTTCAGGGTGACCGCCTGGCGCACGAGCGCCACGAACGCGGACGCGTCAACCTCTTCGCCTTCGTGGATGTTGATCGCACGGCGGACGTTGCCGTCGAGACTTGAGTTGAAGAGACGGGCCGCATCCGTCAGAGCCGCGCCCTTGGCGAAGGTGAGCTTCACGATCTTTTTGTAGGATTCGCCGGTGCAGATGATGCCGTCGCGCGACCACACCGGCGTGCCCATCCACTTCCACTCCTCGATGACGTCCGGCACGGCCTGCTTGATGAGCTGGCGCATTCTGCCGAGGGTTTCCCCGCGCCAGTCCCCGAGTTCAGCGATTCGTTTCGAGATGAGCTCCGCGGCCGGCTGGCCCTGGCTCGCGCCCGACTTCGTCATGTTCTCACCCTGGGAGGTATCTCGTAACGAAGCTCCACCATGCCGCTCTTGTAGGCCGTGACCTCCGCCAGGTGGAGGTCAATGTCCTTGTCGAGTCTGTCGACGAACGGGATCCCGTCACCAATCAGGACGGGCAGGATCGAATAACGAAGTTCGTCTGCCAGCCCGAGGCGAAGGCACTCCGCGGAGACGACGCTGCCTCCAACAAACCAGATGGCCTGGTAGGTGGGCCGCAGCCGCCCCGTCACGAATTGGGCGAGATCGCCTGAGGAGAACTCGACGGTGTCGCGGGTCCGTGTGAGCTGGCGGTGCGTGAGCACGAACGTGGGTTTGTCGCCATACGCCCACCCCAGCCCCCTGGCCTCAAAGCCCAACGCGGTCTCATAGGTTCGCGAGCCCATGACGTAGCAGTCAATCGTCCTGAGGAACGCCTCGACGAGTCCCGGGTCCATGGTGGCCCCGCCGGCGAATTCGTCAGAGGTCTCGAGCCAGTCGACCCGCCCGTCTTTTCGGGCGATGAAACCGTCAAGGCTCGCCGCCATGTGAATCGTTACGCGCGAATCGGTGTTCGCCATCGTTTCGCCTGTTTTCGAGTGCGAGCGGCCGCGGCGCTGTTCGGACTGATCTCGCGCGGCTCCGCCGTCAGCTGTCCGTGCGCCGATAGATCCGGCCCACGTAAACGTACTTCGGCCGGCCGGCGCCGTCGTCGATGAAGGACACCGGCGTCCCCCGGTCGGAGAGGAAGCGTCCGGTCGCGGAGACCGGCGTCAGGAAGTCGGGCCCCGGCGGCGGGAACCCCATCAGGTAAAACGACCGGAGCAATATGGAATACAGGACTCATTTCATGCGGAACGGTCTGTGAAGAATTGCCAGATGACTCGACTCGTAAGGTAGTCACAGCGCTTGCGATTGGTGCACTTGACGCTTGCGAGCCTGTCGTTGAAGAATTGCCACCGCAACCATTCAACGCCATGCCCGCTGCAAGCAGCGTTACCAACAGAGGGGATTTCAAACTGGGTGTTACTTTCATGACTCGCTCCAAAATGAGCGAGGGCTACGCTTGATCAATCCGTAACAATAGACGTGTGTATGCTACACACGCTCTCGGATTGGCAACCCCGCTACCATAGCATTTGCATGCGTT
>JANXXJ010000127.1 GCA_025350665.1 Gemmatimonadota bacterium | reverse complement strand
AGGAGCGGACGATCGCCGACGGGCCGGCCATCCCCGTCGAACTGGACCAGGCTGATCCGACCGTAGTCTTGTACCGTGATCCGGCCGTCGGGTGCCACGTACATGCTGCCCAGGACCTTGATCTCGCCGGGCCCCGCCCCGCGCCGGCTGGTCACGCGGATCGGGCGGCCGACCGAGTCGAATGAGACGATGTGGAGGTCCGTTTCACTGGCGACGAATGTCCGCCCGAGCGTGTCGGAGCCCACGGTGCTGTAATCGAGGCGACCGAGGTTGAAGACGCCGGTGTCCGCTCCGCCGAACGCCACGACGGTGGCGAGCCGCCACGGGACCGGGCGGTCAACGCCGGCGTTCTCCACGATGACCACACCCGCGCTGTCCCGCACCACCGGACCGGTCGATTCCCCTCCACGACGGCACCCCGCCCCCAGCAGGACGGCGCTCAGCGACAGCCATGCGACCCGGGACATCGCGACCTCGTCGAATTAGTGGTGGACGTGATACCTTAAGGTATCCACTCTCAACGCGAGCACCACATGCGCCTGTTCACTCACGCCCTGGCGGTGCTGGGCCTTCTCACGGCCGTCACCACCGCCAACGCCCAAAAGAAACCCGCCTCCCAGAACCTCGAAGCCGCCATCGACCCAGTCGTCAAGCAGATGATGACCGAATGGCACGTACCCGGCTTGGCCGTAGGCGTGGTCAAGAACGGCCAGATCATCTTCACGAAAGGCTACGGCTACCGCGACATCGACAAACAGCTCCCGGTCACGCCGAAGACGCTGATGGCCATCGGCTCCAACACCAAATCGTTCACGGTCGTGCTGCTGGGCCAGCTGGTGGACCAGGGTAAGATCGCCTGGGACACCCCGGTCCGGACCTACCTCCCCACCTTCCAGATGTTCGACGAATACGCCGGCAAGTCGATGACGCCGCGCGACCTCGTGAGCCACCGGTCCGGCCTCCCGCGCCACGATTTCCTCTGGTACGGCCGCCACTACACCCGGCCCGAGCTGGTGGACCGGCTCCGCTACCTCCGGCCGACCCACGGCTTCCGCGAAGTCTGGCAGTACCAGAACCTGATGTTCGCCACTGCCGGCTATCTGGCCGAAACCATCTCGGGCCAGCCCTGGGACCGGATGATCCGGGACCAGATCTTCACACCCCTCGGCATGACCCGCTCGCTCCCCGACACCCACGGCTTCGTCGACGCCGATGACCGCTCGATCCCCTACTCCTGGCGGAACAACGCCATCACCGCGGTCCCGGTCCGGTCCCTCGACGCCGCCGGACCCGCCGGGTCGATCGTCTCGACCGTGGATGACATGCTCAAGTACGTCCAGTTCCGGATGGCGCATGGCCGGAACACCAGCGGGCTCCACCTCTCGGTCAAGAACGAAGACGAGATGCAGTCGGCCCAGATGGTCGTGCCGGGGGCCGGCTACTGGCCGGGGTTCGATCTGGTGAGCTACGGCCTGGGACTCGCGGTGGCCTCCTACCGCGGACACCGGGCGATCGCCCATGGCGGATCGATCGACGGGTTCATCTCGCAGATGTCGTGGCTGCCGGACGACAGCATCGGGGTGGTCGTGCTGTCGAACCGCGGCGACGACAACCCCATCCCGACGATGGTGGTTCAGGCGATCTACGACCGGATCCTCGGCCTCCCGCCGATCGACTACATCGCGAAACAAAAGACCGCCGACGCGGAAACGGCCCACGCCGAGGATTCAACCCAGGCGGCGCTGCGGGCGGGACAGAAGAAGGGGACCCAGCCGAGCCACGAGCTGTCGGCGTACGTGGGGAGCTACACCCACCCGGGCTACGGCACCGCGCTGGTGAAATTGGTGAACGGCAATCTCGAGGTCTCGATGGACGATCTCATCGCCCCGACCACCCACTACCACTATGACACCTTCGAACTCGGCGACGCGAAGAGTCTGGTACCGCTCAAGGGCCTGATGAGCTTCGGCACCAACACCAAGGGCGAAATCGACCGGCTCCTGCTCCCGCTCGAACCCACCCTGGCACCGATCGTGTTCACCCGGAGCAACAAGTAGGCGGGCCCTACCCGCCGATCGTCGCATCTACGACTGCCTGGGCCTCGGCGACGAGCCGGTTCAGGTGGTCGGCACCGCGGAAACTCTCGGCGTAGATCTTGTAGATGTCCTCGGTGCCCGACGGGCGGGCCGCGAACCACCCGCCCGCGGTGCTCACTTTGATCCCGCCCAGTGCCGCGCCGTTCCCGGGTGCGGCGCTGATCACGCTCTCGATCCGCTCGCCTGCCAATTCGGTCGACGTGAATTGCTCGGCCGTGAGCGCGCCCAGCCGCTTCTTCTGGGCCGGCGTGGCCTTCGCTTCGACCCGGGTGTAGAAGGTCGGCCCCTCGGCGCGTTCCAGTCCGGCGTAAATCTCTCCCGGATCGCGTCCCGCCACCGCGGTGATCTCCGCCGCCAGCAGCGCCGCGATGATCCCGTCCTTGTCGGTGCACCAGGCGGTTCCGTCCCGCCGGAGGAACGACGACCCGGCGCTCTCCTCCCCGGCAAAACCCAGTGACCCGTCACTCAATCCCGCGGCGAACCACTTGAAGCCGATCGGCACTTCATGGATCCGGCGGCCGAGCCGAGCGCCCACCCGGTCGATCATCGTGCTGCTCACCACGGTCTTGCCGATGGCGGCGTCCGCCCGCCAGCCGGGCCGATGCCGGAACAGGTGATGGATCGACACCGCGAGGTAGTGGTTGGACGGCAGGAGACCGGCACTTCGGGTCACGATGCCGTGGCGATCGTGGTCGGTATCGCAGGCCACCACCACATCGAACCGGTCTTTCTGCTCGATCAGCGGCCGCATCACGTATTTCGAAGACGGATCCATCCGGATCTGCCCATCCCAGTCCGGCGCCATGAACCGGAAGGTCCGATCCACCGCGTCGCTCAACACCGTGAGATCAAGTTTGTATCGCTCGGCGATCGGCCCCCAGTAATGGACGCCGGCGCCGCCCAGTGGATCGACGCCAATGGTCACCCCCGCACTCCGGATCCGATCCAGGTCCAGAACGTTGGCGAGATCATCGACGTAGGCGCGGAGGTAGTCGTGCCGGTGCGTGGTCGATGCCCGCACCGCCTGCCGGTAGGGAACCCGTTTCACCCCGGCCAGGTCCTTCGTCAGGATCTCGTTGGCTCTCTTCTCGATCCACCTGGTGACGTCGGAGTCGGCCGGGCCGCCGTTGGGCGGGTTGTACTTGAAGCCGCCGTGCTCCGGCGGATTGTGGGACGGGGTGACTACGATCCCATCGGCCAGGCCCAGGGTTCGGCCCAGGTTGTAGCGGATGATGGCGTGGGACACAGCGGGCGTCGGCGTGAACTCGTCCCCTTCCGACACCATCACGGTCACGCCGTTGGCCGCGAGCACCTCGAGGGCGGTGGCACCCGCCGGCTCCGACAGTGCGTGGGTGTCGAGTCCCAGGAAGAGCGGCCCGTCGATGCCCTTGACCCGTCGGTACTCCACGATCGCCTGGCTGATCGCGGCCACGTGCCACTCGTTGAAGGTCCGGCCGAAGGCGGACCCGCGGTGACCCGAGGTGCCGAACGCCACCCGTTCGCCGGGAACTGTAGCGTCAGGGCGCTCGGCGTAGTACGCCGTGACCAGCCGGGCGATGTCGAGCAGCGCCGTCACGAATCCCCGTGGTCCACGTTCAGGTATTCCGCCATTGGTCGTCCAGGGAAAAGAGTCCCGGGAAATACTGCCGGCACCCCTGTCACGCAAGCGGCCCGGCGCGGCGCTGTCCGACCTGAGGCCCCCGGGCCATATTGATGGACGTCGCCGCGGTGCGCCGAGACGGGAACCAATGGAGAGCTCCATGCTGCCTTCGTATTGCCGATCGGTCGTCCAGGCCACGACGCTGGCCGTTGTTCTGGTCGCCCGCCTGCACGCCCAGGGGTCCCCGGTGACGCCCGACGCCCCGAAGGGCGCCCATCCGGTCCGGATCGAGATGAGTCACTTCGCTCCGATGCGGGACGGCGTCAAGCTCTCCGCCGACTTCTACTTCCCGACCGACGTCGAGGGCCGCCTGCCCACGGTGATGATCCGGACGCCCTACAACAAGAAGACCTTCCGGCTCGAGAAGGGCGTCCCCACGTGGCTCGCGAGCCACGGGTACGCCGTGGTGGTCCAGGACGTCCGCGGGAAGTACGAGTCCGACGGCGAGTTCACTACCTCGGCCAACGACCGGAACGACGGCTACGATACCATGACCTGGATCGCCGCTCAGCCCTGGACCACCGGCAAGATCGGCACCTACGGCTGCTCCTATCAGGGCGAGGACCAGATCCAGCTCGCCGCGATGCGGCACCCCAACCACGCCGCCGCCATCCCGCAGGCGGCCGGCGGCATCATGACCTATTTCGGCGCCTGGAACGGCGGCGCCAACGAACTGGTCTCGCTGGTAGCGTGGTACCGTTCCGCCGGCATCAAGCGGCACCCGAAGCTCTCGCCCGACCTTCCCCGGAACGAGTACCTCGCCTACGCGCCCTATTTCAACTTCGGCGTGACCGTGCCCGACGTCCCGGTCCGGACCATGGCGGACATGCTGCCGATCTCGACCATCACCGACGTGGTCGGCTCGCCGCCCAATGACTGGAAGGACTTCGTCACCCACCCGCCCGACGATCCCTTCTGGAAGAAGTTCGGGTACATCGAGCCCAGTGACAGCTTCGACGTGCCGGCGCTGCACATCAATTCCTGGTATGACCCGGCGCCCGGCTGGACCGGCGTGTTGTTCAACCAGATGCGCGCCAACGCCGCGAGCCCCAAGGGCCGGGACAACCAGTACCTGATCTATTCCCCCTCGCCCCACTGCGGCTCCGAACGGGGCGCCGCCGAGAAGACCACCGTCGGCGAGCGCGACCTGGGCGACACCCGCCGGGAATACTTCGGACTCTACCTCAAGTGGTTCGACCATTGGCTCAAGGGGGCCGACAACGGTGTCACCACCATGCCAAAGGTCCAGTACTACGCCATGGGCCGGAACCGTTGGCAGTCCGCCTCGACGTTTCCAATCGCGGACGGACAGCCGTTCTATTTCCATAGCGACGGGCGGGCCAACAGCCGCTACGGCTCGGGCACGCTCTCGGTCGCTGCGCCGCGGACCGAGGCCCCCGACCACTACACCTACGATCCGGCCAGCCCGGTGCCCTCCAAGGCCGGCCCGATCTGCTGCACCTTCTCGAACGAACCCGCCGGCCCCGTGGACCAGCGGGACATCGAGCTTCGCCAGGACGTGCTGGTCTATACCTCGGACCCGGTCACATCCGAAACCGAAGTGACCGGCCCGATCAAGGCGGTGCTCTACGTGTCGTCGTCGTCGAAGGACACTGATTTCACCGTCAAGCTCCTCGACGTCCTCCCCAACGGTACCGCCTACAATCTGCAGGAAGGGATCAAGCGGGCCCGTTACCGCGAGAGCTACCGGACCCCGACGCTGATGGCGCCGAACGGCGTCTACAAAGTGGAGGTCGACCTCCAGGCCACCAGCAATGTTTTCCTGCCCGGGCACCGGATCCGGGTGGAGGTGTCGAGCAGCAACTTTCCCCGGTTCGACCGGAACATGAACACCGGCGGGGTGAACTGGGACGAAGTCACCTGGATCACCGCGGCCAACACGATTCACCACTCCGCGAAGTACCCGTCGCACATCCTCTTGCCCGTGGTGACGGCCGGTACCCGGTAAGATGACGGCCCCCGTCATCGAGGTCGCGAACCTGCGAAAGCGCTACGGTTCCACGGTCGCGGTCGACGACGTGTCGCTGGAGGTCCATCCCGGCGAGATTTTCGGCCTGATCGGGCCTAACGGCGCCGGGAAGACGACCACGATGGAGTGTATCCAGGGTCTCCGGAAGCCGGATCACGGAACTATCTCGGTACTAGGCCTCGATCCCCAACGCGACGCCACGGCGCTCCGCCAGCGGATCGGGGTCCAGCACCAGGAGGCCCACCTCCAGAAACGGATCAAGGTCTGGGAGGCCGTCGATCTCTGGTCCGCGCTCTACTCCCGCGTCGTCGATCCCGACGCCCTGCTCACCCGGCTGGGCCTCGAATCGAAGCGGAACGCCTGGTTCATGACCCTCTCCGGCGGCCAGAAGCAGCGCCTTTTCATCGCGCTGGCCCTGATCCACGAGCCCGAAGTCGTCTTCCTCGACGAGCTGACCACCGGACTCGACCCGCAGGCGCGCCGCGCCATCTGGACCCTGATCGCCGACATCCGGGCCCGCGGCACCACGGTCTTTCTGACCACCCACCTGATGGAAGAAGCCGAGCGCCTCTGTGACCGGGTCGCGATCATCGAGCACGGGCGGGTGATCGAGATGGGCACCCCAGCCGATCTGGTCCGGACGCACTGTCCCGAGCAAAGCGTGATCTACACCAGCGACGGATCGACCCACACGCTCCGCGGCGAAGGCGATGATTTCGTCACCAACGTCATCAACGATATCGCCCGCTCCGGGGTCCGGGTCCGCGGGTTCCGGACCGAGAGCCCGACACTCGAAGACGTGTTCCTCAAGCTGACCGGCCATGGGATCAGGGACTGACCGATGCTGAACGGGCTCTGGAAGCTGACCTGGGTCGAAACCAAAGTCTTCCTGCGGGAGCCGATGGGTGTGATCGGCACCCTCGGCATTCCGGTCGTCATCTTCGTCATCGGGGGCCGGCTGCTGGGCACCAACCCGGCCGGTGCCGCGGCGGTCGGCGAGGCGGCGCCGCTCAACATGGCAATTCTGGCGTCACTGATCATTGCCGTCGGTGCGGTGCTGTCGCTGGTGTCGATCATCTCGATCTACCGCGAAGGCGGCATTCTCAAGCGACTCCGGGCGACGCCTCTGTCGCCGCTGACGATCCTCGGCGCGCACGTGCTGGTGAAGCTGCTCTTTACCGTCGCCGGCATGGGACTGCTGGTGCTGGCCGGTCGGCGGTTTTTCCCGGGGGCGATGCAGGTGAACCTGTTCAGCTTCACGGCGGCCCTGCTGCTCAGCACCCTCAGCATTCTGTCGCTCGGCTTTGTGCTGGCGAGCATCGTTCCTACCGCCCGGTTTGCCCAGCCACTCGGCGCGGCCGTCCTCTATCCGATGCTGTCGGTGTCCGGGCTGTTCGTGCCGCTCGAGCAGCTTCCGGCCGCGGTGCGGTTCGTCGCCCATGGACTTCCGATGACCCACGCCGTGGCCCTCATGCAGGGGATCTGGGACGGCTCGGGCTGGAGCGCTCACTGGGCCAACGCAGCGGCGCTCGTCGTGATCTTCGGCGTGTGCTCCGGGCTCGCCACCCGGGTCTTCCGATGGGAATAGCGTCACGATCGGGGTGATACGAACTTCGATCGGCCGCCTGGTCCGATCCGCCATCCTGGGGGCGGCCGTCCTGGCGCCACGGCCCGCGGCCGCCCAGGCGGCCCGAGCCGATGCCGCGGGACCATACCAGGTCCGGCGGGAATTCGGACTCCGGGCCGTCATGCCCGACGGCGTCGTGCTGATCGCCGACGTCTATCGGCCCGAGACGCCGAAGCGCGTCCCAGCCCTGCTCCTGCGTACCCCCTATGTCCGAAACGGCGTGGGGAGCTACCAGCAGGGCCACTACCTCTGGCGGCGGTATCTCGCCAACCTCGAGAACCCAGCGTTCTGGGCGGCGCGGAGCTATCAACACCGGCTCGCCGAGTCGCGGGTCCCGATGTTCCACGTCACCGGGTGGTATGACGGAACACTCGGCGGAAGCCTCGAGAATTTTGCCGCGATGCGGACCAAGGCCGCGCCGGCGACTCGCGAGAACCAGTACCTGATGATCGGCCCGTGGCGGCACTGGGTCGACTCGGACGCCCAGGGCCCGGTGATCGGCGGCATGGACTTCGGTTCGGGCGCGGTGGTCGACACCCGCCGCCAGTACGAACTCTGGTTGGCCCGCTACCTCAAGCATGAATCGAACGACGTCGCCCAATGGCCCCGGGTCCGGCTCTTTGTCCTCGGCGAAAACCACTGGATCGGCGCGGACGACTGGCCGCTTCCCGGCACCCGGTACACCCGGTTTTACCTCGCCGGCGCCCGGGCCGGTGAGCCGGATGCCGGCCGCCTGACTCAGGACTCGCTCGCGGGCACGGGGCCCGGCACCTACGACTACGATCCCGCCGACCCCACCCCGTTCCTGTGGACCCGGAACGTCGATTCGGGCGGCCCGGACGACTACCGCCCGGTCGAGCGCCGCCGCGATGTGCTGACGTATACGATGGAGTCGCCACGGGAGACCATGACGGTGTGCGGTCCCGTGGGTGCCACCGTCACGGCGAGTTCGTCGGCCAGGGACACCGATTGGGTCGTCCGGCTCACCCTGGTTCGGGCCGACGGGTACTCCCAGCGTCTGACCGAAGGCTGGGTCCGCGCCCGAACTCGACGCGGTGATTTTCGGAATGACCCGCTCACACCCGGCAAGCCGGAGAGCTACCAGATCGACATGTGGGGGACCTGCGTGGGTGTGCGGCCGGGGGAACACCTGCGGCTGGCCGTCATGTCGGGCGCCTTCCCGGTGCTCACCCGCAATCTCAACACCGGCGGAGATCTCGGCCGGGAGACGACGCCGGTGGTGGCGCACCAGACCGTATTTCATGAGCCCGGGCGGTTGTCGTTCGTCACCCTCCCGGTGGTCGGCTCGGTCAAGGCGATCCCGACACCCTGACCGAGGGCGTCAGTGGATTCCGACCTGCCCCTTCACGGCGGCGAGCAGCGCCGCCGTGTCGTACCCGTAGCCGTCCTTGAAGACCGTCACGGTATGGTAGATCGCGGCGGGATTGGCCATGAGGTCCCCCTGAATCACCACGAGGTCGGCCAGCTTGCCGGCCTCGACGGTGCCCAGATCCTTCTGCACACCGAGGATCTTTGCCCCGTTCGCCGTCATGATCTGGATCGCCTGCGGCACCGTGAACCCCGCCTCCACCAGCAGTTCGAGGTTCCGCTGGTTCCCGAACCCCGCCAGGGCCGCGAAAGCCGGATCGACCCCCGCCGCGAGGACGCCTCCCGCCTTGACGAACGCCAGCTCGAACTGCTGTGACTTCGGATAGATCTCGCCCATGTGCGGATAGATCTCGCCGATCGGTGTTGGCAGGTCGAGATGGGCCCGCCGCGATGTCTCCTGCTCCGCGATCCAGGGTGCCATCGCCTCGAGCGTCCGGGCATCGGGGCCGGGCCGATGCGGGGCCAGCTGTTCGTTCACCGCGGTGGTGGTCATCGGCACGCCATGCTCGATCATGGTGCGTATCGTCTTTGCCACCCGCGGGTCCTTCATGTCAAGCTTCCCCAGGGTCTCGAAGTGGGTCGGGGGGCAGGAGCCGGATCGCTTGCTGATGTCGTAGTCAGAATTGGTCCGGAGCCCGTGCTCGATGTTGTCGATGCCCAGCGCTGCCGCTTCGCTGAAGCTGATCGAGCAGAGGTGGCCGGTGACTTTCATCCCGTGCTTGTGGGCTTCGTCGACCACCACTTTGAAGATCTCAGGCGTGATCTGGGTATAGACCTTGATCCACTCCGCGCCCTCTTCGGCCCAGGTCCGGACCACCCGCCGCGCGGCCGCTTCGGTCGACACCTCGTGCATGCCGAGCAGATCGAGCCGGGCGTCCGGGCCAAGGGAGATGAGATAGGGCCCGGTGATGTGCATCCGGGGCCCGGGCACGTCACCTCGTTCGATCCCGGCCTTGAGACTCAACTCGGCGTACGGCGAAAAACTCCCGGTCGTCCGGACGCTCGTCACCCCACTCGCGAGGTAGAGCTTCGGAAACGAGAAATTGGACTGCACCTCGCTGGAGCCGGGCGTCGTGTAGAACATGTGATCGTGCATCCCCGTCAGGCCGGGAATGACCGTGTGGCCGGTCAGGTCAATCACTTTGGCGCCGGCCGGCACGGCCACCATGCCCTCGGGGCCCACCGCTTGAATCCGGTTCCCCGAGATGATGATCGTCTGACCGGCTCTCGGCGGGGTACCGGTGCCGTCGATGATGGTAACGTTGGTGAGTGCCACGACCGGCGCGTCCACCGACACGTACTTGCGGGTGTCCGGCCCCAGCGCGGCGCGCTGGGCGCCCACCGCGCTCGCGAGCATCAGGTGAAACGTGACCCAGCAGAACGATGCGCGCATTGCTCAATGCCCCCGGTAACGTCGGTTCGGATGGCGAACTCTAGCGTCGGGACACCGCCGCGTCCACTCCACAGCGCCGGCTACGGCTGTCCCGCTGGGGGCACCGACCCCACCTGCTCGTCGAGCCGGAACGGAGCGAGCGGCCGGTCGCCGCGGACCGCCTGCGCGACGATCTGCTCCGTCCGCTCGAGTGAACCCCAGAGATCGTCGGGGTGCTCGACTACGAAATAGAGCTGCTGCACCTCGTCGTTCCGGAATGGCTGATAGAGAACGCCCTCGACCGAGAACGGCCGGAACTCCACCGCGTGGTCATAGATGTGGTTGGTCTCGCCGAACGACGACAGAATCCCGGCCCCGAGAATCCGCAACGCGCCGCCCTCCCGGATCAGACCGAACTCGATGGTGAACCAGTAGAGCCGCTCCAGCAGCATCAGCGCGGTCCGGTCGCCCGACAGGCGGGTCCCCATCTCGCCGAAACGCCGGACGAAATCGGCGTAGGTCGGGTCCATCAGGAGCGGGAGATGGCCGAACACGTCATGGAACATGTCGGGCTCTTCGAGGTAGTCGAGCTGGGCCCGGGAGCGGAGCCAGGTCGAGGCGCAGAATCGTCGCCGGCTCAGCAGGGCAAGGAAGGTGTCGACCGGGATGATCCGGTCGACCACCTCGATCGACCACCCCGTGGTCGCCAGGAGCCGATCGTCGAGAGCCGAGAAGCGGGGGACCTGGTCCACCGGCATGCCCAGCGGGGCGAGTTGGTCGAGGAACGGGGTCCACGCCCTCGTCTCGAGATTGGCCCGCTGCCGGGTGGCCAGCAGACGCCACACCTCGTGGTCGTCGGGCTGGTACTCGTTCCAATCCGTGATTCTCGGTCGCATGACGTGATCTCCGTTGAGCCCGCCTAACCGCCGAAACGACAATCGCCCGGCCGTCGTGACCGGGCGATGACGAGTGAGCCTGTTGCTGGGCGCTACTCGATCGATCCGGCTCCGCGAGGGGAGGGACGGTACGAGTAGCGATACCCATGAGTCAGCAGCGGCATGATTGATCGTAACCCCGGGAGCGCCTGGCCGTCAACCGACCGGTAGTCGGTCAGTTTGACCCACTACCATCCGACCGGCGCCGAGGACCGTCAGGAGGTCGGCCTCCGGGAGGCCGGCGCCGAATCCCGGAACTCCGCATATCCCGCCTCGACGGCTGCGACGTTGCGAGCCCCTCGTCGCCACAGCCACCACCCGGCCAGCAGCAACGGCCCGGAAGACCACCGGGTCGCCGCGTACACGAGCAGCAGAATGCCGAGGCCGGCCAGGCCGGCCCCGACGATCCTGGTGAAGCCGACGGCCGACAGCATCTTGAGGCGGGCCGCGTGCAGCACGTCGGGGTCCTTCGACCCCACGGCTTTGAGCGTACCGATCACCCACTGCTTGTCGACGGGAGTGAACAGGCCGGCGGTCGGCATGGCTGCGGCGTCCTACTTGTTGCCCGACAACTTGAACATCAACCCCGCATTGAGGGTCGCCGCGCCGGCACCGACATCACCGTAGAGTGCCACACCGCTGGCCATGTAGTACCGGAGTCCGGCCCGGCCGATGAAGTAGGCCGCGCTGGCCGAGCCACCGACGCCGGCGTACGAACTGCTGACGATCGCGTAGCCGATCCCAAGCCCGACAAAGGGATCGAACTTCGAATCGTTCACCTTGATGTGGTAGTTGGCCGTGGCGCCGATCGGGATGTATTTGAACTTGTAGCCGACTGTCGCAAACGTGTTCGAGTAGCTGTAGTAGTCGGCGCTCAGCTGGAGCGCCAGGATGCCGTCGCCCAGATTGGGGAGCGCCTTGATGGCCCGCTCGAACCGGCCGCCGAACGACAGGCCGGCCGAACCGATCCCGCCCAGACCGATCACCGGGCCGATGTCGGTCGAATTGACGCCGAAGGCCCGGTCGGTCTTCTTCTGGGCCATCGCGGCGCCCGAACCAATCACGACCAGTACCGCCACGACTGCTGCCGCCCGCATCATGTCTCGCATTGCCGATTCTCCTGGTTTGAGCCTGAGTTGAAATTCAGAATGTCACGTCGAACGCGCCTTGGGTCACATTCCTGTTGCCGCTGGACGTCGTACCGGGCACCGGCCCGGCAATGAACTGGAAGGTCCCCTTGGCGCCAGTCGCTGAAATCGAAGTCACCGTCAGGGTCCCGCTGCCGACGGTGATCGCGGCCTGCCAGCTGGCCGAGCCGATGGTCAGGCTGAAGTTGGCCGAACTGGTCGGCCCGATCGGGTAGGTTCCGGGCGCCGTGATCTGGCCGCCGATCCCGATCGTCCGGCCCTGGCTGTCGGTCCCGCCGAGCCCCATGATCCCGCCGGAATAGGCGGCCGCGATCGCCACGGCCGAAAAACTCCCCCCGTCGATGGTGGCCGTCATCGACCCGTTGTTCGGCTGGGTAGGGCTGGGCCCAGTCGTCCCACACCCGGCCAGCGCTCCGGCCATCCCGATGGCAACAGCCCAACGCCACGCCGTTATCCTCATATCACCTCTCAATTTGTGGCCGGGCCGCCTCTCGACGGGCCCGCGGTTCCGCGCTACCGTTACGTCCAGGATGTGACCTTGCTACCCACGCTATGCGCAGCGGATCCGGAAAAACCGTCATGACCCCTGAGGATCCCGATCGCGAAGCGGTCGACCGGATGTTCAGCCTGGCGTACGAGGAGTTGCGCCGGCTGGCGGGCGCCGTTCGGCGGGGCGAACCGGGTGTGACCTTGAGCCCCACCGCCCTGGTCAACGAGGCGTGGCTCAAACTGGCCGCCTCCCCCCCCTCAGACCTCGAGTCGCCGCTCCACTTCAAGCGGATCGCCGCCCGGGCCATGCGTCAGGTGCTCGTGGAAGCAGCTCGGCGCCGGGGAGCCGACAAGCGAGGCGGCGCGGAGGTGGCCCTGGTCACGTTCGACGACGCCCTGGCCGTCGGCTCCGCCTCCGCCGGCGGCCTGCTCGATCTCGATGCCGCCATTGCAGGCCTGGCTCGGCTCAATCCTCGTCAGGCCACGCTGATCGAACTCCGGTTCTTCGGGGGGTTCGACATTCCCGAGTGCGCTGAAATGCTCGATGTATCGGAAGCCACGCTGACCCGCGACTGGCGGGCCGCGAGGGCCTGGCTGGCCATCGAGCTCGAACGGGATCGCACGCCATGAATCCAGAGCGATGGGCCCGGATTCAGGAGCTCTTCCACGAAGCGGCCGATGTCGCTCAGGCCCTGCGCCCTGCCTTTCTGACCGAACGCTGCCGCGATGACCCCAGTCTGGTACCGGAGGTCATCGCCCTGCTCGGGGCCGATGCGCGGGAGGCCAATCCAGTCGACCAGCCGGTGTCGGCCGTGGCCCATGAACTCCTCCGCGCCGTACCAATGGACCCCTCGACCCATCGCTTCGGGCCCTACCGGATAGGCCGGATCCTCGGTGAGGGCGGGATGGGGATCGTATACCTCGGCGTTCGTGACGATCTCGACACCCGAGTCG